>NZ_JANXTC010000320.1:0-45453 GCF_025356345.1 Tardiphaga sp.
CTCGGCGCGCTCGAGCTGCACCTTGCGGCCCAGATTTTCGCGCTCGGCGACGTAGATCATCTCCTTGGTGATGATGCCGGCGCGGGCAAATTCATACTGCGTGATCATCGCATCGCCGACGCCACGCATCGGTCTGTGGTAGGCGGTGAAGGATTTGGCGGCATGCGCCGCGCCGACATTGCCATTGTCTTCCGGCTTGACGTCGCGACCGTCATATTCCTCGACGCCGCCGCGCTCCATCACCCATTTTGCGCGCGGGCGCGCCAGCCCTGCATTGACGTCGATGATGACGTTCGGATCGGTGTAGGGACCCGACGTGTCATAGACCGGCAGGTCCGGCTCGCCGGCGCCCTTGCTCAGCATGATCTCGCGGATCGGCACCCGCAGGTCCGGCGCGCTTTCCGGGATCGCGTAGACTTTTCGCGACGACGGCAAGCTGCCGGTAGTGACCGCGGGCAAGGTGGTGTCGGGGTTGGAGCGGATGTTCATGACGTGGCCTCCGGTGAGATGTCGTTCTTGAATGTCGTCGCGTTCGTCATTGCGAGGAGCGAAGCGACGAAGCAATCCAGTCTTCGCTTCCGGCCTTCTGGATTGCTTCGCCGCCAAGGCGCTGCTCGCAATGACGTGGAGAAAGTGGTGCGCATCACGCCGCCTCCGCGCTCTGGCCGAGCCAGGCGCGCACACGGGCGTCGGGATCTGTGTTCTGGGTGACGTCGCTGACGACGGCGATGGAATCGGCGCCAGCGGCGTAGATCTCGGTGGCCTGTTCGAACTTGATGCCGCCGATCGCCACCAGCGGGATGTCTCCGATGCGCTGCTTCCAGGTGGTGAGTTTCGGGATGCCCTGCGGCGCGAAACGCATCGATTTCAGCGTGGTCGGAAAGACCGGGCCGAGCGCGATATAGTCCGGCGCGGCACGCAGCGCGACTTCAAGCTCTTCGTCGTCATGGGTGGACAGTCCGAGCGTCAGGCCCGCGCGCCGGATCGCGGCGAGGTCGGCGACGGCGAGATCCTCCTGGCCGAGATGCAGATGCTTGGCGCCAATGTCGATCGCCACCCGCCAGTAGTCGTTGACGACCAGCTTTGTCGAGGTGCCGGCCGTTACCGCCAGCGCCTCGCGCATCAGCGTCGTCGCTGCCGCATCATCGAGATCCTTGGCGCGAAGCTGCACGGTGCCGACGCCGAGCGCCGTAAGGCGTTTGACCCACGCGACGCTGTCGACGACGGGGTAGAAGCGGTCAGGATACGGCATGCCAGAACGGGGTCCCAAGGACTGGAGTGGAGGGAGAAGCGAAATCGCGCGCGCCCATCAGGCCCGCCTCGAAAGCAGTGCGGCCGGCGTCGACGCCGAGCCGGAACGCGTTGGCCATCGCGACCGGATCGGCGGCCTTGGCGATCGCGGTGTTGAGCAGCACGGCGTCAAAGCCGAGCTCCATGGCTTCGGCCGCATGCGAGGGTGCGCCGAGGCCGGCATCGACCACCAGCGTGACGTCCGGCAGCCGGTCGCGCATCAGTTTCAAGGCATCGCGGTTGATGATGCCGCGCGCCGAACCGATCGGCGCCGCCCACGGCATCACCACGCGGCAGCCGGCATCGACCAGCCGCAGCGCGACGCTGAGATCCTCGGTGCAATAGGGAAACACCTCGAAGCCGTCCTTGATCAGGATCGCGGCGGCTTCGACGAGGCCGACCAAATCGGGCTGCAGCGTGTCGTTGTCGGCGATCACTTCGAGCTTGATCCATGAGGTGCCGAACAATTCGCGCGCCAGTTTGGCGGTGGTGACGGCTTCGCGCACGCTGCGGCAGCCGGCGGTGTTGGGCAGCACCGCGACGTCGAGTTCCCGGATCAGTGACCAGAACGCGTCGCCGGTCTTGCCGCCGGCGGATTCGCGGCGCAGCGATACCGTGACGATGCCGGCGCCAGAGGCGCGGATGGAGTCCTGCATGATGGCCGGTGACGGGTACAGCGCCGTACCGATCAGCAGCCGCGACGCAAAGGTCTTGCCGTAAAAATCGACCAACGAACTAACCTCCCTGCCGGGGCGTGATGATCTCGATCTCGTCGCCATTTTTCAACGCCGTCTGCGCCCAGACGCTGCGCGGCAGCACGTCGAAATTCAGCGCGATCGCGAAATGCTTGCCCTCGTAGTCGAGTTCGGACAATAGCGCGTCGACATGCGACGCCTGGACGTCGCGATGTTCGCCATTAATGATCACGCGCATTGCATCACCTCATTGTCGATCTCACCGCGCTGCACATAGGCCAGCGTCAGCTCCGCCAGCGCCGGCGCCAGCAGGAAGCCATGGCGATACAACCCGTTGACCGAGATGCGCCGTTGCTGAACCGCGATCCGCGGCAAATTGTCGGGAAAGGCAGGGCGCACGCCGGCGCCGAATTCGAGGATCCTTGCTTCGGCAAAGGCCGGATGCACAGCATAGGCGGCGCCAAGCAGCTCCAGCGCCGAGCGGACGCTGACGCCTTGGTCCTCGCTCTCGATCGAGGTGGCGCCGAGCATGAAGCGGTTGCCGTCGCGCGGGATCACATAAAGCGGCCAGCGCGGGTGCATCAGGCGTATCGGGCGCGACAACTGCACCTCGTCGGTTTCGACGATCACGATCTCGCCCTTGACGCCGCGCAGTGCCGGCTGCTGGTCGCGCGCGCTGAGCCCGCGGCAATCGATCACGATGCCGTCGAGATCCCGCGGCCGCTGTTCGCTGTTGTACTTGATGACGCCGCCGGCGGCGGTGATCTGTGCATGCAGCTGCGGCAGCACGCGGCGCGGTTCAACATGGCCTTCGTCGGGATAGAACAGCGCGTTGCGAAACCGGCCTTCCAGCGACGGCTCGATGTCAGCCAGCGCGGCGGCGTCGAGCCGGCGGTGTCCCGCGGTCATTTTGGCAAAGCGCTCGTAATCGGCGCGGTCGCGCGCATGTGCGACGACCAATGAACCGTTGAACGGCGTATCGGGAATTTCCTGATGCCACAGCTGCAGCGCCCGCAGGCCGAGGCGGGAGACCACCGGCTCGGACACTTCGGCCTCGCACCACGGCGCCAGCATGCCGCCGGCCCAATGGCTGGTGGCCTGCTGCATGCTTGCGTCGCCGCGCTCATGCAAGGTCACGGCATGGCCCGCCTTGGCGAAGGTCAGTGCCTGCCAAGCGCCGGCAATGCCGGCGCCGATCACGGCTATGGGGGAATCCCCACGCGCAGTTTGCGTATTCTGTAACATCCCTGTCCCTTCGCCGGCATGACCCGGATCAGGTTCAAAGGGTCACCGCGGTCTCGCACGTCTCTTCGGATGAAGAGTGCCAGCTTGCGGTATCTCAGCTCCTCGTCGGAGCTCCCCTCGGAACGATTGCAATGTAAGCTGATGCGCCGGAGTGTCAACGCACGCCGCCTGAATGGCTCGGCTCAGGGCTTAGGAACCTGCGCATTGGCACCGGCAATTGCCGACTCGGCCGGCTTGTCGGCATTTTTGGCAAAGATTGGCTGGTGCGGCGGGCTGGAAGGCTGGCTTTGCCGTTTGGCAGCATAATAATAACCACCGGCGTAATACGACACCGTGCGGTTGTGGTCGCCATTGGCGGCACGGAACGCGCCAGCCAGATACTTCACGGCGTAAGTCAGGTTGGTGTCGGGATCGCGCAGCCCTTCGGCCGTGCCGGTGTAACCGAGCCCGCGCGCGGTCGCGAGCTTGATCTGCATCAGGCCGATCGTGCCGCCGCGGCCGATCAACGCCGCATGGTATTTGCTCTCGCGCACAATGATGCGGTGCACCAGCGCTTCCGGTACGCCGTTGGCCTTGGCGTGGGTGGAGATTATCGCATCATAGTCGGCTCGGTTCTCGGCAAAGGCGGTTCCGGGAACGGCGGCGAGAGCCAGTGTTGTCGCCAGCCAAAGAGAACGTTTCATCAAGGGGTCTCGACGTTTCAGGGCATTCAAATCCGGCTGCCATTTGCAGCCCGTAGCCTTTCAGCCAGCCTAATCACGCAGAATCAATTATTGTCGCTTAGGGCGCAAATCCTGCCTTTGTGTGGCGAGCTTTGGCACATACCGCCGGGTTTACCAAGAATTATGCCTGGCCATGGTTGGATCGGCCGGCAACCCATTGTTTTCCGTACGAGCGCCCGATGACGATGTCCGCCACCCACGCCGTCGAAATCCGCAGGCCATTGCATGGCTTGCTGCCGCTGGCTGTCGGCCTTGGCACTTACGCACTGATGCTCGCGGCTGGCAATGCGTTGCTCAATGACCCCGACACCTACTGGCAGGTTGTAGTCGGACAATGGATACTCGATCACCGCGCGGTGCCGCGCACCGACGTCTACTCGTTCACGATGAACGGCCAGCCTTGGATCTCGACGCAGTGGTTGGCGCAATTGCTGTTCGGCGCCACCTACCGCGCCTTTGGCTGGGCCGGGCCAGTGGTGCTCACCGCCGCCGCGATCGCGTCCACCTTTGCAATGCTGGCGCGGTTTCTCAGCCAGCGACTGACCAGCAATGCGACGCTGGTGTTTGTCGCGGTGGCGATCGCCCTGATGTTTCCGCATCTGCTGGCGCGGCCGCATGTGCTGGCGATGCCGGTCATGGTGGCATGGGTCGCGGGCCTGGTGGCGGCGATGGACCGCCGCGGCGCGCCGTCCTGGGCCTTGTTGCCGCTGATGGCGCTATGGGCCAATCTGCATGGCGGCTTCGTGCTCGGCCTCGCGCTGATGGCGCCGATCGGCCTCGATGCGATCTGGAGAACTCCCGCGGCAGCGCAGCGATCGCTGCTGCTGCGATGGGCGACGTTCGGGCTGGCGGCGCTCGTGGCGTGCTGTCTGACACCCTATGGCTGGGAGTCGTTGCTGGCGGCGCGGCGTATTCTCAATCTCGGGCAGGCGCTCGCTTTGATCGGCGAGTGGCGGGCGGCGAATTTCGGCCATGCCGGCCCGCTCGAACTGACGGTGCTGATCGCCTTCGCGCTGGTGCTGTGGCGCGGCGTCACATTGCCGCCGATGCGTATCGTTCTGGTGCTCGGCTTCGTGTTCATGGCGCTCAGCCACGTGCGCAATGCCGAGGTGCTGGCGCTATTGGCACCGCTGGTGCTGGCCGGCCCGCTGGCGGCCCAGATCGGTCGCGGTGACAGCGCGGCGGTCACGCCGCCGCGGCGCCTTCTGATCGCTGCTGTTGCGATCTGCGTGATGGCTGCGACCATTCTGGTCGCATCAACGCGGCGCTTTACCCCGGACCTGCGCAATTCGCCGGTGGCGGCGGTCATCGAACTTCAAAAACTTCATCTCAGCCGCGTGTTCAACGATTATGATTTTGGCGGCTATCTGATCGCCAGCGGCGTGCCGACCTTTATCGATGGCCGCACCGAACTGTTCGGTGAGAAGCTGATGGTCGATCACAACAATGCCAGCGGGCTCGCCGATCCCGACGATCTGTTCCGTTTGCTAGCGGACTACAAGATCGAGGCGACCTTGTTGCGGACGCAGAGCGCGGCAACCAAACTGCTCGATCGCGTCGATGGCTGGGAGAAGGTCTATAGTGACGAGATCGCGACCATCCATCTTCGCCGCGCCGGCGCGTCGCATACGCGGTCGCCGGCGGTCCAGCCGGATCTCACATAGGCTCAGGCCGTCGCCACGGCTGGCTCGCGCGGCGGCAGGGTAATTCTCGCGATCAACCCGTGCGGCTGGCGGTCGTTCAGCGTCAGTTCGCCGCCATGGGCCAGCGCCACCGCCCGCGCGATCGACAGGCCGAGGCCGAAGCCAGCGGATTGATGGTCCATGTTGCGGGCGTCGTCGCCGCGCACGAAGGGCTGCAGCATGGCGCTCTTCTGTGGGTCGGAAATTCCCGGCCCATCATCGGCGACATCGATGCTGGATCCGGCGGCGGAGACCGTCAGCCGAATGTTGGCCTCGGCGCCGAATTTGATGGCGTTCTCGACCAGATTGGTGACGGCGCGATGGAGGTCGTCGGGGCGGGCCATCGCCATCGCATGCGATGGTCCTTCATAGGTCACGGCATGGCCGACATCGACGAACTGGTCGGCGATCAGCTGCAACGTGGTGGCGATGTCGGTGAGTGTCAGTGCCTCGAGCTTGCGGTCGTTGCGCAGGAACGACAGCACGGCTTCGAGCATCGAGCGCATCTGGTCGAGGTCGCGCAGCATGTGGCGGCGATGGCCGTCGTCCTCGATGAATTCCGAGCGCAGCCGCAGCCGGGTGATCGGCGTGCGCAGATCATGGCTGATCGCCGCCAGCATCTTGGTTCGGTCATCGATCAGCACCGTGATGCGTTCGCGCATCCGGTTCAGGGCACGCGCCACCGATCGGATCTCCTCGGGCCCGCGCTCCGGCAGTGGTTCGGCGGCGCCATTGAGGCTGAAATCTTCCGCGGCCTTGGCAAATGAGGATAGTGGTGCCGACAGCATCCGCGCTGCCCATAATCCGAGCAGGGTCAGGCTGATAACCACGAACAGCAGCGTCATGAACCAGGGGCCGCCCCAGAACGGGCCATTATGGCGCTCCGGCTTTATGTTCAGCGAAATCAACTCGCCATCCGGCAGCGCGATCCCCAGCCGGTCGCGCGGCTCGCCGGAGATGCGCAACAGGCTGACACCCTCCAGAAGCCGATGCAGGCTGCGTTGCGGATAGTTCGCGCTGTCGTCGACAACGGCTGTGGTGGCGGGCGACAGCGTCTGGATATCGAATTGCGGGAAGGTCCGCGCCATGATCCGCAGCGTCGCGGGCCGTTCGGCCGCCGGCGTCGCAGCGAGCAGTCTGACCAGCGCGACGATTTCGCCATGGCCGCGATCAAACCTCTGATCGCTGGGATCCGGCTGAAACAGCATGAAAGTAGTGGTGACGATCAGATGGATCGCGATGATGGAAACCACCACCAGCGCGGCAATCTGGCCGCTGATCCGCCGGAGATTGACGACGTCGAGAAGCTTCATGTCCGTCGGTCTTGATCAGTTGGTGGTGGCGACGGCTATGGCTTCCACGGTCGGCGTGAACATATAGCCGCCCGATCGCACCGTCTTGATCAGGGTGGCATCCTGCGGGTCGGCCTCGATCTTGCGCCGGATGCGGCTGACCAGCACGTCGATACTGCGCTCGAACGAACCGGCATTGCGGCCCTGGGTCAGATCGAGCAGGCTTTCGCGCGACAGCACCCGTCCCGAGCGTTCGCAGAAGGCACGCAGCAGGTCGAATTCGGCCGACGTCATCGCGACGCGCGCACCGGCCGGGTTGCGCAGCTCGCGCAGCCGGAAATCGATCTGCCAGCCGGCGAAGGACAGCGCGGTGGCGCTTGGCGTCGCGCTGGCGTTGAGGGCGGTGGCCTGGCGGCGCAGTACCGCGTTGATGCGGGCCAGCAATTCGCGCGGATTGAACGGTTTTGGCAGGTAATCATCGGCGCCCATTTCGAGGCCGAGGATGCGGTCAACATCCTCGCCGCGCGCGGTCAGCATGATGATCGGCAACTGCGATTCCGCGCGAACCCGGCGGCACAGGCTAAGGCCGTCCTCGCCGGGCAGCATCACGTCGAGGATCATCAGATCGATCCGCTGGTCGGCCAGCGCCTTCTCCATCTCGCGACCGTCGGCCGCCGTGGTGACGTTGCAGGAATTGGTACGCAGATACTTCGCGATCAGCGTGCGAGTCTCGCGGTCATCTTCGACGACCAGGATATTGGGAGAAATTGCCATGGCGACCCTTTTGGCCGGGATTGAAGTCGTCTGCCGAAGTTTTTTGTTTCGGACTATTGCTGAACCCGAATGGGCAACATGCTGCAACATGTCAGCAAGGCAATAAAAAGACCTCGTTAATATCGTTAACGGAATGTGGAAGCGTCTCAAGCACCTTGGAGCTTCCCATGACCTCGATCTCGGCTGCATCCAGCAGCTCCTACCAGACACCGCTTCAGAAGCTGCAGCAGGAGCTGCAAGCCGAAATCACGTCAGGAAAGATTTCTACGGCCGATCAGGACGCGCTGTCTTCCGCGCTCACCGACATCGACTCGTCACTGCAGGCCGGTAAATCGGGGCAGTCAGGTACCTCGGCGAAGGCGTCGCCGGATGACCTCAAGTCCAAGATCAACGATCTGATCGCCGGCGAAGTGTCCAGCGGCAAGCTGACCGCCGATCAGGCCACTGAATTGCAAGACGTGTTCAAGTCCGCTTTTGCCGGCGGCGCGAATGGAGCGCGCGGGGCTGGTGGCCCGCCTCCCGGCGGTCCGCCGCCGTCCGACGGCACCACCTCCGCCGATAGTGCGTCGTCCACGGACAGCAGCACCACGGACGCCAATGATATTCTGCAGAAATTCATTGCCTCTCTGCAGCAATCCCAGGCGACCTCCAGCTCCAGCCTGTACAGCGCCAATGGTACGTCGTCGGCCTCGGCCAGCAGTCAGGCGTCGTATTCGGCGCTGTTGATCGACTACACCACATAGCCGAGCACCTCCGGTCGTTACTCCGGGCTACTTTTCGCTATTACCCGATCGAAGATGTGGATGTCCGGTCGCCGGACGTCAACAATTTGGCGGGAACCGGAACCGAGTTGATATCGTCGCGTTTCTTCTGCGTCACTCGCAACAGGAGAAATGTATGTTCAGGAAATATATGACAGCTGGTCTGCTTGGATCGGCGCTGCTGACCTCGACCGCATTCGCACAGAGCCCATCGGCCACTACCACGGCGCCGGCCGCGGCTCCCGTGACGGCCTCTGACGCAAACTATAATGGCAATTGGCGAGCCTCCAAGGTCGTCGGCCTCAGCGTTTACAATGAAGCCAATGAAAGCCTCGGTTCGATCAATGATCTGCTCACCGACAAGGCCGGCAATATCAAGGCTGCCGTCATTGGTGTCGGCGGTTTTCTCGGGGTCGGTGAACGGCTGATCGCGGTGCCGTATGACAAGGTCAAGTTCGTGACCGAGCCGGTTGTATCGGCCGCTGCAACGGGCAACCGTCCGGCCTCGCCGAGCAGCACGACCACGGGCGCAGCTCCCGCAACCCCGGCGCCCGCCGCGAAGCCCAATCCCTGGTATCCCGACCACGCTGTTCTCAGTGGCGCGACCAAGGATGAGCTGAAGGCCTTGCCCGAGTTCAAATTCACCACGAACTAGACTGATCTTCTGACCCATTGAGATGAGCGCGTCCGGTTCCGGACGCGCTCATCTTCGTTGATGATGTCAGGACTTATCCTTGACCAGCGGACAGCCGCCCTTGTCGAGTGGCCGGAACGCCTCGTCACCGGGAACTTCCGCCAGCAGCTTGTACAGGTCCCACTCGCCTTTCGATTCCGAGGGCTTCTTGACCTCGAACAGATACATCTCATGCACCATGCGGCCGTCCTCGCGGATCTTGCCGTTCTTGGCGAAGAAGTCGTGGATCGGGGTCGCCTTCATCTGCGTCATGACCTTCGGTGCCTCGTCGGTACCGATGGCCTCGATGGCCTTGAGGTAATGCATGGTCGCTGAATACAGCCCGGCCTGGATCATGGTCGGCATGTGTCCGACTTTCTCGTTGAAGCGCTTCGAGAAGGCGCGGGTGCCCTCATTCATGTCCCAGTAGAAGGCGTCGGTGGCGATCAGTCCCTGCGCTTCCTGAATACCCAGCGAATGGGTGTCGGTTATTTCCTGCAACAGCGCGATCATCTTCTGTCCGCCCTTGAGGATGCCGAATTCGGCGGCCTGCTTCAGCGCGTTGGTGGTGTCGCCGCCGGCATTGGCGAGCGCGATGACCTTGGCTTTGGAGGCTTGCGCCTGCAGCAGGAACGACGAAAAGTCGGAGGAGTTGAGCGGATGCTTGACACCGCCGACCACCTTGCCGCCGGTGGCCTTGACGATGTTGGATGCATCGCGCTCCAGCGCCGCGCCAAAAGCGTAATCCGCGGTGATGAAGAACCAGGTGTCTTCGCCGCGCTGAACCATCGCCTTGCCGGCGACATTGGACAGCGCATAGGTATCGTAGGTCCAGTGCACGGTGTTCGGCGAGCAGGCGGCGCCGGTGATATCCGAGCTGCCGCCGCCGGAATTGATATGGATCTTGTTCTTCTCGCGAGTCAGCGCCGAGACCGGCAATGCCACGGATGAGGTTGGCACATCGAAGATCGCATCGACCTTGTCATTATCGTACCAGTTGCGGGCGATGTTGACGCCGACGTCGGGCTTGTTCTGATGGTCGGCGGAGATCACCAGCACCGGCTTGCCCTTGACCTTGCCACCATAGTCGGCGACGGCCATTTCCGTCGCGACCACCGAGCCCTTGCCGGTGGAGTCGGCATAGAGGCTGGACATGTCGGTGAGGACGCCGATCTTGACGACGTCGTCGGAAATCTGCGCCTGCGCCGCCGTGGCCGACAAGACCAAGGCGAAGCCGGCCACGCAGGTGGCTGTGCTGAATTTCATGGATGGCTCCCTAGACTTTTTGGCGGCTTTTGCCGCTTGGTAGTTCAGCCATCCTGACCGCAATCATCTGACCCGGCAAGGCGGAACAGGCTACAGACCCGGCAACGCCGTCACCGCGACATTGATGACGCCGTCGGCCTCGGCGATCACCCGCAGCGTCCTGGAGTCGAAGCTGATGCCGCCGAGGCGGAGGCTGGTGATCTCGGCTCCGACGCGGATGCCTTCCTCGTTCTTCTGGAAATCGGCGACGACCGCCGCGATCTTCTTCTGTGCGTTGGAGGCGAATGGCTTGAGATCGATGGTGGCGCGTTCCGCCAGCGCGTTCTGCAGCAATGGCATCGCGGCGCGCGCCGCCGGGCCGAGCAGGCCGAAGGCAGCTTCGGATTCCACCGCCAGCGCGATGTCGGTCAGCCGGACGATCTGCGAGGCCGGATCCAGTATCGGCTTGCCCCAGACATGTATGGTGGCGTCGCCGCTCAGTCCGAACCAGCTCTTGTTGGCATTGGCGTTGACCAGCAGCGAGATCAGCAGCCGGTCGCCCGAGGCGGCCACGGTGGCCTTCTTGACCGTAATGCCGACCGCACCGGAGCCGTCTTCCGGAAAAGTCTTGCCGACCAGTTGCGCGTCGATGATCTTGTTGATCTCGGTGAATGGCATGTCGACGGGGATGCCGATGGCCAGTCGGCCGGGGCCAGGCGGGACGATGTTCAGCGTCGCCGGAAACGGGCAATCCGGGGTTGTCTGCGTCGCCGTGACCCTGGTCTCGGCTTCGATCCCGAGCGTCAGTGTCACATGGGTGGCGTCGATATGCGGTTGCGCGGCGACCGCGCGGGTCGGTTTCAGCTCCAGATAAAGGCCCTGCAGCGCGCTGGCGCCATGGAGTGGGATCGAGCGGCACAGCTTGGCCCATTCGCGGCGCGCATTCTGCTCCAACGCCGGATCATTGCGCAGCCGCGCCTGCAAAGCGGCGACCTGCTCGTTGACGGCCTTGTCGATCACCGGTTTGACCTGCGCCGGCACGTTGATGCGCGCGCCGGCCATCGACACGCTGGTATCGCCGAGATTGACCAGCGCGGCGAGATTGGGCTCGACCCGCCAGTTCGTTGCCAGTTGCGGCCGCGCCGAGACCACGACATTGCCGCGGATTTCGCCGGAAGCGTTCAGGTTCTTGATGTTGACGCTGCCGATCTGCTTGGCGACATTGCCACCGAGCAGGTTGCCGAGCGCGCCACCCAGCGCGTCGCGAACGTCGGTCGAGAGCGAGCCGGTCACGTCCAGCGTGCCGGTCAGCGGCGTCGACAGCGTCAGCGTGTCCTGGGCTCCCGTCGCGGCGATCGGTCCGCGCGCCGCCGTCCATTTGATATCGGCGTTCTGCAAAATCTGTTGGGCCGGATTGGCGGCCGTCCCGCTGAAGTTTCGTGGCGCGCCGCGGTCGGCGGCATCGCGGATCGCGCTGAGCGAAATTGCCACCGGAACGATGATGCTGGAGGTATGGGAAGCGGCTGGCAGCGGCGGCACATCGACCAGTGTTGGCGCCGAGCTTGCGCCGCGCGGCGATAGATAGTCCATCACCTTCAGGGCGCCGACAAAGAACGTCGCGACCAGCACGAACGCGATAAGGATCGTTTTAAAACGCATTGCTTCCCCGCTCATTGGAATGCGGAGGTTACAGCAAGGCGTTCATCGGGCAAAGGCTCCGACGGTCGCTCCGGCGATCTGCAAAATGTCACAATTGAAGCTGCGGGGTGTCCGATGGCGCAGACCGCCACGCGCGACCATTTGCGGCGTCCGGTAGATGGCGCGTTCGCTCTGGGCCGCCAATGGTCGGCCAGCAGGCAGAGGCTATCTAAGGTTTGGAAAACGAGTTTGCAGGCGGATAAGCGGCCGTCTGCCAATCACCTGGTCGGCCGGCCCGATCCTCCGGCATGTTTCTTAAATAAGCTAACGCTTTTGAAAGACGGCACAAATATACCTATGCGGCCTCATATTATTGGTGGGTCGAAGGATTTTTTTGTGAAATTGATTCGCAATCTTTCTATTAGAGCTCTGTTGGGTCTCATCATCGGCGCCATGGGTGTGCTGCTCGTCGTGCGAAGCTCGACGTCGCTCGTTGACGCGGTTGTGGCGAGTTCGAATGCCCGACGAATTGCAACCTCGGCCGTCGTCAGCAAGCATCTGTTTCGTGCGCTGATTGGCATGCGGCTCGACCGTGCCAAGGGCATTGCTGGTCTGGTCGGCGAGGATCCCGTCACCAGCGTGATGATTGCCGATATCGGCAGCGCGCGTGCCGATTTCGAGGGCGGATATCGCGATGCCATGACCGCGCTGGCGGCCCTCGATTCAAGGGAGATGACGCAGGCCGCCGACCGCCTCAAGGTCGCACATGACGGCGCCGCGGCGCTATGGCCGCGGATGGCGACGGCGACGCGCCAATCGAAGTCGGCGCGTGACGGGGAGCTGCTGGCAGAATGGTCGAAAGCTTCGCAGTCGATGCTGGATGCCCTTCTGTCCACCACGGACCTGCTGGAGGCGT
The DNA here is from genome assembly GCF_025356345.1 of Tardiphaga sp. GTDB lineage: Bacteria > Pseudomonadota > Alphaproteobacteria > Rhizobiales > Xanthobacteraceae > Tardiphaga. The sequence continues at coordinate 12,934 of NZ_JANXTC010000320.1, forward strand.
CGCTGATGCTGGTCGATCCGGTCACCGATCATCTTCTCGCCATCAAGCGTGCCGCATGGACAGCGCGGCTCAGCCTTGGCAATGCCTCGTTGATGACTCAGGTCCCGGTAGCCGCCGGCAAGGCGATGACGGCCCCGGAAGTCCTCGCCTGGTCGAAGGAAGTGGCGCGCGCCGGCGGCGCCTGGGTGTTCGTGCTGGAGGCGGCCGAGCGTGCGACTGCGCCGCGCGCGTTGGTCGACTCGATCAAGGTGGCCAATACCAACTTCAGCGGTCCGTCCGCGGAGGTGGTGAACGCGCTCGTCGCGGCGCTCGCGGCTGGACAGAAGCCGACAGTGAGCATTGAAGAACTGCGCAGGCTCAACACGGTCAACACCGGCTATGTGGTCGACCTGATCAACGTGGCGCTCGATCAGATGGTAAAACGCGCTGACGAGCAGGCCAGCCGGGCGACGGCGACGCTGCTCACCGACGTATTGGTGTTGTTGGTCGCACTTGGGCTTTCGACCGGCGGTTTCCTGATCGTGCGGCGCCGTGTCAGTCAGCGCATCCAGGCGTTGACAGCCACGATCGACAGGCTGGCGCAGCAGGATTTCGTGGCAGCCATCCCAACACTGACCAACGGCGACGAAATCGGCCGCATGCAACAGGCCTTGATGGTCTTGCGCGAGAATGGTCGCGTCCATCAGGCCGCGGTGGAGGCCCGCGCCGTCGAGCAGGACGGAATTACCCGACGTGCTGATATCGTCGACCGGAAATGCCGAGCCTTTGATGGCCAAGTTGGGACCACGCTGGCGGCTGCTGAAGCGGCGGCCTTGCGGATGACCGATGCGGCATCCTCTATGACCGAAGCCACGCAGCGATGTACTTCCGAGGCCAGCACAGTGGCGCTCTCTGCCCGCGAGGCATCGACCGGGGCCGGCACGGTGGCCGCCGCGACGGAGCAACTATCGAGTTCGATCGCCGAGATCAGCCGGCAGATGAACCAGTCTTCCGAGATCTCCGGCGTTGCCATGAGCAAGGCGGAAGAGGCTGACGCGACCATCGCCGGGCTGGCCACGGCGAGCCAGAAAATCGGCGAGATCGTGACCCTGATCAGCAACATTGCTAGCCAGACCAATCTGCTGGCGCTCAACGCGACGATCGAAGCGGCGCGCGCGGGTTCGGCCGGCGCCGGCTTTGCCGTGGTGGCGTCGGAGGTCAAGAACCTGGCGACGCAGACGGCGCGGGCGACCGATGATATCACCAAGCAGATCGCCGACATCCAGGGTATCACGGGCAATGCCGTGGCCGGCGTGCGCTCGATCTCGGCGGTGATCGGACAGATGACCGGCATCACGTCGGCGATCGCAGCTGCCGTCGAACAACAGGGCAGCGCGACCAACGAGATCGCGCGCAATGTTCAGGAGGTTGCGACCGCTGCCAACCAGATTTCATCCAGTATTGTGAAACTCGGCGAAGCGGCGGAACGGGCCAATCATGTGGCAAGCGAGGTCGGTGATGCCGCGGATACGATGTCGGTTCAGGCCGTGGCGCTGAAATCGGACGTTGCCGGCTTCCTCGGCGACATCCGCGCGGCGTAACCCAAAGCCTATCCACGCTTGCCGCTGACATTGTCGGTGCGGCGGTCCATCGGCAGCACGATCACCCGGGTGCCCATATTGACGCGGGAATACAGGTCCGACACGTCCTGATTTGTCAGGCGAATGCAGCCCGAGGAGACCTGGGTGCCGATGGTCTCCGGCATGTTGGTGCCATGGATGCGATAGATGGTACCGCCGAGATATATCGCACGGGCGCCGAGCGGGTTGCCGGGACCGCCGGCCATGTGGCGCGGCAGATAGGGCTGGCGCGCGATCATTTCCGCCGGCGGCGTCCAGGCCGGCCATTCGGCCTTGCGGGTCACCGTCTGCACGCCGGACCAGGTGAAGCCGTCGCGGCCGACGCCGATGCCATAGCGGATCGCCTGACCACCGCCCAGGACGTAGTACAGATAGGTGTTCGGCGTATCGATGATGATCGTGCCGGGCGCCTCGCGGCTGGCGTAGCTGACGATCTGCCGCCGGAACCGCGCCGGCTGTTCGATCACCGCGTTGTCTTCATCTGATTGTGGCGATTGCATCAGCGGCACCGGCGACTGCTGCGCCGGTGGCATCATGAAGAACGGAAACAGTGGTAGCGGCGTGGCCGCGGCGGAGCCGGTCAAGGCCAGCGTGCCGATCGCCATCGCGCTCAGGGCGACAGCGCTACGGTGGAGGATTTTTCGGTTGATGAAGTCGGTCATGGTCATTCTCTGTTTGAGCGCCCTGCGAGCGCCGTTGCGGTGCTTCGTTAGGTGAATGACTACACAACCGATGCTTCAGCCGGTTTTCGCCGGACGGGAGAAACGGTTTCGTCGCAGAAGGGAATGTGTCGTCGATGATGTCGTGGCACGGCCGCGTGGCTCGGATGCACCGCACATTGTCCATCACCAGGAGCTCTGGAATTCCGGCGGCGATGAAAGACCCGAATCAATTCCTTCTTGCGACCTCGGAGCGGTCAGTCGGTGCAGCCGCTGATGGTGGCCGGCGGACCGGCGCCGATATTTGACACCTCACAAATGAGTCCACCAAAAAGTTATTTTGATACCCGTGGAGTAACCAGTTACCGCGCGCAGGAGCACACCCGTTTTTTATCTCGACGGTAAGGCAATGTCGTATTGACAACATAGCGATCTAACTCTCTCAATCGACATGTTATTAATCAGATGCGCGTGGCTTTGCGTGTCGGAGCGACGCCTCGTCAGATTTTTTCAATACGATCTTCGTGAATTTTACCTTCGCTTCGGGGGCGCGAATGTTTTGCCTATCGTCATTGAAATCCATTGCCTCGAAGAGTGCTGGTAGCCGGCGCTCACTGTGGCTTGCGGCGCTGTTGGGCTGTTCGGCGCTGGTGGCCGTCACCGACGCGCACGCGATCGACGTCGCCAACCAGACCGATTGGAATACGGCCGTCGCGGCAGTGGCTGCGGCAGGCACAGGCACGACCACGACGATCAATATCACCGCCGGTTTCACGCTGTCGAGTTCGCTGGCGCAACTGCAGGCCGCCAACACCGGCGTCATCGTCAACATAACCGGCAACGCGCAGGCCATTGACGGCGCTTCGTCGTTTCAGGGTATCCAAGTCAACGGTGCCAACGCGTTGACCGTCAATATTTCGGATCTCTCGGTCACAAATACCAAGGCAGCCGGCGGCAGTGGCGCCAACGGTCAGAACGGATATTACAGCGGCGGCCTGTCCTACGGTTCGGGCGGCGGCGGCGGCGGCGGCCTTGGCGCCGGTGGTGGCTTGCTGGTTGGTAGCGGCGCCAATGTCACCCTGTCATCGGTCACCTTCACGGGCAGTAGCGCCACCGGCGGCAACGGTGGTACGGGCGGCAGCGCCCAGAACGCCGCCGCCGATCCGGTCAATGGCGGCAATGGGGGCGCTGGCGGTGCTACGAACAATGGAGGTGCCAGCGGTGGCGGCGGCGCTGGCGGCACCGGCGGTCATGCCGGCGGCCAGGGCACGACCGGCACCACGGGAGCCGCACCCGGCGATGGCGGCGGCGGCGGCGGCGGCTCCGGCACCACCGGCAGCACCGTCTATACGACGAACAACAGTGGCGGCTCTGGCAACGCCAATGGCGGCAACGGCGGGGCGGGCGGCGACGGCGTCACCAACAACAATGGCAGCCAGGGACCCGGCTCCGACGGCGGCTACGGTGGCAGCGGCGGCGGCGCGCTGGGCGGGGCAATCTATGTCGCGACCGGCGGCACACTGACGATTCTCGATACGCCGATCGGTGGCGCTGTCGCAACAGGCGGTGTCGGCGGCAATGCCGGAGTCGGCGCGGGCCCGAGTGCGTTCAACGGCGCAGCCGGCGGAGCCGGCACCGGTTCGGGCGCAGCGATCTATCTCAGCGGCGTGATGGCCAATATCGGCGTCTCCGGCGGCACCGTCACCTATGCCAACACGATCGGTGGCACCGGCCTGACCACGAGCGGCGTTAACACCGCGCTCAACAAGACCGGGGCCGGCACGCTGGTACTTGCTGCGACCAACACCTTCATTGGCAACGTCAACATCAGCGCGGGCACAGTCTCGATCAGTTCGACGGGCAATCTCGGCGCATCGAACAATGGCGTGTTCATCTTGGACGGTGGCGCACTGGCCGTGACGGCGACAACGACGCTCGCCGCCGCGCGGGCGTTCAAGATCGCCGGTTTTTCGACCATCGATGTTGCCAACGGCACCACGACCACGCTGCAGGGCGTGATCGGCAATGGCGCCTCGACCGGCGCGCTGGTCAAGGAGGGCGACGGCACGCTGCTGCTCTCGGCCGCCAACACCTATGGCGGTTCGACCACCGTGAATGGCGGCACGCTGCGCGCCGGCAATGCCAGTGCACTGCCCAGCGGTAGCGCTTTTACCGTCGCCAGCACGGCGCTGCTCGACCTCAACGGCTTCAACAGCGCGACTGGTTCGCTGGCGGGCGCCGGTACAGTGACCAATGGAGGCGCCGCCGCGATCACTTTGACGGCCGGTAGCAACGGGACCAGCACTGTGTTTTCCGGTGTCATCCAGGATGGCGTCGGCGCAATCGCATTGACCAAGTCCGGCGCCGGCAATCTGAATCTGTCAGGCGCCAACAGCTTTACCGGCGCGACCATCGTCAATGCCGGCACGCTATCCGTAAACGGCTCGACGGCGACGTCGTCGATGACCACGGTCAATGCCGGCGGTGCGCTCGGCGGCAATGGCACGGTGGGTAATACCACCATCAATGGCGGCGCGCTGGCGCCGGGCAATTCGATCGGCACGCTGAACGTACAAGGCAGCCTCAGTTTCACAGCGGCATCGACCTACATGGTTCAGGTCTCGCCCGCCGCGGCGGACCGCACCAACGTCACTGGCGTCGCGACGCTGGGCGGCGCGACGGTCAATGCGAGCTTCGAGCCCGGATCCTATGTGGCCAAGCAATACGTCATCGTCAATTCTATCGGCGGTGTCAGCGGTACCTTCGGCGCGTTGGTCAACAGCAACCTGCCGGCCAGCTTCAGCTCGAATCTGAGCTATGATGCGAACAATGTGTTTCTGAATCTGACGATGGGAAGTTCGGCATCGCTGAACGTCAACCAGACCAATGCGTCGAATGCGCTGGCCGGCTATTTCAATCGCTCTGGCGGCATTCCCGCCGTATTCGCGACGTTGACGCCTACGGGCCTGACGCAGGTCTCGGGCGAACTTGGCGCCGGTTCGCAGCAGACCACCTTCGATGCCATGAACATGTTCATGGGCGTGTTGAGCGATCCGTCGGTCGAGGGACGCAGCGGTCCGTCAACGGCGTCGGCGGGGCCGAGCGCCTATGCCGCTGACAGTGACCTCGCGCGCGCCTATGGCGGGCGCGAGCTGTCGGGTTCGGAACGCGACGCGCATGCGATGATCACCAAGGCAGCGCCATTGACCGCGGGCTTTGACGCGCGCTGGAGTGTGTGGGCCGCCGGCTTCGGCGGTTCGCAGACCACCGATGGCAGCGCGTCGGCGGGATCAAGCAGCGCGACTTCCCGTGTCTATGGCACTGCGGTGGGCGCGGACTACCGGTTTTCGCTCCAGACCATTGCCGGCTTCGCGCTGGCCGGCGGCGGCAGCAATTTCTCGGTGGCGAACGGACTGGGCTCCGGGCGCAGCGACCTGTTCCAGGCCGGTGCCTTCGTCAAGCATCATGTCGGCCCGGCCTACATCCTCGGCGCGCTGGCCTATGGCTGGCAGGACGTCACCACCGACCGCGTGCTGGCCATTTCCGGCGATCGTCTGCGGGCAAATTTCAACGCCAATTCCTATTCCGGCCGGGTTGAAGCCGGCTATCGCTATCTGACGCCATGGATGGGTGTCGGTCTGACACCCTATGCGGCCGGACAGTTCACCACCTTCGACATGCCGGGTTATGCCGAGGGCTTTCAAGCTCCCGCCAATACGTTTGCTCTCAACTACGGAGCCAAGAGCGTGACGGCTTCGCGCAGCGAACTCGGTCTGCGCAGCGATAAATCATTCGCGGCACGGGAGACGATGGTCACGCTGCGCGGCCGCGGGGCCTGGGCGCATGACTACAATATCGACCGCAACGTCACCGCGACCTTCCAGACGCTGCCCGGCGCCACCTTTGTCGTCAATGGCGCGACACCGGCGCGTGACGCCGCGCTGACGACGGCTTCGGTCGAAGTGAAATGGCACAACGGCATGTCGGTCGCCGGCACTTTCGACGGCGAATTCTCGCAGCTCACCCGGAGCTACGCCGGCAAGGGTGTGGTGCGCTATAGCTGGTGAGCGCGATCGTTTTATCGACGTTCTAAATACAGTCCGATATTCCCGTGGTTTACCGGGGTTCCGCACTTCCTTAACCAAAACGGAATTAATCTGACGAACACTGCAACCAGGGGTTAGCTGGTTGGGGGTCGGCGGTGGACATTCTCTTGGTATTGCTGGTGTTGCAGCTCGCGTTGATGGCTTCGGCATGGTCATGTGCGAAGTCGTACTTCGAGAAGGGGCGCCTGCGTGGTCTGGAACAGGCCACCCAGGAAAGCGTGCGCGGCGCGCAGTCGCATCTGGCCTGCCGGGGCAAGCCGGTTCCCGATGCGGTATCCGCCAGTATCGCGTCGATTGGCGCCATGCTCGATGCCCGTGCCAAGGAAGCCTATGAGCCGCCGCTATGGGCGTTCGGCAATGCGCTGGGCGAGGCCTGCTGGCGAAATGGGTATGACGCGGGAGTTGAGCAGGGGGCGATTCCGGAGGGCAAGATCCGGATCGAGCTGGCGGCTGCCGAACTGCTGCAGGTCACTTGGCTCGCTCATCTCGGCTTCCAGCACATGATGCCGAATTACCGCGGATTTGACGTGCATCGCTTCAGCGGCTCGGACGACGCCCATGAAGGTGCCCGTTCGGTCGCGCTGCTGGAATGCGCGCTGCCGCGCCGGCAGCGCCCCTTCGCCGATATCAAGACCCAGATTTGCGGTCGCGAGAAGCTGATCGCCGACTGGTGGATGGTCGGCGCGGAACGAAGGCTGGCGTAGCTCCGTCGCGGGGCATTATTCGTTGATCGTGGCATCCGGACGCCAGGTCAGCAGCCGGTTCTCGAGCGTGGTCAGCAGCCATTCGGCGACCAGCGCCACCACGGCGATCACGATCATGGCGGCGAACACGCCATTGGAATCGAATGAGCCCTGCGCGGTTGCAATCAGCAGGCCCATGCCCTCGCGCGCGCCCAGAAACTCGCCGACGATGGCGCCAACCAGCGCGAAGCCGAACGACACGTGAAGGCTGGCGAGTATCCAGGACAGTGCCGAGGGAATCACCACCGCGCGGGTCATCTGCCAGTTGCTCGCGCCAAGAATTCTGGCATTGGCGATCAGGTTCTTGTCGGCCTCGCGGACGCCCTGGAAGGCATTGGCGAACACCACGAAGAACACCATCACGACGGCGAGTGCGATCTTCGACGCCGCGCCGAGCCCGAGTGCGACGATAAAAATTGAGCCCAGCACCACGCGCGGGATCGAGTTCGCCACCTTGATGTAGATCGAAAATACGTCCGACAATAGCTGGTTGCGGCCCAGAGCGATGCCGCACAGGATGCCCATCACCGCGCCGATCAGGAAGCCGGCGCCGGCCTCGTAAATGGTCACGGCGATCTGTTTCCATAAGGGCCCGATCGAGGTGCCGTTCTGGAACCAGTCGATCAGCTTGACGACGATGCCGGACGGCTGGCCGAAGAAGAACGGATCGATCAGATCAACGCGAACGCCGAGTTCCCAGCCGCCGATCAGGAAGACCAGCACGGCCAGACGCAGGGTCAGGACCAGCCGGTCATGGCGGCGCATCCGCTCGACGGCGGTTTCGAGTTTCGGCTCGGCGGGCTGTGATGTGATGCTGGTTTCGGTCATGTCAGTGTGCCGCCCGTGCGCGAAGCACTTCTTCGCGAAGATCGTCGGAGATTTTGCGTGCAATGGCGATGAAGCGCTCGTCGTAACGCAGCGTCGCCACGTCGCGCGGTCGCGGCAGGTCGATCGTATGCACCGACTTCACCCGTGCCGGGCGCGTGGTCAGCACCGCGACCCGGTCCGCCAGCAGGATCGCCTCGTCGAGGTCGTGGGTCACGAACAGCACCGCGGATTTGGCCAGCGTCCACAATTGCAGCAGTTCTTCCTGCATCAGCTCGCGGGTTTGCACGTCGAGCGCGGAGAACGGCTCGTCCATCAGCAGCACCTGCGGATTGTTGATGAAGGTCTGCGCCAGCGCCACGCGCTTGCGCATGCCACCGGACAATTGGTGCGGATGATGGCCTTCAAACCCCTTCAGCCCGACGCGGATGATCCAGTCGCGCGCGTCGGCTTCGGCCTGGTCCTTCTTGACGCCGCGAAACAGCGGCCCGGCCATCACATTGCCGAGCACGTCGCGCCACGGAAACACCGCGTCCTGCTGGAACACGAAGCCGACGCGACGGTCGACGCCATCGACCTTCTTGTCGAACAAGGTCACCTCGCCGGCCTGCGGCCGCGCCAGGCCGGCGATCAGGCCCAGCGTCGTCGACTTGCCGCAGCCGGTCGGGCCGACAATGGCCATGAACTCCCCCGGCGCGATGGTGAGGTCAAAGTCTTCCAGCGCCGACAGCAATTCGCCATTGGGCGTCACGAAGCGGCGGGCGACATGTTTGAGTTCGATGGCGGAGGGAGCTGCGGACATGATCAAGTTTCGATTCTTCGGTAGCGGTGGTTGCATGAAGCTGTTTCAACCGTCATTGCGAGGAGCGAAGCGACGCGGCAATCCAGAAAGCCGCAAGCGAAGACTGGATTGCTTCGTCGCAAGGGCTCCTCGCAATGACGAATGTGAGTCCTTCGTACGCCTCAATGCGTCGCGTTCGCCTTCACCACAAAGTCCGTGGTGTAGGTCTTGGCGAGGTCGATGGTCTTGCCCTGCAGGTTGGGCGAGAAGCTGGTCAGCACCTTCAGCACCGATTCCGGCGCGCCGGCGGGCATCATGCCATCGGGCGAATATTGCGCGCGGCCTTCGCGCAATCCCTGAATGTAGAGGTCAAGCTCGCCGGCATAGTAATCCTTCGGCATCGCGGCTGCGATCTCTTCCGGCGAATGCGAGTTCATCCATTTCAGCGTCTTGACCATCACATTGACCACTTTCTGCGCGGTGTCCTTGTTGGCTTCCATCCAGGCGCGGTCCATGTACAGGCAGGCGGCGGGATAGTCGCCGCCGAGCGCGGCACGGGTGGATTCCGGGGTTCGCAGGTCGATCCCGACCTTGGCACTGCCGTTCTTGATCGCGCGGGCGACCGTCGGCTCGGTGGTCATGCCGGACACGATCTTGCCCTGTTGCAGCGACGCCAGGAACGTGTCGCCGGCGCCGACCGGTACCAGCGAATAATCCTGCACCTTCAACCCGGCCTTGGCGGCCAGCGCGCGGGTCAGAAAGTCGGTCGCCGAGCCCAGCCCGGTGACGCCAAGCGCCTGGCCCTTCCAATTGGCGGGATCTTTCAGTTTCTCGGCGTCGGCGGCCTTCACCAGCACCACTTCGCCGGGAGCCACGGCGAACTGCACCACCGAGGTGATGAACTTTCCCTTCGACTGCAGATCGATGGTGTGGTCGTAGAAGCCGACGACGCCTTGCACTTCACGCGCCAGCAGCGCGGTCGCGGCCTGCGAGCCGGATGTCGAGTTGAACAGCTCAACGTCCAGCCCCTGTTCCTTGAAAAATCCGAGCTGGGCTGCGAGCTTGGCCGGCAGATAGATCTGCTTGTCGATGCCGCCCACCATGATCTTGATCGGGGTCTGCGCACGAACGGGTGCGGCCAGCGCTGCGACGGAGATGATCGCGACAACCGCAGCGGCGAATATTTTGCGCATGGATGTTTCCTGTCGTTTTGATTGTTGCGGGCATCCCACTCCGATGCCTGTCCCCAGGCCGATTGACATACCATTCTGAGGTCATGAATCCCCTCCGCGGCCCTGCTGTCAATCCGCCATTCGCTTTTTACCGGGCGCCCCAGCCGCGCAGCGTGATACAACAAAAGCCCCGTGCGAAACGGCGCGGAGCTCTTGCTGCAATTCTGTTTGTTAGGCCTTCAAATGCGGGTGCTAAAGCACACCGAACACGATGGCTCCGACGAGGGCGAAGGATGCGTAGGCGGCGACGACGCCAAGCTGGTCGGCGAGGGGACGGGGTACGCTCATGGACATCTCCCTGTTCAGGTCAAAATTGGACGCAACGCTGAAACATGAAAATCGTTCCGCTCCACCGATAGCTCAGGTTTTTGTTGCGGTGCAAAAAAGCCGGGAGCCTATCGCTGCCGCCGCCATCGCAACGAAGCCGGCGCCGCCGAATGCGAGGCTGAAGCCGTGACTGTCGTCGATCTGGCGCAGGCAGGCCAGCAGCGCGACGCCGAGGCTGAAGCCGATCTGGCGCATGGTGACGCAGATCGCGGATGCCATCGCGGCGCGGCCCGCCGGCACCGCGCTGATGGCGGCGGCGGTGATCTGCGAATTAATCAAGGCACAGCCGATACCGCTGGCCATCAGCGCGACGACGATCAGAGTGTTGCCGCCGTCCGTCCATGCGGCCAGCGACAGGCCGAAATCGGCAACGCCGACGATCACAAGGCCGAGCGGAAAGAACAGCTGCGCCGGCAGTCGTGATACCAGGCGCGCGCCGAACCGCGGCAGCACCAGCATCGGCACGGTCATGGCGGTGAGCAGGAGGCCGGCCCCGGCGGGATCGAGGCCCATCGGCCCGCGCGCCAGCCGCGGCACGTGCACCAGTAACGACCAGTAGCCGGCCGCGCTCGCCGCGGCCGTGACGCAGATCGCGGCAAACGGCCGTGACCGGAACAGCATGAGGTCGATGGCCGGATAATTGTGGCTGCGCTCGACGATGACAAAGCCGACGGCGCAGAGCAAAGCGAGACCTGTAACAACCGCCACGCCCGCCGACCACCATCCGCCCAGTATCTCCGCATCGAGCAGCACCACCGCGAAGCCGCCCGCCGCCAGCGCCAGCAGCAGGCAGCCGCGCCAGTCGATCTTGCGCCCGGCGGCGTCGGGATCTGAGGATTCCGCGACACCGCGGGCGACCAGCGCCAGGATCGCGGCGCACAGCGGCAGGTTGATCCAGAAAATCCAGCGCCATCCCAGCGTCGATGCGATGAGCGCGCCGAATGGCGGCCCGGCCACCATCGACGCGCCGATCACGGTGCCGCTGATGCCGAAGGCGCGGGCGCGCGATGATCCCACATAGGCGTGGGCGAGCAACGCCATTTGCGCGCTGGTCAGGAACGCGCCTGCGATGCCCTGCAGGGCGCGAAGCAGCAGCAGCGTGCCGAACGAAGGCGCCAGCGCGCACAGTGCGGAGGACGCGGCAAACAGCACCGTGCCGGTGGTGAACATGCGCCGGCGACCGAACCGGTCGGCGAGCGTGCCCGACGCGGGCAATGCCAGCACCAGCCCGAGACTGTAGATGTCGATCAGCCACGCCGAGGCTTCGCTGATAACGCCGAGGTCCGCGCCGATCTCGGGTCTTGCCGCGGCCAGCGCGGTGAGATCGAACTGGAATAGGAAGCCGCCGATGCAGGCGGCCCACAGCGTCATTTTCGCCTGCGTCAGCGAAGTAATTGATGCGCTGGCGGGGGGAGCGAGTGATGACGTCAGCGTTGTTGACGTCGGTGGATCGAGACGCGTTATATCGTAGGCCATGCCGCTACGTTGCGTCATAGGCTTCGCACGCGCCAATGATGTCGCTGCGAAACCGCATGAATCGACATCATGGCATCGATAATATCGTCTGGAGACAAGCATGCCGCGCCGCGTTCCGCCGTTCCAGCCATTGCTCGCCTTCGACGCGGTCGTGCGGCATGGCTCCTTCACCCGCGCGGCGGCCGAACTCGGCGTCACGCAAAGCGCGATCAGTCATCAGGTGCGCCGTCTCGAACGGCACTTTGGCACGCCGCTGCTGGTGCGTTTGAATCCCGGAGTCGAACTCACCATCGAGGGCCGCGCGCTGCTGCCAAAACTGACGGCGGCGCTCGACGACCTTGGCGCGCTCGATGTCCATGTCCGCCGCGCATCGCGGCAGCGCACGCTGCGGGTCGGCGTCGGCTCCGCGCTGTCGAACTGGTGGCTGATCCGTCGGCTGTCGCGCTTCGCTGGGCGGGCGCCCTCGATAAATCTTGAACTGGTGCCGCTGGAAAAGGATGGCGTGGCATCGCGGCCGGTTGATATCAGGATCGGTTGGGTTTTGGCCGGCGAAGCCCACCGCAGCACGACGCAGGCGCCGCTATTTCAAGAGCATGTGTTCCCGGTGTGCGCGCCGGCGCTGCGGGCGCAGGCATCGTCCACGCCCGCCGCCTTGCTGTCTTTGCCGTTGATCCACAAGGACGCCGATCGCCTGAGCGAGTGGTGCTGGGACGCGTGGTTTGCGCGCTTCGGGTTGCGCCGTGACGATGCCCGCGGTCGCGGAATGCAGCTTGGCGACATCGGAATGTGCCTCGCGGCCGCGGCGGAAGGCGGCGGCGTGGCACTCGGCCGTTCGCTGCTGGTCTCCGATGCGATCGCCGACGGCCGGCTGGCGCCGCTGTTTCCGGATGGTCCGGTAATGCGGTCGAGCAAGGCGCATGTGGCACGCTGGCCCGTCGCGTTGTCCAGCGACGCCGACGTGCAGAGCTTCGTAACATGGCTGGCAGATGAGGCCACGCAGACCTGCGCGGTGCCAGCCGGACCGACATGGTTAATCAAAAATGATTCCAACGCGTTGAAGAGTCATTAAAACATTTAGCCGAACTTGCGCGGATGACGCGCGGAATTCGTTTGTATCTCGTCGGCTCCGTCGTCCTTGTATCGCTTGCAGGTTGTGGTCGCGGTCTGTTTCAGACCGAGGAACGCGAACCCTGGCGTGCCGAGGCAGAAGTCGCATGTCTGAAATCCGGTGCCGTGAAAGAGGGCGCCGATCTGGTCCGGATCAGCCCGATTTCCGGGCCGGGGGTCTGTGGCGCTGAATTTCCACTCAAGGTCGCGGCGCTCGGCGAATCCAGCGAAAGCATCGGTTTTGCCGATGAATTGCGGCCGCCCGGCAGTGTCGGTGGCGCCGGTAATCAGCCACGCTGGCCGGTGCAGCCAGCCGGGCGCGCGAGTTCCTATCCGGAATCCTACCCCTCGGCGGCGCCCAGGCCGCAGGTTGGCTACGGCGTTCCCGGTAGTAACGCCCCGATCTCGTTGAATGCTCCCGGTGTCTCCCCGGACGAGGACGACATCGAATTGCCGCCGCAAGCAACGTCGCAAGACAACGCGCCGGACGCGTCGCGCCCCCGCGCACCCTATGGACGCTATAGTTCAGGCGTACAGCCGGCGCCTCAGCGTCTTGGTCCGGCGCAGGGCAGCGTCACCGGTACGGTCGGACCCGTGGCGATCAAGCCGACGGCGACTTTGGCCTGTCCGATCGTATCCGCCCTGGACAAGTGGTTGGCCGACGCCGTGCAACCGGCGGCGATGCGCTGGTTCGGCACCCGCGTGGCCGAGATCAAGCAGATCAGCGCCTATTCCTGCCGCGGCATGAATGGCAGCTCGCGCGCGCATATTTCCGAACATGCGTTCGGCAATGCGCTTGATGTGTCAGGTTTCGTGCTGGCCGACGGCCGCAAGATTTCGGTCGAGAGTGGCTGGAAGGGGATGCCGGAAGAGCAGGGGTTTTTGCGCGACGTGCAGGGCGGCGCGTGCCAGATCTTCAACACCGTGCTGGCGCCAGGCTCCAACGTCCACCACTACAACCACATCCATGTCGACCTGATGCGGCGGGCCAAGCGGCCGGTGATCTGCCAGCCGGCGGCGGTTGACGGCGAGCAAATCGCGGCCCGGGCGATGCCGCGCAGCACCTATTCCAGCCGCGAGCCGGCATCGACGGGGTCGCTCGGCCGCTGGTTCACGAAAAAGCCTGCCGCCAAGGCCCATGACGAGGAAGACTACGCCGACGAATAGCGCAGGCCCGGTCAGGCCGGACTTGGCTGGTAGGCCGCCAGAAACATCCTGGTTGCGCTCGCGACCACCGTGGCGATCTGGGCCGGCGAGGGCGCCGGTGCGGCCTGGAAAATGAACGGCATGAACAGCGAGGCCTGGCAGCACATCATGAATTGCGAGGCCGCCAGTTCGAAGTCGTCGATCGCAACGTCGCCCTGCTTTGCCCGCGCTTCCAGATAGGTCGCCAGCCGGCTGATCGTGAGCGCCACCACATTGTTGTAGAATCTCTGGCCCACTTCCGGCATGCGCTCGGCGATCGCCATCACCGTACGGGTTGAGGACCCGCCGCCCGGCCGGCACAGCAGCTGGATATAGGCGGTGCCAAAATCGTGCAGCGTGGTGGCCACGTCGCGTTCCGGATCGAAATTGAACGCCAGTTTTCCCTGCTCGAGCACTTCCTGCTCGACGATGGCTTCGAACAGCCGGTTCTTGTCGGCGAAATAAACATACAGCGTGCCTTTCGAGACGCCGGCGGCGCGCGCGATCTCGCCCATGCTACCGCCATCGAAGCCGAGCTTCATGAACACCGTGCGGGCGCCGTCGAGAATCTGGCGCCGCTTGGCACTGTCTTCCTCGCCGACCACCGATAAGGCCGTGTGTTGGGTCGCAACCATAAATTCAGCCTGTTCAAGGGAAGCGTTCGCGCTGAAACGCTTCCGACATTTGTGAATAGCTATGTTCGTATTACATTAGAATATAGCTTGACCGAACCGTTCGGTCAATGTAATCGGTATTTAATTACGCGGAACATCGGCAGGTTCGATACCGCGAGACCATTTCAGGAGCCCTCGATGGCCGGACCGCGTGACCAGGCAGCTCGTATCGTTCGTCCCGAGCCGGACGGGACCGCTGACGCCCCGGTGCGTGTCGTGTCCACCGCTTCCGCCGAAGCGCATGCCTCCAGTGAGCCCGTTGCTCGCGGCCCGGCGGATGCACCGGTCACCGAACAGCCCGCGGCCGCAGCGCCAATGACCGCTGCGACCAGCGCGGCGCCGAAGTCCGGCAAGAAGAAGGTCGTGCTGCTGGGCGTCGGCGCGCTGTTGGCGATCGGTGCCGTCTATTATGGCGCGAACTATTATCTGGTCGGCCGTTTCATGGTCTCGACCGACGACGCCTATGTCCGCGCCAATAATTCAACGCTGGGGGCTCGCGTTTCCGGGCACATCGCGTCGATCCTGCCGCGCGACAATTCGTCCGTGAAGGCGGGCGATGTGCTGTTCAAGATCGATGATGGCGACTACCGCATCGCCGTCGATGCCGCGCGCCGCAAGATCGAGACCCAGCAAGCGACCATTTTGCGCATTGGCCGCCAGGTCACCGCGATGCAGAGCGCGGTCGAGCAGGCCAATGCGCAGATGACCTCCGCCGATGCCATGTCGAAGCGCGCCCAGCTCGATTTCGACCGCCAGGATGCCTTGAGCACCAAGGGCTTCGCCTCGCGCGCCATTTTTGAAACCTCGCAGGCCACGCGCGATCAGACTGCCGCGGCCGTCCTGTCGGCGAAGGCCGCTATCGACGCCGCGCGCGACAATGTCGAAGTCACCAAGGCGCAGCAGAACGAGGCCCGCGCACAGCTCGCTGAATTGCAAAGCTCGCTCGACAAGGCGCAGCGCGATCTCGATTTCACCTCGGTGAAGGCGCCGGTGGATGGCATCTTCTCCAACCGCCTCGTCAATACGGGCGATTTCATCGCAGCCGGGCAGCGCCTTGCCAATGTGGTGCCGCTCAACGACGTCTATATCGACGCCAACTTCAAGGAGACGCAGCTGCGCCGCCTGAAGCCGGGCCAGCCGGTCAGCATCGAACTCGATGCCGACAACGGCCGTGCGATCGAAGGCACAGTGGACAGCCTGGCGCCGGCCGCGGGGTCGGTGTTCACGCTGCTGCCGCCCGACAACGCTACCGGCAACTTCACCAAGATCGTGCAGCGCGTTCCGGTGCGGCTCAAGGTCCCGGCCGATGTCGCCCGTGAAAACCTGCTGCGCGCCGGCATGTCAGTCTATGTCCGCGTCAATACCAAGCCGGGTGCCGAGCCGGCGCGCTGAATCGGGCCCGCGCGATGTCCATCACCACAGCCACGCCTGGCGCGATCGCAACCAGCGCCGCGCCTTCCGACAGGATCGCGCCGAAACGCCTGTTCGCGTTCCTGATCATGGTGTTCGGCATGTTCATGTCGATCCTGGACATCCAGATCGTCTCGGCCTCGCTTTCCGAGATCCAGGCTGGTCTGTCAGCCTCTTCCAGCGAAGTGTCCTGGGTACAGACCGCCTATCTGATCGCCGAAGTCATTGCGATCCCGCTGTCGGGCTTCCTGTCGCGGGCGCTCGGCACCCGCATGCTGTTCGCGATTTCGGCGGCCGGTTTCACCGTCGCCAGCCTGATGTGCGGTTTCACCTCGTCGATCGAGCAGATGATCCTGTGGCGCGCGATCCAAGGCTTTCTCGGCGCCGGTATGATCCCGACCGTGTTCGCCTCGGCCTATACGGTGTTTCCGCGCTCGAAATTTCACATCGTCGCGCCGATCATCGGGCTTGTCGCCACCATGGCGCCGACGGTGGGCCCGACGGTCGGTGGCTTCATTACCGACGCGCTGTCGTGGCACTGGCTGTTCTTCATCAACGTGGTGCCCGGTATCGGCATCACCATCGGCGTGCTGGCGCTGGTCGATTTTGACAAGCCGAATCTGGCGCTGCTCGATCATTTCGACTGGTGGGGCCTCGGTTTCATGGGCGCGTTCCTCGGCACGCTCGAATATGTGCTGGAAGAGGGGCCGCGCAACGACTGGTTCGGCGACACCTCAATCGCGATCTGCGCGGTAATCTGCGTGGTCACCTGCGTGGCGTTCTTCTGGCGGGTGCTGACCGCGCATGAGCCGATCGTCGATATCCGCGCCTTCACTGACCGCAATTTCGCACTGGGTTCGATGTTTTCCTTCTGCATCGGCATCGGGCTGTATGGTCTGACCTATCTTTATCCCCGCTATCTGGCGGAAGTTCGCGGCTACAGCGCGCTGCAGATTGGCCAGACCATGTTCGTGTCCGGCATCGCGATGTTCATGATGGCGCCGGTCGTCGGACGTCTGATGACCAAGGTCGATCTGCGCTATTTGATCGCCCTTGGCCTGGTGCTGTTTGCCGCCGGCACCTGGCAAATGACCTGGATCACCAAGGATTACGATTTTTACGAATTGTTGATCCCGCAGATCCTGCGCGGCATGGGCATGATGCTGGCGATGGTGCCGGTCAACAACATCGCGCTCGGCACTCTGGCGCCGGAGCGCATCAAGAATGCGTCCGGCCTGTTCAACCTGACCCGCAACCTTGGCGGCGCGCTAGGCCTGGCACTGATCAACACCGCGTTGGACGACCGCACCGACTTCCATATCTCGCGGCTGCACGACAAGGTCACCTGGGGCAACGCCCAGGCGGTCGATACGCTGAACAACTTCACCCAGAAATTCCAGGGCATGGGCGATGCCTCGATGATGGCGCTGAAGCAGCTCAATCAGATCGTTCACCGCCAGGCCACCGTGATGGGCTTTGGCGATTCGTTCTTTCTGCTGTCCTTCTTTTATCTTGCTCTGAGTACGTTGGTGCTTCTGCTCAACAAGCCGAAAAACCCGGCCGCGGGCGGTGGCGGGCACTAAATCGGGCAAGGCGACGTGATTGCTGAAATGGCGAGGGGCCCGGCGTTGTGCGCCGGACCCCTCGTTATCAAAATAAGCATCAGCCGGCCTGTAAGCCGGGTTTTGTAGGGTACCATCCGGTTGCCCGAATGATACGTGACGGCCATTCCTCTGGGACCGCATTTGCATGCGGCCTCAAGCAACCTACCCGGACAGCGAGCAAGACATTGCCCTGCAGTGTTATCGCTCGAGGCTTTCGCCTGTGGTGAGCGAACTGACTGCGTTGCCGTCCCTATTCGGTTTTGCTCCCGGTGTGGTTTGCCATGCCGTTTCCATTGCTGGAAACGCGGTGCGCTCTTACCGCACCTTTTCACCCTTACTCGCCTCGCCCTTGCGGGTTACGGAAAGCGGTTCGTTCTCTGTGGCACTTTCCCTGGGGTCGCCCCCGCCGGACGTTATCCGGCACCGTATGTCGATGGAGCCCGGACTTTCCTCTCCCGCAGCCTTTCGACCGTAGCGGGAGCGGCCGTCCAGCCGACTGACGGCGTAGCCATGGGGTTTGCCAGCGCTGGCGTCAAGCCGGACGTTGTCATCGCGTAGCAACGTTTTCCGACGGCAGGCTCACCAGCAGCGCGCGCAGCGTGGTCAGCGTGGAGTGGTCGGTGACGCCATCCACACGCTCGGGTCGGAAGTGTCGCTGGAACGCGGTGACGACTTCCATCGTGGTGGCATCGTACAGGCCATTCGGGGAAACGCCGTAGCCATAGCGTGCCAGCGCATGCTGCAAAGCCATCACATGCTCGCCCTCGGCGCCGAGCTTGATGCTGTCGCCGCGCACGACCGGCGCCGGTCGTACCCAATGGCCAACCCCGGAATGGGCGAGCGAATGCCATGGAAATTTCTCGCCGGGGTCTTTCTTGCGGGCCGGGGCGACATCGGAATGGCCGAGCACGCGATGCATCGGCATGTCATGGCGCAGCAGGATGCCGCGGCACAGCGCCGTGACCGCGGCAATCTGCCGGCCGGGGAAATCCGGATAGCCCCAATCATGGCCGCGGTTGATGATCTCGATGCCGATCGAGCAGGAGTTGATATCGGTCGCGCCGGCCCAATAGGCGATACCGGCGTGCCAGGCCCGTTTCGCTTCCGGCACGGTCTGCACGATACGGCCGTCTTCCAGCACGATGTAATGCGCCGAGACGTCGGTGCCGGCGCTGCATAGACGGGTGATCGCGCCCTCCGCGTCGGGCATGCCGGTGTAATGCAGCACGATCATGTCGGCGACCTGGCCGTTATTGCGCTCGCCGAAATTCGGCGATGGAATGACGTCGGAAGCAACCGATGAATCAGGAGAGAAGGTGGTCACGTCCGGCGCGCCTTTTGGCAAAGGGAGGGCGCGTGGACGCCTCGAATCGGATGCGGACGTGAACGAACCTGAGGGCATCGGACGAATCAAACCTGGCAGGAGAACGGCAGCGGCGCTTGCGCGAACACCCCTCGACGGCACTATTTCGGTCGCCACCCGTTCGTGCAACGGCGGTGTGACATCTATTCAGTGTTTTGTGACCGAGGCCCGGTTCAATCGGCTCCGGTTCCCGGCTCGCCGTGACCCGATTGGATAAATCCCGGCGCGATCTGTCAACGCTTTCTTAAGGCTAGGTGACGTTACTGAAGGGTGACAAGCCGTCCGATGGGCGGTCGAGTTCCCATTTGACGTCCAACACCTCCTGGCAACGCTTCTGGATAGATGCGGAGAGCACGGGGTGTCCGCCATAGCGGCGGGGTGCGTCGAACGGGATTGGTAATCGTGCGGTGCGGCTGCTTTTCACGTCGAAAAGTCGGATGCAGTGCTGACAGTTGGGGCGACATGGGCCAGCGTATGTCCAGTTTGACGTTGCGCCTTGATGCGAGCGACCGGCTTGTTGCGGTCGAGACCCGTTTAGGAGCGGGCGCATGATCACGTCGGACCCGCGCCATATTCCAGTTCTGGGCCGCGAGGCAGTCGAGGCGCTGCAGCCCTCCGACGGCGGTATCTATGTCGATGCTACTTTCGGCGCCGGCGGTTATTCGCGCGCCATCCTCTCCACGCCCGGCACCCGGATCATCGGCATCGATCGTGATCGTACCGCCATCGCCGGCGGTTTTGCGCTGGTCGACAGCTCGCAAGGCCGGCTGACGCTGGTGCAGGATCGCTTCTCGCATCTCGCGGACGTCTGCGCCGCGCAGGGCGAAGCCCTCGTCGACGGCGTTGTGATGGATGTCGGCGTATCCTCGATGCAGATCGATCAGGCAGAGCGCGGCTTCTCGTTCCGCTTCGACGGCCCGCTCGACATGCGGATGAGCCAGGATGGTCCGACCGCGGCCGATGTTGTGGCCATAGCGTCCGAGGCCAATCTTGCCAACATCATCTATATTTTCGGTGAGGAGCGTTATTCCCGCGTCGTCGCCAAGGCCATTGTCGCCGCGCGAAAAGAGGCGCCGATCCTTACCACCCAGCAACTGGTTGCGATCGTCTCCAAGGTGGTGTGGGCCAAGCCTGGCGAAATCCATCCGGCGACGCGCACGTTCCAGGCGCTGCGAATTTTCGTCAATGAGGAACTCGACGAGTTGCATCTGGCTTTGGCCGCGGCGGAGCGCGTGCTGAAGCCCGGTGGACGCCTCGCGGTGGTCTCGTTTCATTCGCTGGAAGACCGCATCGTCAAGAATTTCATGGTCGAGCGCAGCAAGACCGGCGGCGGCTCGCGGCATCATCCGGAAATCTCGCAGTCCGCGCCGCGCTTCAGCCTGATCAACAAGCGCCCGATCATCGCCGGCGGCGACGAGATCAGCGCCAATCCGCGCGCGCGTTCGGCCAAGCTCCGCGTCGCCGAGCGCACCGATGCGCCGGCGCGGGACGCGGGTCCGTTGCCGGGCTGGCCATCTCTCGTCGATGTGATGAAGGGGGGCTGAGCATGCGCATCATCCATCTCCTCGTCATCGCCGTGCTCGTCTTCGCCGCGGCCTATGTCTACCGCATCAAGATGGAGTCGACCGTGCGCACCGAACGCGTGCTGCGGCTGCATGCGGATATCCGCGAGCAGCGCGACGCCATTGCTTCGTTGCGCGCGGAATGGGCCAAGCTCGATGCGCCGATGCGGCTGCAGGGCCTTGCCGAACGGCATCTGGCACTGAAGCCGATCACGGCGCAGCAATATGATTCGTTGAAGAACTTGCCGGACCGGCCGCCAAGCTTTGCCAAGCCCGGCGCTCGCGATCCGATCGGCGCGATGATCGATACCATCGATCCGGACATCGTCACCGGCTCGCTGCCGTCACCGGAGGATCCGCAGTGAGCGATCAGGTGCCCACCACCCGCCGCCCCGTGGCCAAACCCGCCGAACCATGGCGGCAGCGGCTGATCCGCAGCCTGTTGTACGGGCGCAATGTCGACCGCGCTGCGAAAGCGCGAGCCCGCGTCGGCCTGGCGATGGTCGCGTTTGGCGGCATCTATGGCATTATCGCTATCCGGCTCATCATGTTCGCCGTCGCCGGTGATACCCACGGCGAACGCCGGGCCACCAAGGACGCGGTCGCGACCGCGCGGCCGGATATCGTCGATCGCAACGGCGCGATCCTGGCGACCGACATCAAGGCGCCGAGCCTGTTCGCGGAGCCGCGTCGCATCATCGACAAGGACGAAGCAATTGAACTTCTCACCGCGACGCTGCCCGATCTCGACACCTCGGAAGTGCGCGATCGGCTGCTGTCCAAGAAAGGCTTCGTCTGGCTGAAGCGAGAGATCACCACGCAGCAGCAGCGCGACATCCACCGTCTGGGTATTCCCGGCGTCGGCTTTCTGCGCGAGAACAAGCGGGTCTATCCGAGCGGCCCGGCGGTCTCGCACATCATCGGCCTGGTCAACACTGACAATGCCGGCATCGCCGGCATCGAAAAATGGCTCGACACCAACGGCCTGGCCGATCTGCATCGCGCCGGCTTTGCCTCGGACCGGCTGCAGCAACCGGTCGAACTCGCGGTTGACCTGCGCGTCGAGCACGCGTTGCGCGACGAGTTGATGAAGGCCAAGGACAAATATAAGGCCAAGGCGGCCTCCGGCCTGGTGTCCAACGTCAAGACCGGCGAGATCGTCGCGATGGTGTCGCTGCCGGATTTCGATCCGAACAATCCGAAGGAAGCGCACGATCCCGACCGCATCAACCGCCTCACCACCGGCGTCTACGAAATGGGCTCGACCTTCAAGACGCTGACGCTGGCGATGGCGCTGGACGCCGGCAAGGCCAATCTTTCCACCATGTATGACGCGCGCGTGCCGCTCAGCTATGGCAAGTTCAAGATTCACGACAGTCACTCGCTGGGCAAGTTCATCTCGCTGGCCGAGGTGTTCACCTACTCGTCGAACATTGGCGCGGCCCGGGTGGCGCTGTCGATGGGTGTTGAGGCGCACAAGGCGTTCCTGAAGAAGGTCGGCCAGATGGATCGTCTGCGCACCGAACTGCCGGAAAGTGCGATGCCGATCGTGCCGAAGCGCTGGGGCGAACTCAATACCATCACCATTTCTTTCGGCCACGGCATCGCGGTGGCGCCGCTGCAGGCGGTGATGGGCGTCAACGCCATGGTTAATGGCGGGTTACTGATTCCGCCAACCTTCCTGAAGCGTACCGAGCAAGAGGCGCAGGCGATCGGCAAGCGCGTGGTTAAGAAGGAAACCAGCGACAAGATCCGTTACCTTATGCGCCTGAATGCCGAGTCAGGAACCGCCAAGAAAGCGGAGGAATTGGCCAAGGGCTATTACCTCGGCGGCAAAACCGGTACCGCGGAGAAGGTCGTCAATGGCCGCTATTCCAAGAAGCAAGTGCTGAATTCTTTTACCGCGGTGCTGCCGATGGATAACCCGCAATACCAGGTGCTGGTGATGCTCGACGAGCCGAAGGCGCTGCCGGAAACCCATGGCTTCATCACCTCGGGCTGGAATACGGTGCCGGTCGGCGGCAAGGTGATTGCGCGGATCGCGCCGCTGCTGGGGCTGGAGCCGCGCTTCGATCTGGCGCCGTCCGACCGCCTTATTCTTGCGGCATCCAGAGCCACGCAATAGGCTCACAATCCCGCCGCATCGGCGCTTTACAGCCGGGGCGAAATACGGTTTGCGTGGCTCGCGCCACTCTGACTTGCCAGCCTGGATCAGCATGAAACTGCGTGACCTTTTCAGCGACGATGAGATAATCGATGACGCCACTGGCGACGTCGAGGTCAGCGGTCTGGCCGTCGACAGCCGCGCGGTGCGGCCGGGCGACCTGTTCTTCGCGCTGGCGGGCGCCAAGACCGATGGTTCACGCTTCGTCGCCGAGGCGGTTGCCTCCGGTGCAATAGCGGTTGCCGGTGATCAAGCGCCCAGCGGTCTGCCAGTGCCGTTTGTCGCCACGCATAGTCCGCGCCGCGCGCTGGCGCTGGCCGCGGCCAAACTCTATCCGCGGCAGCCCGCCGTGATCGCCGCCGTCACCGGCACCTCGGGCAAGACCTCGGTCGCGGCCTTCATGCGCGAGATCTGGCAGCAGCTCGGCCGAGAAGCGGCCAGCATCGGCACCATCGGGCTGGTGTCGCCGAAGCGCACCGTCTACGGCTCGCTGACCACGCCGGACCCAATCGCGCTTCACCGCCAGATTGACGAGATTACCGGAGAGGGCGTCACCCATCTGGCGCTCGAAGCCTCGTCACACGGGCTCGATCAATTTCGACTCGACGGCCTCCGCATTGCCGCCGGCGGCTTCACCAACCTGTCGCGCGACCATATGGATTATCATCCCAACGTCGCGCATTATCTCGGTGCCAAGCTGCGGCTGTTCCTCAATCTCGTGGTCGATGATGGCGCCGCGGTGATTGCCGCTGATCACGAATATTCCGGGCAGGTGCTGCACGCTGCCCAATCGCGGCATCTGAAGATCATCACGGTCGGGCGCAAGGGCAACGGCGCCGGCGAAGGCATCCGCCTGGTGGACGCCGTCATCGACGGCTTCTCGCAAAAATTGACGCTTGAGCATCGCGGGAAGGTCTGGGCGGTAACGCTGCCGCTGGTCGGGGAATTCCAGATCGAGAACGCACTGGTCGCGGCTGGCCTGGTGATCGGCACCGGCGCCGAGCCGGAGCAGGTGTTTGCCACGCTCGAACATCTCAAGGGCGCCCCGGGCCGGCTCGAACTGGTCGGCGATTATCACGGCGCGCCGGTGTTCGTCGACTACGCCCACAAGCCGGATGCGCTGGCCAAGGCGCTGCAGGCGCTGCGACCCTACGCCAGCGGCAAGCTCGTCGTGGTGTTCGGCGCCGGCGGCGATCGCGATGCAGGCAAGCGGCCCCTGATGGGCGAGATCGCGATGCAGAACGCCGACAGCGTCATAGTCACTGACGACAATCCGCGCAGCGAAAACGCCTCCAGCATCCGCGCTGCCATCCTGCTGGCCGCCAAGGGCGCCACCGAAATTGCCGACCGTGGCGAGGCGATCCGCACGGCGGTCGAAAGCCTGCAGCCGGGTGACGTGTTGCTGATCGCGGGCAAGGGTCATGAGACCGGACAGATCATCGGCGAGCGGATCCTGCCGTTCAGCGATCATGAAACGGCGGTGGCCGCGCTGACGGCGAGGGTGGCATGAGCGATCTGTTATGGACCTCTGCCGCGATGGCGGCCGCGATGCGCGCCGCGGCGCAGGGCGCGCTGCCGGCGGGTATCACCGGCATCTCCATCGACAGCCGTTCTCTTCAGCCGGGTGATGCCTATTTCGCCATCAAGGGCGACATCCATGACGGCCACCTTTTCGTCGAGGCGGCGCTGAAGGCTGGCGCCGGGCTCGCGGTGGTGGAAGCCGCGCAGCGCGACAAATTTCCCGCCAATGCCCGGCTGTTGATCGTTGATGACGTACTGGCTGGACTGGTCGAACTCGGCCGCGCCTCGCGTGCCCGGCTGGGCGCGCGCGTGATTGCGATCACCGGCTCGGTTGGCAAGACCTCGACCAAGGAGGCGCTGCGCCGTGTGCTCGAAGCCCAGGGCGCCACCCACGCGTCGGTCGCTTCGTTCAACAACCATTGGGGCGTACCGCTGACGCTGGCGCGTTGCCCGGCGGGCGTGCGCTTCGCCATCTTCGAGATCGGCATGAACCATTCCGGCGAGATCGAGCCGCTCGTGAAGATGGTGCGGCCGCATGTCGCCGTGATCACCACCGTCGAGCCGGTGCATCTGGAATTCTTCGCCGGCATCGAGGCCATTGCCGACGCCAAGGCGGAAATCTTTCTCGGCCTCGAGCCCGGCGGCGTGGCCATCCTCAACCGCGACAACGCGCAGTTCGCCCGCCTGCGGCAAAGCGCGGAGCGGGCCGGGGTATCGCGTATCGTTTCGTTCGGTACCGATGCGGAGGCCGAAGCGCGGCTGGTTGATGTTGCCTTGCACTCCACCAGTTCTGATGTCCGTGCCAGCATCCTCGGCCATAACGTCAGTTACAGCCTCGGCATGCCCGGCCGCCACATGGCGATGAATTCGCTGGCCGTTTTGGCTGCCGTTGAAATGACGGGGGCTGACCTGGTTCTAGCCGCACAGACGCTGTCGCAGGTGCAGCCGGCCGTCGGCCGCGGCGCCCGCTATCGTCTCGACGTCGATGGTGGTGAAGCGACCTTGATCGACGAGAGCTATAATGCCAACCCGGCCTCGATGGAGGCTGCCCTGAATGTGCTGGGCGCGGCGGCTGCAGGCTCCCCGGGCCGCCGTATCGCGGTACTCGGCGACATGCTCGAACTCGGCCCGCAGGGCGGTGCGTTGCACCGCGGCCTGATCGACGCCGTGCAGGGCAACCAGATTGATCTGGTATTCTGCTGTGGTCCGCTGATGCGCCAGTTGTGGGACGCGCTTTCCTCGGCTAAGCGGGGCGGCTATGCCGAGGACGCTAGGGCGCTTGAGCCGCTGGTGCTTGCGGCAATCCGGGCCGGCGACGTCATGATGGTCAAGGGCTCGCTCGGCTCGCGCATGAAACCGATTGTCTCCGCGCTCGAAAAGCGCTTTCCCGGCAAAACCGCACCCAACGACGCCGCGGTATAGGGCGGACTGAATGTTCTACTGGCTGATCGACTTCGCAGGCGCGATCCCCGCGTTCAACGTGTTCCGCTACATCACCTTCCGCACCGGCGGTGCGATGGTGACGGGAGCGCTGTTCGTGTTCCTGTTCGGCCCCTGGATCATCGACAATCTGCGCCTGCGCCAGGGCAAGGGCCAGCCGATCCGCACCGACGGACCGCAGTCGCATTTGATGAAAGTTGGCACCCCGACGATGGGCGGGCTGATGATCCTGTCCGGCCTCGTGGTCTCCACGCTGCTGTGGGCCAACCCGCGAAATCCCTATGTCTGGATCGTGCTGGCGGTGACGCTCGGCTTCGGCTTCGTCGGTTTTTATGACGACTATCTCAAGGTGACAAAACAGACCCATAATGGCTTCTCCGGGCGCACCCGGCTGGCGATCGAGACCCTGATTGCCGGTGCCGCCTGTTACGCCTTTGTCCGGCTTGGCCGCGATCCGCTGTCGAGCTCGCTGGTGATCCCGTTCTTCAAGGATGTGGTGCTGAATTTCGGCTGGTTCTTCGTCATCTTCGGCGCTTTCATCGTGGTCGGCGCCGGCAACGCGGTGAACCTGACGGATGGCCTCGATGGCCTGGCCATCGTGCCGGTAATGATCGCCTCCGCCTCGTTCGGCATGATCTCCTACCTGGCCGGTAACGCGGTGTTCTCCGACTACCTGCAGATCAACTACGTTGCCGGCACCGGCGAACTGGCGGTGTTGTGCGGCGCGGTGCTTGGCGCCGGCCTGGGCTTCCTCTGGTTCAACGCGCCGCCGGCCTCGATCTTCATGGGCGACACCGGATCATTGGCGCTGGGCGGCATGATCGGCTCGATCGCGGTGGCGGTGAAGCACGAGATCGTGCTGGCGGTGATCGGCGGGCTGTTCGTGCTCGAAGCCGTGTCGGTGATCGTGCAGGTGACCTCGTTCAAGCTGACCGGCAAGCGCGTATTCCGGATGGCGCCGATCCATCATCATTTCGAGCAGAAGGGCTGGACCGAGCCGCAGATCGTGATCCGGTTCTGGATCATCTCGGTGATGCTGGCGCTGCTCGGGCTGTCGACGCTGAAGCTGCGGTGACAGCGTGATCCCCGTCACTTCCTTCGCCGGCAAGACAGTGGCCGTATTCGGCCTCGGCGGCTCCGGCCTGGCCAGTTGCCACGCGCTGCGCGCCGGCGGCGCTGAAGTGATCGCCTGCGACGACAGCATTGACCGCATGGTCGAGGCGACGCGCGAAAATTTCATCACCGCCGATCTGCGCAAGGTGTCGTGGGCGAATTTCGCCGCATTGATCCTGACCCCGGGCGTGCCATTCACGCATCCCGCGCCGCACTGGACTGTGCTGGCCGCGCAGCAAGCCGGCGTCGAGGTGATCGGCGACATCGAACTGTTCTGCCGCGAACGCGCACAACATGCGCCCGACGCGCCGTTCATCGCCATCACCGGCACCAACGGGAAGTCGACCACCACCGCGCTGATCGCGCATCTGCTGCGCGAGGCCGGTTTCGATACCCAGATGGGCGGCAATATCGGCACCGCGATCCTGTCGCTGGCGCCGCCGGCCCCGGGCCGCGTCCACGTCATCGAGATGTCGTCGTACCAGATCGACCTGACGCCCTCGCTGAACCCTTCGGTCGGTATTCTGCTCAACGTCACGCCCGATCACATCGACCGCCATGGCACCCTCGAACATTACGCCGCGGTGAAGGAGCGCCTGGTTGCCGGCGTACAGGGGCAGGGCACCGCGATCATCGGCGTTGACGACGACTGGTGCCGCCACGCCGCCGACCGCGCCGAACAGGCCGGCACACGCGTGGTCCGTGTCTCGGTCGAACATCCGCTGGCCGAGGGCCTGACCATCGATGGCAGCCTCATCGTGCAGAACGGTGCCGGCGCGCAGCAGACGCGGGTCGATCTCAGCAATATCGGTTCGCTGCGTGGCCTGCACAATGCGCAGAACGCCGCCTGCGCCGCGGCGGCGGCGCTCGCGCTGGGTGTCAGCATCGAGGTGCTGCAAAACGGCCTGCGCAGCTTTCCCGGCCTCGCCCATCGCATGGAGCAGGTCGGCCGCCAGGGCTCGACTTTGTTCGTCAATGATTCCAAGGGTACCAATGCGGACGCCACCGCGAAGGCCCTGTCGTCATTCAACGACATCTTCTGGATCGCTGGCGGAAAACCCAAGGAAGGCGGCATCGAGAGCCTGGCCGAGTTCTTCCCGCGGATCCGGAAAGCCTATCTGATCGGCGAGGCGGCAACCGGTTTTGCCGCTACGCTCGAAGGCAAGGTGCCGTATGAAATCAGCGTCTCGCTGGATGTCGCGGTCGTCAACGCCGCCAGCGATGCCGCGCAAGCCGGTCTCGCCGAGCCCGTCGTGCTGCTGTCGCCGGCCTGCGCCTCCTTCGACCAGTTCCGCAACTTCGAACTCCGCGGCGACCGCTTTCGCGAACTGGTGCTGGTGCAGGACGGTGTGAAACCCGCCTAGCGCTTGTCATTTTGGGGCGCGGCCGCGGAATGAAGGTCGGGCGTCTTTCTCCCTCCTCCATTTTTTACAATCCGTTAACCCGCTGGCAACCACGATGGCGCACCAATAGGGGCTTATGATCCGCAGGTACGCCGATGATCTCCCGTGAAGAACGTACGCCGCTCAGTGAATGGTGGTGGACCGTGGACCGCCTGCTGCTGGCGGCGGTGGTGGCCTTGATGCTGGCCGGCATCATCCTGTCGCTGGCGGCGTCGCCGCCGGTGGCGACGCGGATTGGGCTCGACCCGTTTCACTTCTTCAACCGGCATGTGCTGTTCCTCGTGCCGTCCTTCATCGTGCTGATCGGCGTTTCGTTCCTGTCGCCGCGGCAGATCCGGCGCTCGGCGCTGATCATCTTTGCGATCTCGGTCGTGCTGATTATCGCGACGCTTCTGGTCGGTCCGGAAGTGAAAGGTGCGAAGCGCTGGATCACGCTGCTCGGCATCAATATCCAGGCCTCGGAATCCGCCAAGCCGTCCTTCGTCGTTGTCGCGGCCTGGCTGTTCGCGGAGTCCGCGCGAAAGCCGGAAATGCCCGCGACCTCGATGGCGGTGGTGCTGTTGCTGATGCTGGTGTCGCTGCTGGTGCTGGAGCCGGACTTTGGCCAGACCATGCTGATCCTGATGGTGTGGGGCTCGCTGTTCTTCATCGCCGGCATGCGGATGGTCTGGGTATTCGGGCTCGCCGCCACCGCCGCGGCCGGCCTGTTCACCGCCTATTTGTTCGTGCCGCACGTCGCCGGTCGCATCAAGCGGTTCATGGATCCGGCTTCGGGCGATACGTTCCAGGTCGATACCGCGATGGAATCCTTTGCCAATGGCGGCTGGTTTGGCCTCGGCCCGGGCGAGGGCATTGCCAAGCGAAGTTTGCCGGACAGCCACACCGATTTCGTGTTCGCCGTCGGGGCCGAGGAGTTCGGCATCTTCATGTGCCTGGCGCTGCTGTCGCTGTTCGCCTTCATCGTGATCCGCTCGCTGTCCCGCGCTTACGCCACCGAGGATCTGTTCACGCGCTTTGCCGCGTCGGGCCTCGCCATCCTGTTCGGCGTGCAGGCCGCCATCAACATGGCGGTGAATTTGCATCTCATTCCCGCGAAAGGCATGACGCTGCCGTTCATCTCCTATGGCGGCTCGTCGATGATCTCGCTGGCCTACAGCGTCGGTATGTTGTTGGCTCTGACACGGATGCGCCCGCGCACCGAGATGGAATCGATCGGCAACGCCAATGCGGTCAGCAATTACGCGTGATAGGCTGATTCCATGACTGATGCGCCTCTCATCCTGTTGGCCGCCGGCGGCACCGGCGGCCATTTGTTTCCGGCCGAGGCGCTGGGCGTTGCGCTGATGAAACGTGGCTGGCGTGTGCGTCTGGTGACCGACGCGCGCGCGCTGAAATATAGCGGCCTGTTCTCGCGCGAGATGATCGACGTGGTGCCGAGCGAAACCTTTCGCGGCAGCAATCCGATCGCGATCGCGCGCACCGCCATCACGCTCGGCACCGGCACCGGCGTCGCGATGAACCTGATGTGGCGGCTGAAGCCTGCCGCGGTGGTCGGCTTCGGCGGTTATCCGACGCTGCCGCCGCTGGTCGCGGCCAAGCTGTTCGGCGTGCCGACCATCATCCACGATTCCAATGCCGTGATGGGCCGCACCAATCGCCTGCTCTCGGGCCGTGTCAGCGCCATCGCGACCTCGCTGCCCGGCGTGCTCGATCGCGATCCCGAACTGTCGAAAAAGACCACGACCACCGGCACGCCGATGCGGCCGGCGATCCTGGCCGCCGCCGCCGTGCCCTATCTCGCCCCCGATCTCACCGGGCCGCTGCGGCTGCTGGTGGTCGGCGGCAGCCAGGGTGCACGGATCATGTCCGATATCGTGCCAGATGCGATCGAACGGCTGGAGCCGGCGCTGTGGAGCCGGCTGGTTCTGACCCAGCAGGTCCGCGACGAAGACATGGCCCGTGTGCGTGCGGTCTACGACAAGCTCAAGATCAGGGTCGAACTGGAATCGTTCTTCGGCGACCTGCCGGCCCGGCTGGCCTCCAGCCAGTTGGTGATTTCGCGCTCCGGCGCCGGCACCGTCGCCGAACTCGGCGCCATCGGCCGGCCTTCGATCCTGGTGCCGCTGCCGGGCGCGCTGGACCAGGACCAGTTCGCCAATGCCGGCGTGCTGGTCGATGCCGGCGGCGCGATCCGCATCGCGCAGAACGAATTCACGCCGGATCGGCTGGCTTCGGAAATCTCGGCGCTGGCCGCGGAGCCGGCGCGGCTCACCGCGATGGCGGTTGGGGCGCGGGCTGTCGGCAAGCTCGACGCGGCGGAGCGGCTGGCCGATCTGGTGGCGAAGGTCGCGAAGATCTAATTTCGACTGCTCGGCCGTCATTGCGAGGAGCCGTTGCGACGAAGCGATCCAGTTCTTCAGCGCTTCGGGCATTCTGGATTGCCGCGGCACTTCGCACCTCGCAATGACGGTTGAAAGTTCAGCGTGCTTCCCTCAGCGATCAGCACGCTGCTATACTTTGACTAGTTTCCTTACGCCGACGTGCGAGCATTGCCGTGGTCAAAGACTGCTTCGCGATTATCCCGGCCGCGCTGCGCGGCTCCGCGCGAACGGCTTTGTGGGCCGCATTAGGCTCGACGCCAATCGACGCGATCGCGCCATTACTCGGCGGCGTTTCGGGGGCCTTCGTGTTCCGGATCGAGGCTGGTGGCCGAGCTTACGTGTTGCGGATCGAAGGGACGCCAAGTCCGCTGCGCAACCCGCACCAATATGCGTCGATGCAGATCGCGGCAGAGGCGGGGATCGCGCCACGGCTGCATCATGTCGATGAGAACGCCGGCGTCGCCGTGATGGACTTCATCAATCAGTGCGCTCTCGAAACCTATCCCGGCGGACCGCCGGCTCTGGCGCAAGCGCTGGGCACGATGCTGAAGCGGTTGCAGGCGACGCCGACCTTCGGCCACTTCATGGACTATCCCAACATGGTTGCGCGGCTGTGGGTCCATGTCTGCAAAACCGGGCTGTTTGCGCCGGGCGTGTTGGATGCTCACACCCGGCGCCTTGCCGATATCCGCGAGGCCTATGTCTGGAATTCGGCCGGGTCGGTTTCCAGCCATAATGACATCCTGCCGCGCAACCTGCTGTTCGATGGTGCGCGGCTCTGGCTGATCGATTGGGAGGGGGCGTCTCGCAACGATCCCCTGGTCGACATGGCGACCACGCTCGATAATTTCGCGGCGTCGCCGGAATCGGAAGAAGCGCTGCTGCGCGCGTGGCTCGGTCATACGCCGGGGCAGGGCCTTCGCGACCGACTGGCGCTGGTCCGCGCGCTGACACGGCTGTTTTATGCCGGCGTCCAGTTCAGCGCCGTGGCGGCGGGGCCGCGGCGGGCGCCCGACACGGAACTAGCGGCGCCGACCCTGGCCGAGTTCCGGCAGGCGTTGCGCGATGGCGGGCTTTCGCCGGAGGCGCCGGAGACCCGGCATGTACTCGGCAAGATGTATCTCGCGGCTTTTTTCACCGGTGACAAGCCGCCGGGCTTGCCGCCCCCGATCAGTGCCTTCCGGCTGAACGTCGGACCGGAGGCGCCAGCGGTGACGGAATAGGCCGCCACACCCCGGAATGCGCCCGAATCCGGGCCGTCCCGCAAAATTCCCGTCATTTTTCAGTCATCGCCGGGCTTGTCCCGGCCATCCCGGTCTTGCATGAAGGGGGGCGATTTGGGGATGTCCGCGGACCATGCGGGCGTGACGGACAACGAGACTTCATCATGAGACTGCCGCGCGAGATCGGACCTATTCATTTCGTCGGCATCGGCGGCATCGGCATGAGCGGCATCGCCGAGGTGCTGTGCAATCTCGGCTATACCGTGCAGGGCTCCGACGCCTCGGAGAGCGCCAACGTCAACCGTTTGCGCGAAAAGGGCATCGTCATCCATGTCGGCCATGCGGCGGAGAATGTCGCCGGCGCCGATGTGCTGGTGGTCTCCACCGCGATCAAGCGCGACAATCCGGAACTGATGGCCGCGCGCGCGCAGCGCATCCCGGTGGTGCGCCGTGCCGAAATGCTGGCCGAATTGATGCGGTTGAAGAGCTGCGTCGCCATCGCCGGCACCCACGGCAAGACCACCACGACGTCGATGGTCGCCGCGCTGCTCGACGCCGGCGACCTCGATCCCACGGTCATCAATGGTGGCATTATCAATGCC
>NZ_JANXTC010000326.1:0-4629 GCF_025356345.1 Tardiphaga sp.
GCGAGTCTCGCGCGCAGGCCCCAATGACAACGCGACAAAGGAATTCCATGGCGAAGCCAGCAGTGATTGTGGTCGGCGCGGACAAGGGCGGCGTTGGCAAGACCACCGTGTCGCGGACCATTCTGGATTATTTCAGCGCCAACAATGTGCCGACCCGTGCCTTCGACACCGAATCGCCGCGCGGCACGCTGAAGCGCTTCCATCCGGACATCACCGAGATCGTCGACATGACGACCACGGCCGACCAGATGAAGATCTTCGATACGCTGAATTCTTCCGCGCCCTCGGTCACCGTGATCGACGTCCGCGCAGGACTGCTGTCCCCGGCGCTGGCTTCCTTGCGCGACATCGGCTTCCTCGACGCCGCCAAGTCCGGCCAGATCACCTTTGCCGTGTTCCACATTCTCGGGCCCTCGATCGCCTCGCTGGACGAGATCGCCGAGACCGCCGGCTTCATGGGCGGCGCCAAATATTATCTGGTGAAGAATTTCATCAACAACACCAACTTCTTCGAGTGGGACCAGGCGACCTATAATTCCTACTTCCACCGCATCAAGGACGCCGTCGAGCTGACGATTCCGAAGCTCAACGAAATGGCCTATGAGCAGGTCGAAGTGTCCTCGGTGCCGTTCCTCAAATTCGTCGCCAACAAGGGCGTGCATGACGAGGCCGCGAATTACTCCTTCGTGCTGCGCGGCTATGTGCGGCACTGGCTGGCCAATGTGTGGAGCGAATTCGACCGCATCAAGCTGACCGACCTCGTCAACGACAAGCCGCGCGGCCCCGGCGAGAAGTAGGCGTTTTTTTAACCTCTCCCCGCGCTTGCGGGAAGAGGCCTTAGCCTCGCGCCAGCGAGGCTCCGGGTGAGGGGCTGCCGGTGTTTGACGCGCAGACGCCCCTCACCCTAGCCCTCTCCCCGCGAAAGCGGGGCGAGGGAGCGCACGGCCAGCGTTCGGCGGCTTTCGATGATTCTCCTCTGTCCGCTTGATCTTGATATATTGCCCTGATGCGCCGCACGCCCGTCTACATCATCTGTTCGACACGGCCGCAGGTCGGCAAGACGCTGGTGGCGCGGCTGCTGACCGAATTCCTGGCACTGCAGCGCGGCGGCGTCACGGCGTTCGACATCAGCCTGAAAGAACCGTCGCTGCTCGACTTCCTGCCGACACTGACCGAGACCGCGTCGATCGATGACACATTCGACAAGATGGCGCTGATGGACCGCCTGATTGTCGGTGACGACGTCGCCAAGGTGCTTGACCTCGGCTACTTCGCATTCGACGAATTCTTCAAGATGACCGCCGAGATCGGTTTCGCCAAGGAAGCCGCGCGCCGCGGCGTGGCGCCGATCGTGCTGTTCGTCGGCGACACCGACCGCGCCTCGCTGCGCGCCCATGCCACGCTGCGGGCGCAACTGCCGGCCTATGCGCTATATGTCATCAACAACGAACAGGTGGTGCGCGGCGACCTGCCGCCGGCGCTGGCGCAGGGCCGGATCCTGGAGATTTCCGCGCTGCCGAGCTTCCTGAAGACCTATATCGACCGGCTGAATTTTTCCTTCACCGGCTATCTGCGCGCGGAAAAGGATTCATCCACCGAGCTGCACCAGTGGATCCGGAAGAACTATTTCAGCTTTCGCGAGATCGAGCTGCAATTGCTGCTGCGGAGGTCGTGATCGTCATTCCGGGGCGCGAGAGCGCAGCTCGAGCGAACCTCAGCCACTCCAATTGGAGTGGCGGGGAATCCCGAGATGTTTTGGCAAAAGCATTTCCAGGTTCCGGGTTCGCCAGCGGCTGACGCCGCCAGCGCCCCGGAACGACAGATTCAATCAATGCCCGTCAAAACTCATCAGCGTGCGTACCGGGACGTTCATCGCCCGCAGCTTGGCGGCGCCGCCGAGGTCCGGCAGATCGATGATGAAACAGGCCGCCATCACCTCGGCGCCGATCTGGCGCATCAGCTTGCAGGCGCCCTCGGCGGTGCCGCCGGTGGCGATCAGATCATCGACCAGGATGACGCGCTCGCCAGGCTTGATGGCGTCGGCGTGCACTTCCATCTCGTCGAGGCCGTATTCCAGCGAATAGGCGATGCTCACCGTGGTGTGCGGCAGTTTTCCTTTTTTGCGGATCGGCACGAAGCCGGCCGAGAGCTGGTGCGCCACCGCGCCGCCGATGATGAAGCCGCGCGCTTCCATACCGGCGACCTTGTCGATCTTCAAGCCCGCCCAGGGCTGCACCAGTTCGTCGATGGCGCGGCGGAACGAACGCGCGTCGCCGAGCAGCGTGGTGATATCGCGAAACAGGATACCCGGCTTGGGATAATCCTTGATGGTGCGGACGGAGGCTTTGAGATCGTGTTCGAGTTCAGGAGTCATCGGTGTGTTTTCTCAGGTGAGGATAATAGACACTCGTCATTGCGAGGAGCCCTTGCGACGAAGCAATCCAGTCTGCGCGAGTGGCTCTCTGGATTGCCGCGTCGCTTCTCTCCTCGCGATGGCGGCTGCATGGTCAGTGGGTAGCCTTTAGCCGGAATGCATTCTCGACGATGCGCAGGCCGACGTCGCCGCCCAGCGACATCAGCGATTCCGGGTGAAACTGCACACCGCCGATCGGTAGCGTCGTGTGCTCGATGGCCATCGCGATACCGTCCTCGGTGGAGGCGGTGACGGTGAGCACAGCGGGCATGCTGTCCTGCTCGACATAGAGCGAATGGTAGCGGCCGATCACGATCTCGTTGGGCAGGTTGAACATCAGTCTGCCGCCACGGTTCAGCACCCGCGACGGCCGGCCATGCGCCGGCTGCGCCAGTTGCCCGAGCACGCCGCCAAAATATTCGCCGATCGCCTGCACGCCCAGGCAGACGCCGAACACCGGCAATTGCTTCTCCAGCGCGGTGTCGATGGTGCCCTTGATGCCAAAGTCCTCCGGGCGTCCCGGCCCCGGCGACAGCACCAGCAGATCAAATTTTTCCCGGTTCAGCACGGTCTGCGCATGGACATGACGTACCACCGTCACGGTGGCGCCGACCTGACGAAAATAATCCGCCAGCATGTGCACGAAGCTGTCGTCATGGTCGATCAGCAGCACCTTCTTGCCGGAGCCGGACGCATCCGGCGCGAAGGCCGACAGCGGTTTTGGCGCGTCGCCACGCAGCGCCTGGAACAAGGCCGCGGCTTTGGTCTGGCATTCCTTTTCCTCGGCGACGGGATCGGAGTCGAACAGCAGCGTGGCGCCGACGCGGACCTCGGCGAGACCGTCCTTCATCCGGATGGTACGGATGGTGATGCCGGTGTTGATGCCGCCGTCGAACATCACCGCGCCGATCGCGCCGGCGTACCAGCGGCGGCTCGAGCGCTCATTGTCCTCGACGAACTGCATCGCCCACTTCTTCGGCGCCCCGGTGACGGTGACCGCCCAGGCATGGGTGAGGAAGGCATCGAGCGCGTCGAAGCCCGGCCGCAGCACGCCCTCGACGTGGTCGACGGTGTGAAAAAGTTTCGAATAGGTCTCGATCTGGCGCCGCGCCAGCACCTTGATGGAGCCGGGGACGCAGACTCGCGCCTTGTCGTTGCGATCGACATCCGTGCACATGTTGAGCTCGAATTCATCCTTCTCCGAATTCAGCAATTGACGGATCTGCTCGGCATCACCGATGGCATCGAGGCCCCGCGCGATGGTGCCGGAGATCGGACAGGTCTCGATGCGGCGGCCATCGGAGCGCACGAACATCTCAGGGGAGGCTGCCACGAGGAATTCACCGTCGCCGAGGTTCATCAGCGCGCCATAGGGTGACGGGTTGATGACGCAGAGCCGCTGAAACACTTCGGCCGGCGAGCGCTCGCAGGGTTCGGCGAACAATTGGCCCGGCACCGCCTCGAACAGGTCGCCGCGGGCAAAGGCGGCGCGTGCGGTTTCCACCGTGCGCTGATAGTCGCCGGGCGCGTGATCGGCAAAACCCTGGCGCGGCTGTTTGGTGTAGCCCGAGTCCGGCGTCTCGCGCGGCAGGCCGGCGGTCGAGTTGCCCTTCCAGGTGAAATCGTAGCTCAGCGTGACGCCGCAGCCGGTGGCGCGGTCATAGGCCAAAAGCTGGTCCGGCAGATACAGCACGATGTCACGCTGGTCGGCCTCGCGGGCGCGCTTCGGGTTCAGGTCTTCCATCTGGAACACCAGATCATAGGCGAAGGCGCCGAACAGGCCGAGCATCGGGTCTTCCGACGAGAACAGCTGCGCCACCATATCGCGCACCAGCGAGATCACGCTGGCACGGCGGGTACGCTGGTCCTCGTCGACCGGGGCGTCGCCGCGCAGGATGTGGCCTTGCAGCAAATTGGCCGAGCGCCTGTCGATGATGACGGCGGGATCACGCAGCGTGTCGCCGAGGAAGCCGATCAGCACCCGGCCGCGGGCATTCAGTGCCGTCAGCGCAAACCCCGGTCCGGTGGTCTCCAGCAGCAATGGCGGATCGGCAAAGCCGAGGTCGAAGCTCTCATAGCGCCCGGGCACCGTGGTGCCGGACGACAGCACCACGCCGCGGCGATGGTCCAGTAGCTCGATCAGGTCGTCGAGCGCGGTACCGCCGGTGAATTGCGCGACATGACGCGCCACCGCCAACCCGGCTCGGGTCTGGTAG
>NZ_JANXTC010000342.1:0-19778 GCF_025356345.1 Tardiphaga sp.
CCAGCGTGTGGCCGACCACTTCCGGCTGCTCGTGGATTTCCTTTGCCATGAAGTGGCGATAATTCGCCTTGTCGACCAGGAACGACGATGCGCCGGATTTCAGCACTTCGCGATTGGCGACGACGTTATTCTCATCGTAGATCACGCTGACTTCGCGCGACAGCACCACCCAGTCGCCGTCCTCGAGATAGCTGATGGTGTCGGTGAATGGCGCCAGCGCGATCGCATCTGAGCCCAGATACATCTCGCCGTCGCCGTGGCCGACCGCGAGCGGCGAGCCCTTGCGGGCGCCGATCAGCAGATTGGGGTGATCCTTGAAGATGAAGGCCAGCGCGAACGCGCCGCGCAGATGCGGCAGCGCCTGCTTCACCGCGTCCGGCGGCGACATGCCCTTCTGGAGATAGGAGTTGACGAGGTGGGCGACGACTTCGGTATCGGTCTCGCTGGCGAACACCGCGCCCTGCGCTTCCAGCATGATGCGCAATTCGCGAAAATTCTCGATGATGCCGTTGTGTACCACCGCGACGCCATCGGCGGCGTGCGGATGAGCATTGGCCTCGGTCGGCTTGCCATGGGTGGCCCAGCGGGTGTGGCCGATGCCGATATGTCCCGATAGCGGCGATTGGCCGAGCTTGGCTTCCAGGTTCCTCAACTTGCCTTCGGCGCGCCGCCGGTCGAGATGGTCGCCTTCCAGCGTCGCCACCCCCGCCGAATCATAGCCGCGATATTCAAGGCGCTTCAGCGAGTCCACAATCTGATCCGCCACCGGACCGCGTCCCAGAATTCCGACAATGCCGCACATGCGCGTTCAACTTTCCGAGGTACTTGAATGCCAGAACGGCCTCGCCTCTCTTACCGAGAATTGCGGACGCGTTGATACTCAATAATTATTGCCAATTGAGACAGCTTCGAATGCCCAATCCGGGCTTTCAACCGGTTCGTTTAACAGACTGTCAACGAGTTTGATCAAGGCTCGGAAGCAGCGGGAGGCGGCGCCCATGTCGGACATGCGCGAACGGAAATTCGATAACCGGAGCCTGATCTCTCCGGTCCGAAGGCGGCCGATCCAGGCCAGCCGCCTCGCGCATTGGCCGCCGCCGCATCAGAGCGCCGAGATCATCCGGAAAATCATCAAGCAACCGCACCCGCCCGGCGAACAACCCGCCCGTGCCGTGCGCCGTGGCTGGCGGCTGAAGCGCGATTTGTTCTCCGATGAGGAATCCTGACCGGGCCGCGCCTGGCATCCTCACTTCGACTTGCCGGCACGCGCCTTCGTGTCGCGAAACCGCGTCGCCCAGCCCTCCTTGGCAACCTGCGGGCTGCGCTCGACTGCCAGCGCGTCGTCCGCCACGTCGCGGGTGATCACCGAGCCGGAGCCGATATAGGCCCCGGCGCCGATCGTCACCGGCGCCACCAGCGACGAATTGGATCCGACAAAGGCGCCGGCACCGATCATGGTCTTGTGCTTGTTGAAGCCGTCATAGTTGCAGGTGATGGTCCCGGCGCCGATATTGGCGCCCGCGCCGATATGGGTGTCGCCGATATAACTGAGGTGATTGACCTTGACGCCAGCCTCGAGGATCGCCGCCTTGGTCTCCACGAAATTGCCGATCCGCGCGCCCTCGCCGACCGACGTGCCCGGCCGCAGCCGCGCATAGGGACCAATCGAGGTATTATTGCCGATCGTCGCCTGCACCAGATGCGAGAAGGCGTGAATCACCGCGCCGTCGCCGATGCTGACGCCCGGCCCGATCACCACGAAATGCTCGAGCGTGACGTCTTTTCCGAATGTCGTGTCGGCGGCGAGGTAGACAGTTTCCGGGGCCACGATGGTGACGCCAGCGTCGAGCGCGGCCTGGCGCAACCGCGCCTGCATGATCGCTTCGGCCTCGGCGAGCTGCGCCTTGGTGTTGATCCCGCGCACTTCGTCTTCGCCGGTTTCGATCACCGTGGCCTGCAGGCCCATGGCGCGAACCACCTCGACGGCGTCCGTCAGATAATATTCGCCCTTGCTGTTGGCGCAGCCGATCTGCTCGATGATTTTCAGCGCCGTCCTGCCGTCAAACGCCATCACGCCGGCATTGCAGAGATTGACCGCGCGTTCGGCGGCTGTCGCATCGGCATGTTCGCGAATCGCCACCAGCTGATCGCCTTCGACCAAGAGTCGTCCGTAGCCGGTCGGGTCGGCGGCGCGAAACCCCAGTACCACCAGCGCGGCGCCAGCTTTGAGCGGCGCGCGCAAGCGCTCAAAGGTTTCGGCCGAAATCAGCGGCGTATCGCCAAACGCAACCAGGACATCGTCGGCGCCACCGGCGATCGCTGCTTTGGCGGCCAGCACCGCATGAGCCGTCCCCAGTCGTTCGCGCTGCACGAAGGTGGCGACATCCGGCCGCACCCGCTTGGCTTCCTCGGCCACCGGCTGGTGATCCGGACCGACTACGATCGCCAGCGAGGTTCCGGCGCCATGCGGCGCAGCGTCAAGCACATGGGCCAGCAGCGACTGCCCGGCCACCTGATGCAGTACTTTTGGCGTCGACGATCGCATCCGCGTGCCCTCGCCGGCGGCGAGCACAATGGTCAGGCTGGTTCTGCCGGTCATCCAAATCCCCGTCTGCAAGGCGCAATCGCCGCCGTCGCCGTCATAAAGCGTTTTGCGCTGAAGAGGAAAGCAGTTTCAGTCGTACTGCGACCACCGCATCTGAGCCACTACACGGTTTCCTGATAATGTTTCGCTGTGATTCGCATGGCCCGCAGGGAGCGCCGAAGACGTCGCATGTCACACAAACGCGATCAGTGGGCCGATACTTTTTCAACCGAGCCCGGCGCCGGTTGGCTGTCGGGGTTTCTGGCGGACGAAGATGCGCTCGACCGGCGAACGCTCTGGCGTCTGGGGTCGTGGGGCGTCGGCGCCGTGGCGGCCGTCATCGTTGCGATTCTGGCCGGGCAAAGCTCGGTGCAACTGCGGCGGGAGCAGGACGCATCCGCCGATATGCTGGCGCGGCAATCGCAGCAGATCCAGTCTGTCGCCAAGGAAACCCAGACCGAGGCCAAGCGCCTGTCGCAGGCGATCGATACGCTGAACAGCGATCGCGACCGGCTATATGCGCGCGTCACCTCCGTCGAGCAGGGGTTGGATTCGGTCACGGGATCGATCAAGCGACAGGTCGCAGTAGCCGCGCCGGCCAACCTCGCACCAGTCCAGACTGCCCTGCCCGCCCAGGTGCCGGCGGCAGCCCCGGCCACCAGTGAAGTGGTTCCAATTCCGACCGCCAAGCCGCCGCTGCCGGCCATTACGTCGATACCGGTCAGCCCCGTGGTAACAGCCGAACCGGCGCCAGCCAAGCCGGTAGTGCCCGCGTCGGCGCCCGTCATTGCGCCGCTGATGGCAT
The DNA here is from genome assembly GCF_025356345.1 of Tardiphaga sp. Lineage (GTDB taxonomy): Bacteria > Pseudomonadota > Alphaproteobacteria > Rhizobiales > Xanthobacteraceae > Tardiphaga. The sequence continues at coordinate 3,390 of NZ_JANXTC010000342.1, forward strand.
CGAAATCCATCATGGCGCCACCGGATGTCGCGGCGACCCGGTTGATTGAGCCGCCCGCGCCGGCCCCCCTGACCGCCCCCCCCGACATCACCGCTTCCATTCCTCCGGCGGCCGCCGAACCGGCCGCGGCGGAAGCCGTCGCGATTCCTGTGCAGCGGACCGAATTCGGCATCGATATCGGCGGCGCCAATTCGGTGGACGGCCTGCGTGCGCTGTGGCGCGGCACCGCCAAAGCCTACAAGGCGCTGGACGGGCTGCGGCCCATCATCATGGTCAAGGAACGCAACACTGGCCTCGGCATGCAATTGCGACTGGTCGCGGGTCCGATCGGCGACGCCGCCGCCGCCGCGAAGCTTTGTGCCGCGTTGATCGCCAGCAACCGTAGCTGCGAGACGTCGGTGTTCGATGGTCAGCGTCTGGCGCTCGGAAACAATGTGCCGCCCACGGTAACGCCTGCCGCGCTGGCACCACCGTCGCCACGCAAGCGCAGCAGCCGGATCAGCCGAACCGAACTGGCACCCCCGAAACCGATCGAAGAAGCGCCGCCGCCACCGCCACCCGCACCGCAGTCCTCGCTGTCGTCTTTTCTCGGCAGTCGTTGACAAAAGATCCGGGATAATCGCGCGTTGCGGCTGGAACTTAAAGCACCGTGTGAACCGGATTCCAGTTCTCGATCGGGCGCCGCTTGTCCCGCCACGCGATCCGAACCATAGTGCCGACGATGAAAAAAGATCCGTTCCGCCTCACCGCCCGCCAGGTTCAATGGCTTCTGATCGTTGGCTTCCTGAGCGTCGGCTACGCGCTGTATCTGCGCTATCTGGCGATCGAGATGTCGTCGGTCGCGCTGGCCTGCGACGCCGGTCTGCCCACGCTGCTGTGCAAGACCCGGATGCTGATGACGTCGCTGTTCAAGAGCTCGGTGTTCGGGATCGCCGCCGTGGCGATCGCCGTGCTCAATCTGATGCGGCCGTCGATCGTGTTGGTGACCGCCGCCCTGGTCGCCGCCGGCTTCGGCATCGTGCTCTATAATGTCGGCCTGTCGGGCCTTGCGATCGGCCTGCTTATTCTGGGATTTGCACGGCCCGCGCCCGCCACAGCGTGATGCCGAACAGCAAATAGATCGCGCAGGTCCACAGCGACTGCCAGTTGTCCGGGCCCTCGTTGAAGCCGACATACAGCGCTGCCAGCACGAACAGGCCGGCAAACACTGATTCGGCGATCGGACGGAAGCCGCCCTGCGGGCGGTTGAGCAGCATCAGCCCGGCGAACGGAACCACCGCCATGGTCAGCGCGGCGAATGGGAAGTCGCGGTAGCGGGGATCAAATACGAAGCCCAGCGCCGTCTCGGCACCGATCAGCGCCGTCACGATCAAGGTGAGCCCGAGCAACACGGTCGAGACCGAGCGGGTCCGGAACAGACCAGGACCCAGCAGTTCGAGAAATGTCGGCAGCGAACGACCTGACATCGTCGCATAGGCACAGAGCAACGGCGACAGAATGCCAGCCGCCAGCAAGCCGCCCCATTGCAGCCAGCGGCCAAGGCCGTAACTCTCATAGATCAGCTTGTCGGTGGCGACGCCAAGCAGAATGCCGGCGGCGGTTGCCGAAATCGCCAGGGTCAGCCACGCCGAAAAGCGCGGCGACCATGGACGCCGCCGCAATGTGCCCATGCCGACGGCGAATACCAGAACGCTCAATCCGAGCCCCAGCCCCATCTGCAGCTTCCACGACGGGTAATTGCTGATGGGCACGCCGGCCGGATAGTTCAGCGCGCGCTGGTCGGCATCGATCAGCCCCCAATAGCCGCCAACGGTTCCTTCCAGTTCGCGCTTCCACGGCTGGTCATAGGCCTCGATCAGGTTGACGCGAAAATTCTCGCGTTTGGCGAGGTCGAGGATTTCCGACACCACGCGCGCCTGATTGGTGCGCGACGGCAGTGCACCATCGCGCATCCGGCCGGCGCTCGGCCAGCCGGTCTCGCCGATCAGGATTTCCTTGGCCGGGAATGCCACCGCGACGCGCTTGCGGATCGAGTCGACATGGGCCGCGGCGTGGCGGGCACGTATCGGGAAGTCTTCCCAATACGGCAGGATGTGGATGGTGATGAAGTCGACCGCGTCATAGATCTCACGGTTGCGCAGCCAGAATTCCCAGACGTCGGCATAGGTCACGGGAACCTTGACCTGCGACTTCACCGAACGGATGTTGGCAGCCAGATCGGCGGCCGTCATTTCGCCGCGCAGCAGCACCTCATTGCCAACCACCACCGCGCTGATGACGTTCGGATAGTCCTTGGTCAGCTGCACCGCGATCGCGATCTGCGCCAGGTTCTTGAGCCGGTTGCTGCCGAGCCAGATGCCCTGGATGACCTTCAGGCCGACCTTGCCAGCCAGCGCCGGCACCTGGTCGAGGCCGTTCTCAATCGAATAGGTCCGCACACAGTTCGAGATCTTGGCGAGTTGCGCCAGATCCTGCGCCATCTGCTCGGTGGAAATCTGCGTCGTGGGAACCAGCGGCGTCTGCTCGCCGCGAAACGGCGCGTAGGAGACGCATTCCAGCTTGGCGGCGGGATCGATCGGCGCATGCGCCAGCGTCACCGGCGTGGCCAGCCACCACCACACCGCCGCGATCGAGCAAAGGGATAACAGGAGAAGCGCCAGCGGCGTGCGGTAGGAAATCGGTTCCGTCCTCCAAAGACGTCTGTCGATTAGCCCGTCACCGACGATCTGCCAAGAGCAGCCTGCAGGCAATCATCGCGATGACCGGTCGAAGCAAGCAAAAAGGAGTGCTAAGTTTCAGCTTTGCTGGACAAAATCCAAAATGTCCGTCATGGGATTCAAGCGCGATCCCTGTTGTAAAGGGACCTGACTCTACGACATCTGCCAAGGACGCCGGAGCGCACCGTGGCGACCAACTTTATCGGGGACTTCATGCGTCGACTGCTGTTCGGGTTCCAAACTACGGCGCTGCGTTATCTGGCTATCGCAGGATTGACCGTGATGTTCAGCGTCAGCGGCGTCGTCGCCCAGAGCGGCGCCCAGGATCAGAAGCCCGCGGCAAATTCGCCTTCGGCGGCCGACGTAGCCAAGGACAGCCAGAAAAAAACCGACGAATTCGTCGAGGCGACCCAGGCGATCAACGGACCCGCCGGCAATCCCGAATGCGTCTGGCTCGGCCGTCGCGTGGTGGTGCTGATGTGGCGCGACGATCTCGATACCGCGTTCCGCCACCTCGACCTGTATGACCGGTTCGGCTGCCCTGGCGGTCATGTACAGGCGACGTTCCGCTGCCTGGTACGATTCGGCGCGCTCGATCCGAAGGTGCCGGACAGTTTGAACGGCCGCGTCCATGCCTGCTGGATCAACCCCAATGCGCAACCTCAGACGGCCGCTGTGACGGCGCCCGCGCCCGCCGCCGCCGCAACGCCCGCCCCGGCGCAGCCCGAGGCCAAGCCGGCCGACGCGCCGAAATAATCCGGCGCGGCGGGAACGGCGGTAAATATTCGCGGTTTTGAATATGCCCGCCTTCAAAACGCCGCGACGTCATATGAGTTGTTAAATCGCGTGGCAGATTCATAGGTCTGCTGCCGTCATACTGGTCGGACCTAGGGGACGGGTCCGCTTCCCGGCCACGCTCGCCCCTTCATGGTTTAGTCGCGATGCGCGCCGTCGTCGCCGTTTTGCTGTTCGTGACTGCCGCTCACGCCGCCCTTTGGGGCGTGTTGCGCGAGAGGCAGGAAGCTCCGGACTTCAAAGGCATCCTCCCCAGTGTTTCCTATGCGCCGTTCGACGGCACGGCTCACCCCGACGTCGATAACATTCCGCAGCCGGAGAAAATTCGCGCCGACCTGAAGACGCTGGCCGGCGTCAGCCGGGCGATCCGACTCTATTCATCGACCGGCGGCGTCGAACTGGTGCCTCCCATTGCCAATGAAGCGGGCCTCAAGGTCACCGTCGGGGCCTGGATCGACAAGAATACCGACCGCAACGAGCGCGAGATTGTCTCGGCGGTCGAGCTGTCGAAGCGCAACAGCAACGTCAACGGCATTGTGGTCGGCAACGAGACCCTGTTCCGCGGCGAGCAGAAGGTCGAAGACCTCATCAAGCTGATCCAGCGGGTGAAGAGCCAGGTCAATGTGCCCGTCACCACCGGTGAAATCTGGAACATCTGGATCGAACATCCGGAGTTGGCCTCCTCGGTCGACTTCATCGCCGCGCACATCCTGCCCTATTGGGAAGGTTTCTCCGACCAGCAAGCGGTCGATCAGGCGCTGATCATCTACCAGAAGCTGCGCGACGCCTTCCCCGGCAAGCGCATCGTGATCGCTGAATTCGGATGGCCGAGTGCCGGCTATAATTTGAAGAGCGCGGTGCCTGGTCCGTTCGAGCAGGCCGTGACGCTGCGCACCTTCGTCAGCCGCGCCGAAGCCATCGGCATGGAATACAACATCGTCGAGGCGATCGATCAGCCCTGGAAGTTCTTCGAAGGCGGCGTAGGACCGTATTGGGGCATCCTGAACGCGGCGCGCGAGCCGAAATTCAGCTGGACCGGGCCGGTGGTCGACGAAAATCACTGGAAACTCGGCGGAATTGCGCTGCTGGTCGGCGTGCTGCTGTCGCTGCCGATTCTCCGACTCGTGCGGCCCACGCCGATGCAGACCCTGGTGCTGTCGGCCGCGGCCAATGGCGTCGGTGCCTGGGCCGCGACCATCTTCGCCTATCAGCAGGGCCATTATTTCGTCTGGGGATCGGCGTTCGCGCTGACGCTCGGCCTCACCTTGCTGGTGCCGCTGGTGCTGATCGCCATGGCCCGGATCGAGGAAATCGCCGCGATCGCCTTTGGCCGCCCGACAATGCGGCTGCTGACGCCAGCGCAGACCTCGGCGCTGGCCGTTCCGGCGGGTGGCCATTTCCCCAAGGTCTCGATCCATATCCCGGCCTACCGCGAATCGCCGGAGATGCTGAAGCTGACCCTCGATGCCGTGGCGCGGTTGGATTATCCGAATTTTGAATGCGTGGTGATCATCAACAACACGCCGGACCCCGCCTTCACGCAGCCGATCCAGGATTATTGCCGGACGCTCGGCGAACGCTTCATCTTCATCAACGCCCTCAAGGTCGAAGGCTTCAAGGCCGGCGCGCTGCGCATTGCGATGGAGCGCACCGCGGTCGACGCGGAAATCATCGGCATCATCGACGCCGACTACATGGTGGAGCCGAACTGGCTGAAGGATCTGGTCCCGGCCTTCGCCGACCCCAATGTCGGCCTGGTGCAGGCGCCGCAGGACCACCGCGACGGTAACCGCTCGCTGATGCACTACATCATGAACGGCGAATATGCCGGCTTCTTCGACATCGGCATGGTCCAGCGCAACGAGGCCAATGCCATTATCGTGCACGGCACCATGTGCCTGATTCGCCGCGCCGCGATGGACATGGTCGGCGGCTGGGCCGGCGACACCATCTGCGAGGACAGCGATCTGGGTCTGGCCATCATGGAACATGGCTGGCTGACGCATTACACCAGCAAGCGCTACGGCTACGGGCTGCTGCCGGACACCTATGAGGCGTTCAAGAAGCAGCGTCATCGCTGGGCCTATGGCGGTTTCCAGATCATCAAGAAGCACTGGCGGTTCTTCCTGCCCGGCGCCAGCCGGCTGACGGCGGACCAGAAACGCGAATTCGGGCTGGGCTGGCTGAACTGGCTCGGCGCCGAGAGCCTCGGCGTGCTGGTCGCCCTGCTGAACCTGGTCTGGGTGCCGATCGTGGCCTTCGCCGACATCGCCATCCCCGACAAGATCCTGACGCTGCCAATCATCGCCGCCTTCGTGGTGTCGCTGGTGCACTTCATCATTTTGTATCGGCTGCGCGTCCACGTGAAGACCTGGCAGATGCTGGGGGCCATGGTCGCCGCGATGTCGGTGCAGTGGACGGTATCGCGCGCCGTCGCCAACGGCCTGATCACCGAGCACCTGCCCTTCACCGTCACCTCGAAGGGGGGCCTGTCGAACATGTCGATCGAGTTCCAGGCGTTCTGGGAGGCGGTGATTGGAGCCCTGCTGCTGGTCGGCGCCGGGGTGCTGATCATGTCCAACAGCTTCAAGCAGGTCACCGAGATCTATATCTTCGCTGGCGTGCTGGTGCTGGAAAGCCTGCCGTTCCTGTCGGCCGTGGCGATTGCGATTCTGGAAAACTCGCGATCCAATGATTTTGTCTGGTGGCGCAACACCACGGTGCGAACCGCCGAACTGATCGGCCTACGGCCGGTAACGATGCACAATGCCATACAGGTTGCGCCGCCGGTGGCTTCGGAGATCCAGCGCAAGGCGAGCTGAGCGATCCGCATGCGTCGCGATGGGGCAATTCTCACAACTGTGGACCGCGCTCTTGACCCGCGCGGACGCGCCTTCTATCACCCCCTCGGGGGCGGGTAGCTCAGTTGGTAGAGCATTCGACTTTTAATCGAATGGTCATGGGTTCGAGCCCCATCCCGCCCACCACCATGACCATCGCCACACTCCGGCTTTCTACCTGCGGACAACTGAACCATGCGCATCACGCTCGTCGGCTCCCGCCATTTTGGCGTCATCACCCTCGAGACGCTGCGTAACCATCAGGTGGAAATCGCCCGGGTGGTGGTCGCCGAAGCCGAGGACCGTCTCGCCGCCGCGGCCGTCGCCGCGGGCATCCCGGTGACCGTACAGGCCAATCCGAAGATGGTGGTGGCGTCGGAAATCGCCGAGGGCACCGACCTGATCATCACCGCCCACAGCCATGCGCGAATCGGCAGGGACGCGCTCGCCGCCTCGAAAATGGGCGGTATCGGCTATCACCCCTCGCTGTTGCCCCGTCACCGCGGCATCGCGGCGGTCGAATGGACGATTCGCGAAGGCGATCCGATCGCCGGCGGCACCATCTATCATCTCGCGGACACCATGGACGGCGGCGCCATCGCGCTGCAGGAATGGTGTTTCGTGAAGAAGGGCGAGACCGCCCGCGAATTATGGGAGCGAGCGCTGGCTCCGCTCGGTCAGAAATTGCTCGGTGACATTGTTGATTACGCCTTGAAGAATCACAGCCTGCCGGCCATCCCGCAGGACGAGCAATTCGCGACCAAGGCGCCCAAACTGGTCTGAAACACGCGTGAGCCGCTGTTTTCCGCCGAGAAACTGCTCTGCGGAACAAAAACAGCCCTGCCGGATTAATCCCGCGTGAAAAGTTGTCGTGCAATTGCCGCATCGCAGCAAAGTTTGGACACATTATGTGCCCATTACGACAGCATCACAACATCAGGGATATGCCTCATGCGTTTCAACCGCATCGCGACACTCTATTGCGGCTTGCTCATTATGGGCGCGGCGGCGCCGGCTCATGCGGCAGATAACGCCTATGATGGTCTATGGAATGTCACAATCGTCACCAAGACTGGCAGTTGCGAGCCGACGGCGCGCTATCCACTTACCGTAACCGACGGTAGAGTGACGGCGCCCGGGGCTGATGTGTCCGGCAAGGTTGGCCGCGAAGGCATGGTCCGGGTCTCGATCGGCGCCGCCTTTGCCAACGGTCAGCTGAGCGGGAACACCGGTTCGGGCAAGTGGAATGGGGCATCTGGCGGGGTGCCGTGCAGCGGTCGCTGGGAAGCGTCACGTCAATAATCAAATTGGGAATGAATTTATGAACTCTCGTTCGGCGGTTATGCAGTTGGTTGGCTCGACAGTGTTCGGCGCGGCCTTGATGGTTTCGGGATCGGCCGCGTTCGCGCAGTCGGCGCCGTTTGCCGGCATGGCTGGAGTCTGGTCCGGGACCGGAACCATTTCGCTCGACGGCGGCGCGCAGGAGCGCATTCGCTGCAAGGCGACCTATGCCGTCAGCAGCGAAGGTAACGGCCTCAATCAGGCCCTGCTCTGCGCCAGTGACAGTTACAAGTTCGAGCTGAAGAGCGACGTGCTCGCCAAGGGCGGCACCCTCACCGGCCGATGGGCGGAGACCACCCGAAATGTGAGCGGATCGCTCGAAGGCAATGCCGGCAACGGAAAGTTCAACGTCATCGTGTCCGCGCCGGCCTTTACCGCGAAACTGACGATGACGACCACGGGCAACAAGCAGAACGTGGCCATCACCTCGGAAGGCGCTTTCAAGGGCGCCAACATCGCGCTGAACCGCAGCTAATTTATCCAGCGCTTGAGCCTTGCATCCCCGGTCGCTCGCGGCCGGGGATTTGCGTTTGTGCCGAGCCAGTCACCTGCGCATCGCACGCCCGGCATATTCGCGCGTTGCAAAGCTCGGCAAGCTCGCCGATACAACCTTCGCTTACATGCGCCCGTTGCTACGCGAGCTTTGCAACGCCACCAGGTATCCTCCCGTGTTGGACCGTACGCCGTCGAAACCCCGCGCTGCGCTGTGGATGTCCGGCTGGCTGCTGCTGATGCTGTTCGTGGCCATTGCCGGGCGTGAGACGCTGCGCGAGTTGAACGTGTTCCAGGTTATGGAAGTGCGCTCGGTGATTGGCTTCCTGTGGTTACTGCCGATCCTTTATTTCAATGGCGGATTCACCGCGATGAAGACCGCGCGGCCGATGACGCACCTGACGCGCAATCTGGTGCATTACATCTCGCAGATTGGCTGGTTTTTCGCACTCACATTGATTCCGCTGAGTCAGCTGGTGTCGATCGAATTCACCATGCCGATCTGGATCGCGATCATGGCCGCGATTTTCCTCGGCGAAAAGATGACGGTGTGGAAGATCACGGCGATCGTGCTCGGCCTGATCGGCGTCGTCGTGATCGTTCGGCCGAGCGCCGGCGCCGTCAATCTCGGACAGTTGGTGGCGCTTGGCGCCGCGTTCGGCTTCGGCATTTCCATCACCATGATCAAGTCGCTGACCCGCACCGAGAGCGCGCTGAAGATTATCTTCTGGATGATCATCGTGCAGTCGGTCGCCGGTTTCGTTCCGGCGCTGTATTTCTGGCAGTGGCCCTCGGCCTATGTCTGGGTCTGGCTGGTGGTGATCGCGTTCTGCGGTACGTTTTCTCATTTCTGCATGGCGCGGGCGATGCTCTACGCCGACGCCACGGTCGTGGTACCGATGGATTTTCTGCGCGTGCCGCTCAGCGCCGCCATCGGCTGGCTGCTCTATGCCGAACGGCTCGACATCTTCACGGTGCTGGGTGCCGTGCTGATTCTCGCCGGCAATATGCTCAATTTGCGCAGTCCGGGTGCGGCGCCGACCCGCGCGACGGCGTAACAGCACGGTAGCGCGCCCTGCTCTGCGAGAGCTTCCCGACCATTTCAATCCATTTCCAAATGTGGCGAAACGGTGTTATCGATGGTCGCAGACTTCGGATCCTGCTGGACCGGTCGGGAGATTGCAGATGCGCTACGCTTTCCTTGCGCTGTCGATGTTATCGGTGCTGTTTTCAGCCGACGCCGCCCTCGCTGACAAGCGCGTGGCTTTTGTGGTGGGTAACGGCGCCTATCGGAACGTCGAACCACTGCCCAACCCGACCATCGATGCCAAGGCGATGGCTATGACCTTGCGCAATGTCGGCTTCGATGTGGTCGAAGGCTCCAACCTGACCCGCGACGCGATGACCGAGAAGCTGCTCGATTTCGGCCGCAAGGCGCAGGGCGCCGACATCGCGCTATTTTTCTACGCCGGTCACGGCATCGCGGTGAACGGGATCAATTACCTGCTGCCGATCGATGCCAATCTGAAGTCGGAGATGGACGTCAAGCTCGGCGCCGCGATCAACATCGAAACCACGCTCGACCAGACCATGGGCGATGCCAAGGTCAAGCTGGTGTTCCTCGATGCCTGTCGTGACAATCCCTTTGCCGCCAAGATCCGCTCGGCGTCCACCACCCGCAGCGTCTCGGTCACCACCGGCCTCGCCGAAATGAAATCCAGCGAGGGCACGCTGATCGCCTTCGCTACCGGCCCCGGCCAGACGGCGCTGGATGGCCAGTCCGGCAGCAACAGCCCGTTCACCCGTGCGCTGCTGGCCAATATTGCCAGCCCCGGGGTCGAGATCCAGCAGGCCATGACCAGAGTACGCGCGCAGGTCAATGAAGAAACCAGCAAGGGGCAACTGCCCTGGGGCCACACCAACCTGATCGGCTCGGTCTATCTCAATCCGACCAGCGGCACGGCCGCGTCCGCAATTCCCGTCGCCGGACCGGCTGCCGCGGCAGCAACCGCCAATTCCGATGTCGAACTGGAATTCTGGCGCTCAATCAAGGATTCCAACAAGCCGGAAGAGCTGAACGCCTATTTGACCATGTATCCGGTCGGCCAGTTCAAGCCGCTGGCGCTGGCGCGCATCGCCTCGCTGCAGGATGGCGCATCAACCACCACGCGGAACCTCACCACCGGGATCGACAAGGCCGTCTACACCGAACCGTCGAGCCAGATCACGGAAGACCAGATCGGCCTCGACAAGGGCCTGCGCCGCGATGTGCAGCGCCGTCTCACCGGGCTTGGCTTCGACACCAAGGTCAGCGGCACATTCAGTGAATCGACCCGCGCGGTGATCATGCGCTGGCAGGCCGCCCGCAATTATCCGAAATCGGGCTATCTCAACCGGCTGCAGCACGGTGCGCTGCTGACCGAGATCGTCGCCCGCAACGACGAGCCGGAAGAGCGCGCCAAGCCGGAGCGCCGCCAGCGTCGTCAGAGCGGCGGCAATGGTGGTGGTGGCCGAGGTCCCGACATGGCGGGCCCTGGCCGCTTCATTGGCGGCATGGTCGGCGGTATTTTCGGACGCTGAGGCGCACCATCGCAGTCCGGTATCGCCGGACCCGCTTCATGGCAGCTTGATGCAATCGGCGCTGCCGTCGATCGGCTTGACGAACTTGTTACCGCCGGAGCCGATCTGGCACATCTCGACTTCCTTGCCGGCCGGCACCGGCTTGCCGCAGGTGATCTGCGGGTTGTTGTCATATTTGGTGGTCGAGAATTTGCATGTCACGATGCATGACGCATCGACGTCGAGCGTGTTGGTCATCATCACGCTGGCTTGCGTCTCGCCTGGCAGGATGATGCAACTGAAGGGTACCGGCGCAGCTCGCGCGGCCTGGAATGTGATGGCCAGGCCAAGACCGAGCGAGGGCAGCCATCTTGCGGGGGGCACGGCTACTTGCCCGCGGCCTTTCGCAGCGCATCGTTGATGCGGTCCTGCCAGCCCGGACCGCCTTCCTGAAAGTGCTCGAGCACCTCCTGGTCGATCCGCAGCGACACCAGTTCGCGAACCCCTGGGACGGCGGGTTTGCTGGCCGGGGCTTCCATCACCTTCGTGGTGGTCTGCTTGAATGCGGCCTCGGCCTCGCTGCGGGCATCCTGAAGCGTGCGAGGGCGCCGCGGGGTCTGGGCCATAATGATCAGATTCCTTCGAACAATACGGTCGAAAGATAACGCTCCGAGAACGACGGCACAATCGCCAGGATGGTCTTGTCCGCATTCTCCGGCCGTTGTCCGAGTTGCAGCGCCGCCGCGATCGCCGCGCCGGACGAGATGCCGCCCGGGATACCTTCATTGCGCGCCAGCGCCCGCGACGTTTCAACCGCCGTCGCACTATTGATCTTGATGATCTCGTCGATCACCGCGCGGTCCAGCACCTCGGGCGCAAAACCGGCGCCGATGCCCTGGATCTTGTGCGGGGAATGCTGGCCGCCGGATAGCACCGGACTTTCCTCAGGCTCGACCGCGACGATCCGCAGCGACGGCTTGCGCGCCTTCAGCACCTGACCGATGCCGGTAATGGTACCACCGGTACCGACGCCCGCGACGATGAAATCGATCTCACCCTGGGTGTCGTTCCAGATTTCTTCGGCGGTGGTGTGACGGTAGATTTCGGGATTGGCGAGGTTCTTGAACTGCTGCGGCATCACGGCGTTGGGTGTGGTTCGCACCAGTTCCTCGGCCACCGCGATCGACCCCTTCATGCCTTGCGCCGCCGGCGTCAACACCAGTTCGGCGCCGAGAAACGCCAGCATCTTGCGGCGCTCGATCGACATCGAATCCGGCATCACCAGTTTCAACCGGTAGCCGCGTGACGCTGCGACAACGGCCAGCGCGACACCGGTGTTGCCGGAAGTGGGTTCGATCAGCACGGTATCGGCATTGATCGTACCCGCCTTCTCCATGGCGATGATCATCGCCGCGCCAATGCGGTCCTTCACACTGGTCGACGGATTGAAATATTCCAGTTTGGCGAGAATGGTGGCAGTGACGCCGTGCTGCTTCGGCAACCGCACCAGCCTGACGATCGGCGTATCGCCGATCGCCTCGACCACGCTGCCGAAGACGCGGCCGCGGCCCGGTCGGTGCGAAGCAATACTGTCTGGCGATCTATCCATGGCCGAACTCCTGCTGCCTGATTATGCAAACGCAACGGTAATTGCGAGGCTACATCTCATCTGTGGCGGCGCGTAGGCAATCGAGCCAGCCACCCACCGCCAAGATTCGCAGCAAACTACTGAAAAAATGTAGATTCAAAAAACCTAAAACGAACGCATTTGTGTTGCGACACCGTCAAAGAAATCAGGTTATGATTGCTCGTCGTCTGATGGCAAGGAGGTCACGATGCCAGCGATTGCTGCGGTGCGTTCGACCCGCGTTTTCCAACCTTGTCCGCGTGGAAGCGAGCTTCCGACCTGCCCCGTTTGTGCCGATTCGATGATCGCCGCCGAATCATCGGCCTTCCTGTCGGATGATGTGGTGAGCTATCTCTGGACCTGCGACACCTGCGGCTATGGTTTTGTCACCAAGCACGCCGTCAAGAAGATCAGCTGAATCGCTCTTGTGCGGCTTCTTGAAGGACTCGCGAGTTCATCGCAAAAGGTGAATTCCGTGAGGCTTCCGTCGCCTGATCCCGACAGCGCACCGGCCAATGCAACGCTAGAACGTCAGCGGTTGGCGAGAGCTTGTCGAGGATACGCTCTGGGCAAAAGTCGAGTACGGGCCCCTCTTCCTCAGCCATATCCTTCAGGCGATAGCTGTCGGGGCCGCCTTCCGGATCGTGCTGTAGCATGAGAACCACAGCCTCCGCCGATCCCGCCTCGGCGTTCTCAACGGCCGCATAACCGACGGCGGCGAATCCACCTACGTTAATCCCGGTCATCTCAATATCGACGACCTTGCCGTACCGGCGCGCGACCCATGCTTCCATCGCGTCGGTCAGCGAACCCTCAATCTTAATATTTTCGCAACTCATGTTGTCCTCCCATTGCTGGGATCATATTGGCTATCAGCCAAGCAAGCGTCGAGACTACAGCGCGTACTTGGGCGATCCATCTCGAAATTGGGGACACTGCGCGCTAAATTCGTGCAACATTTGAGACAATCGACACCGTTCCTCGTGGCGATCCATTCGTCAAGGCGTCGCTCCAGCAGCGCCCTGGCGAGGCCTCCGCGACAACAGAACTTGAGGCTTGGATGGCGACCCTCGATTTCAGCGACCTGAGCAGCAAGCCTGCAGGCGAGAACCTCGAGGGCCTGGTCCGTCTGATCGGAGAGTGGCGATCTGGCTCGTACATCCGGATAACCGGATCGACCGCCGCAATATCCCCGTCGATCTTCGCGACCTGATCAATCAGCGCCTGGCGGTCCGCCTTTAATTCATGCTGCTTGCGTCGTAGTTCGCGAACAAATTCCATCAAAAACCCCGAAAACAGATAAGGCCAATATGGCAGGAAGCGAGGCCTTGGTCTGGTGGCGTTTGCTACCTAATGCCCGAAAGATGAAGCTACAAGTCCATTAAATACATTGAGACCCCGCCCCTATGCCGATCCCGAAGCCGCTGCCTAGAAGCTCGTTGAAATTGCGCGCACCTCAGAGTCGACGAAGGCCGTATCTGCGTCGGCGATTGGAACAAAGGCTTCCTGCGCGACAATGGGAGCGTCGCCGTCAACGCAGCGATCAATCACGACTTGAGTTGAGAGTTCGACAATCCCTCGATGATGGGACAATCGGGGCGACTATCGCCATGGCAGCTGCGGACAAGGCGGCGTAAGGTGTCTCGAAGCTCATTGAGCTCGACCAGCTTCTTGTCGATTTCCTTGAGCTTGGCATTTGCTAGGGCTTTGACATCCGCGCTCTGGCGTTGCTTGTCGTTGTAAAGCGAGAGCAGTTGTCGGCATTCCTCAACCGAAAAGCCCAGGCTGCGCGAGCGCTGGATGAAGCGCATGCGATGGACGTCGGGCATTGAATAGTCGCGATAGCCATTGCTGGCTCGATCGGCGGTCAGTAGGCCGATATCCTCGTAATATCGAATGGTCTTAGCTGGCAGGCCCGACTTTTCAGATGCGGCGCCAATATTCATACGAGCCTCCTTTGAAACGATTTCGTCACATATAAAGCTTCCAGTAACTAGAATCTCAAGCCCCTTGATCCAGCGAGCTTGATAATTCGGCTCGCGGGGCTGCGCGCCCGACGATCAGTCTTCATAGACCATGGAGCTCATCATGCCTCCTACTCGACATGGCGATCCTCAAAACAAAAGAGGGATTGAGAGAGGCGGCCCGCCTCAATGGCGAGCCGGATGCGTTCATTCGGCTGGAGCAAACGAAACCGCAGCGATGTCGCCAGTTTCCCGGACGGGTGCCTGGAAGCGCTTGAGGCGCATCGCGTTGCCGAGCACGAAGACACTCGATAGTGCCATCGCGCCGGCCGCCAGCATCGGCGACAGCAGCGTGCCGCTAACGGGATAAAGTGCTCCAGCCGCGACCGGGATCAGGGCCGCGTTGTAGGCGAAGGCCCAGAACAGGTTCTGATGGATGTTACGGATCGTCGCTTTCGACAAAGCGATCGCGTTGGCGACACCGAGCAGATCGCCTGACATCAACACTACATCGGCGCTTTCGATCGCAACGTCCGTGCCGGTGCCGATCGCCATGCCGACATCAGCCTCGGCCAGGGCCGGCGCATCGTTGATGCCGTCGCCGACGAAGGTTACAGCGCGGCCGCCGGCCCGCAGGCGCTTGATCGCACCGACCTTGCCGTCGGGCAGCACTTCAGCAATGACCTCGTCAATGCCGAGTTGGGTAGCGATCGCTTCTGCGGTGCGACGATTGTCGCCGGTGATCATCGCGACCTTTAAACCCATGGCCTGCAGGGCGCGAATTGCTTGCGGGGTCGAACGCTTGATCGGATCGGAAACCGCGATCACGGCAGCGAGCTTGCCGTCGACAGCCGCATAGAGCGGCGTCTTGGCTAGCTTGCCCATGCGGCTTGCGGCGTCGGCGAAGGTGTCCACCGCAATGCCCAGCTTGGCCATATAGCGGTCGGCGCCAACAGCAACCTGGTGCTGACCAACCTTTGCGCTGACACCGAAGCCGGGCACGGCTTCGAAAGCGCTGACCTCACCCAATGAATAGCCTTCACCCTTGGTGGCAGCCACGATGGCGGCGGCAACCGGGTGTTCCGACTGAGCCTCAATCGAAGCAACGAGTGCCAGAACCTTCGCACGCTCGAAACCGCTGGTGACTTCGAAATCGGTCATCACCGGCTTGCCAGCGGTGAGGGTACCGGTCTTGTCAAGGGCCACGACCTGCGTCGACTTCAGAGATTGCAGCGCCTCTCCATTCCGGAACAGCACGCCGAGTTCGGCGGCACGGCCCGTGCCGACCATGATCGAGGTCGGGGTGGCGAGACCCATGGCGCACGGGCAGGCGATGATCAGCACCGCGACCGCGTTGACCAGCGCGAAGCTGACGGCAGGTTCCGGGCCGAAGAACAGCCAGACCAGAAAGGTCAACGCCGCTGCGGCCATGACGGCATGTACGAACCAGGCTGTCACCTTGTCGACGACGGCCTGGATCGGCAGCTTTGACCCCTGCGCGGATTCGACCATGCGGATGATCTGGGCGAGCAGCGTGTCGGCGCCGACCTTGGTTGCGCGATAGGTGAAGCTGCCGGTCTTGTTGATCGTGCCGCCAACGACCTCTGCACCTTCTCCCTTGCTGACCGGGATCGGCTCGCCGGAGATCATCGACTCGTCCACGTACGACGAACCCGACAACACGACACCATCGACCGGCAGCTTGTCGCCCGGACGCACCTGGACGACATCACCCGCGATCACCTCATCGAGCGAGGTCTCGACGAACTCGCCGTTGCGCTTGACGCGCGCCGACTTCGCCTGCAGGCCCATCAGTCGCTTGATTGCTTCGCTGGTGCGGCCCTTGGCCTTGGCTTCGAGCACGCGGCCAAGCAGGATCAGCGTGACGATGACCGCGGAGGCCTCGAAATAGACATTGGCCGTGCCGTCCGGCAGCACACCCGGTGCGAAGGTCGCAACGACGGAATAGGCCCAGGCCGCCGTCGAACCCAGCATCACCAGCGAGTTCATGTCGGGTGCCAGGCGCAGCAGCGCCGGCACGCCCTTCTTAATGA
>NZ_JANXTC010000033.1:0-52681 GCF_025356345.1 Tardiphaga sp.
TCACGTTTGGCCCCCTCACCCGGCTGCTTCGCAGCCGACCTCTCCCCAACGGGGAGAGGTGTAACAGCGATCTTCCTTCACCTCTCCCCGGTGGGGAGAGGTCGATCGGCTGAGCGTAGCGAAGCCGGTCGGGTGAGGGGCCTTCAGTCCGGCCGTAATGTACCCAGAATCATTTCCAACACCCCTTCAAGGTTTTCATACACATCGCTGTTCGAAACGCGGACGATATGGAAGCCGCATCGCGCCAGCACCTCCGAGCGAGCCTCGTCGCGGGCGCGTTCGGCCTCAGTGTGGTGCGTGATGCCGTCGACCTCGACGATCAGCTTCCCGTCGAGCGTCACAAAATCGACGATGTATCGGTCAATTGGATGCTGGCGGCGAAATTTCCAGCGGGCCAATTGGCGCGCACGCAACGCCTGCCATAGCTTCGCCTCGGCGCTGGTTTGCGCGGCACGGAGTTGCCTGGCTCTGGCTTTGAACCTGTTCATCCCCCCAACTCTCCCTGAGCGAGAGTGTAGCATAGCGGTTGCCGCATCATGACCACCCGAATCGATACCCGCTTCGCCGAACTGAAGACCGAGGGCCGCGCGGCCTTCGTCACCTTTGTGATGGCCGGCGATCCGGATCTCGTCACCTCGCTTGCTATCATCAAGGCGCTGCCGAAGGCCGGCGCGGATATTATCGAGATCGGCATGCCGTTTACCGATCCGATGGCCGATGGTCCCGTGATCCAGGCGGCCGGGCTGCGCGCGCTGAAGGCCGGCACCACGCTGCGAAAGACGCTGGCGCTGGTCAGTGACTTCCGCAAGGACGAGGCGAGGACGCCGATCGTGCTGATGGGCTACTACAATCCGATCTACGTCTACGGCGTCGACAAATTCCTCGTCGATGCCAAGGCCGCGGGTGTCGATGGCCTGATCATCGTCGATCTGCCGCCGGAGGAAGATGCGGAACTCTGCCTGCCGGCGATGAAGGCGGGTCTGAACTTCATTCGCCTGGCGACGCCGACCACCGACGACAAGCGACTGCCGGCGGTGCTCGCGAATACTTCCGGTTTTGTTTACTACGTTTCGATCACCGGCATTACCGGTAGCGGCAGCGCCGATTCCTCCGCGGTGGGTGCCGCGGTGGCGCGGATCAAACGCCATACCGACCTGCCGGTCTGCGTCGGCTTCGGTATCCGTACCCCGGAAGCGGCGCATGATATCGCGCGGCATGCCAATGGCGCGGTGGTCGGCTCGGCGCTGATCGATGCGCTGAAGGCGTCGCTTGACGCCGACGACAGGGCTACCGCTACCACGGTTAGCGCGGTCGCCGATCTCGTCGCCTCGCTGGCGCAGGGCGTCCACGGCGCGAAGCAGGCCGCGGAATAAGCCACAATCTGGCGATAAAGCCACCAGGCGGTTGTCGGGCCCAGCCCTCGCCGCCATGTCAAGATCAGAGCGACGCCACCAGGTTGCGACGCGGAGAACAAGATGAACTGGCTTACCAACGTCGTCCGGCCGAAAATCCGCAGCATCCTGCGCCGCGAGACCCCGGAGAATCTGTGGATCAAATGCCCCGATACCGGGCAGCTGGTGTTCTACAAGGACGTCGAGCAGAACCAGTTCGTCATTCCGGGCTCGAACTACCATATGCGGATGAGCGCCACCGCGCGCTTGAAATCGATCTTCGACAACGAGACCTGGTTCGACGTGGCGCTGCCCGACGTCATCGCCGATCCGCTGAAGTTTCGCGACGAGCGCAAATATGCCGACCGGATCCGCGACGCGCGCGCCAAGACCGGCATGAATGACTCCGTCAAGGTCGGCTACGGCAAGCTGGAAGGCGCCGGCGTCGTGGTCGCGGTGCAGGATTTCGATTTCATGGGTGGGTCGCTCGGCATGGCCGCCGGCGAAGCGCTGGTGCGCGCGTTCGAACTCGCTCTGGAAAAGAAATCGCCCTGCATCGTGTTCGCGGCCTCCGGCGGCGCGCGCATGCAGGAGGGCATCCTGTCCCTGATGCAGTTGCCGCGCTCGACCGTCGGTGTGCAGATGCTGCGCGACGCCAAGCTTCCCTACATCGTGGTGCTGACCAATCCGACCACCGGCGGTGTCACGGCGTCCTATGCGATGCTGGGTGACGTGCAGATTGCCGAGCCCGGCGCGCTGATCGGCTTCGCTGGCGCCCGCGTCATCGAGCAGACGATCCGCGAAAAACTCCCTGAGGGTTTTCAGCGCGCGGAATATCTGAAAGAGCACGGCATGATCGACATGGTCGTGCACCGCCACGATCTGAAGCCGACCCTCGGTCGGCTGTGCCGGCTGCTGACGAAATCGCCGGCCGCGGAAGTCACGGCGAAGCCGGTCGCGACAGCCATCGAACTCCCCGCCAGCCCGGAGCCGGTGCCGGCCGCGCACGCGTGAGCACGGCACCATCGCCGGGCGCCCTCGGCGACATTCTGGCGCGGCTGTCGTCGCTGCATCCGGACACGATCGACCTCTCACTCGATCGGATGCAGCGGCTGCTGGCGCGGCTGGGTCATCCCGAGAACCGGTTGCCGCCGGTGATCCATGTCGCCGGCACCAATGGCAAGGGATCGACGGTCGCCTATCTGCGCGCGATCCTCGAGGCCGCGGGGCTGCGCGTCCACGTTTTCACCTCGCCGCATCTGGTCCGGATCAACGAAAGCATTCGCCTCGCCGGCGTGCTGGTCAGCGATGACGCGTTGCTGGCAGCCCTGGCGCATTGCGAGCTGGTCAATGCCGGCGCGCCAATCACGCTGTTCGAGATCGAGACGGCCGCGGCCTTCGCATTGTTCGCCAGCCATCCGGCGGATGTGGTGTTGCTCGAGGTGGGCCTGGGTGGCCGGCTCGATGCGACCAATGTCATCGAGAAACCGGTAGCCTGCGTCCTGACGCCGATCAGCATTGATCACACCGATTTCCTCGGCACGACGCTGCCGCGGATCGCCGCCGAGAAGGCTGGCATCATCAAGCGCCGGGTGCCGGTGATCACCGCCGAACAGCTGCCGGAAGTGACGACGGTGATCGAACAGCAGGCGCGCAGGTTGCATGCGCCCAGCCATTGGGCCGGACAGCAATGGCATGTCAGCGTCGAGCGCGGCCGGCTGGTGTATCAGGATGAGCGCGGGCTGATGGACCTTGCCGCGCCCAGATTGTTCGGGCGGCATCAGTTCGGCAATGCCGGCCTGGCGATTGCGACGCTGCGGGCGCTCGAACTCTTCAGGATCGATACCGCCGCCTATGAGGCCGGCGTCGCGCGCGCCGAATGGCCGGCGCGGATGCAGCGGCTCTCCAGCGGAGCACTGGTCGAGGTCGCGCCAAAAGATTCCGAGATCTGGCTCGATGGCGGCCACAATGCCGAAGGCGGTCGCGTCATTGCCGCGGCCCTTGCTGATCTGGAAGAGCGGGTGTCACGGCCGCTGGTGGTTATCGTGGGCATGATGGCCAACAAGGATGCCGTCGGCTTCCTGGCCAATTTCGCCGGCCTGACGCGGCATATCATCGCCGTCCGGATTCCCGATCGCGCCGGCGCCATGAGCACGGACGCGCTGGCTGACGCCACGCGGCAGGTCGGCATGCGCGCCGAGACCTCCGCCGGTGTCGCCGTCGCTTTGGAGTCTCTGACCCGGCTTGCCTACGAAGTGCCACCGCGTATTCTGATCACTGGCTCGCTGTACCTCGCCGGCCACGTGCTGGCTGAAAACGGCACCCCGCCGACGTAAATCCAGGAGCTTCGATGCGTTTTGCCGCGATCGCCGATGTGCATGGCAATTATCTGGCGCTGGAAGCCGTGCTCGCCGATATCCGATCACAGGGCGTGACCGAGATCGTCAATCTCGGCGACATGGCCAGCGGCCCGCTGGATGCAAAGCGCACGCTGGATATCATGATGGGCATGCAGGCCACCTGCGTCCGCGGCAATCATGATCGCTATCTCACCGACGACAGGCTGGAGGACATGTGGCCGTCCGACCGCTATTCGCATGGCCAGCTGGAGGCGAAGCATCTCGACTGGCTGCGCGCGCTGCCGTTCAGCGCCGTCTATCGCGACGCCGTCTATCTCTGTCACGCCACGCCGGCCGACGATAATACCTATTGGCTGGAGGCGGTGACGCCGGATGGCGTGGTGCACATGGCCGCGATCGAGACCATCGAGCAGCGGGCCATGGGCATTGAACAGTCGCTGATCCTGTGCGCGCACTCGCACATCCCGCGCGCGATCAAACTTCGCGATGGCCGGATGATCGTCAACCCCGGCAGCGTCGGCTGCCCCGGCTATCGCGACGTCGCGCCGTTTCCGCACGCGGTGGAAACCGGCACGCCGGATGCCTGCTACGCCATCCTCGAGCAATCCGGCGAGGCGTGGCAGGTGACCTACCGACGGGTGCCGTACAACAACGCCGCGATGGCCGATCTGGCGCGGGCGAATGGCCGGGCCGAATGGGCCAGCGCGCTGGCGACGGGCTGGATCGGGTAACGCCGCGCCCTCTGTTCAATCTGCCGGCGCTGCGTTCACCTCTCCCCAACGGGGAGAGGTGACAAAGCAAACGGCCGGCGACAAGGTCACCGGCCGTTGAAATCATTCATCGCAACGCGATCACACCGCGGCGGTGATCCACTGCTGCAGCTTCTGCTTCGGCGCGGCGCCGACCTGGCGCGAGGCCATCTCGCCGCCCTTGAAAATCATCAGGGTGGGGATCGACATCACGCCATATTTGGACGCGGTCTTCGGGTTTTCATCGACATTGAGCTTGAGGATGGTGACCTTGTCGCCCATCGAGGCGGAAATCTCGTCCAGCGCCGGTCCGATCATGCGGCAGGGGCCGCACCATTCCGCCCAGAAATCGACGACCACGGGACCGGTTGCCTTGAGCACTTCCGCTTCGAAATCGGCGTCTGAAACCTTGCCAACGGCCATATTGTCCTCGTTCTGCTGGTGGGAGAGCGCGTCACAAGAATCGCGCTTGGATGATAATCAACCTATGAACGCACCCTTGCCGGGTCAAGGCATGCTCACGCGGAGATGACGGAGGCCAGCGCTGCGTCCAGCGCAGTCGCCGAAAGCTCCATGATTTCAGGCGTTTCGGTCCAGAGCAGCGCGGCGCGCACGGCGATGCCGGGATATAATTTCGCCAGCACGGCCCGGTACAATGCCAATTGCCGGACATAGGCCTCAGGCGCCTCGGCCAGCGCGCGCGGTGGCGCGTGGTTGGTCTTGTAATCGACGATCCAGACTTCCTTTGGTGTCACGACGAGGCGGTCGATCTGCCCGGACACCAGCAAGGGCTGGCCGCGACGCCGCAGCCGGCCGACGATCGAGACCTCGGCACGGCTGCCCGGTGAAAACAGCTCGGCAAAGCGGGGATCCTCGACCAGAGCCAGCACCTGTACGGCCAATGCGGAGCGGTCGTCCCCGCTCCATTTGTCGGCATGGCGGGCGAGATAGCGCGTCGCCGCGTCCTGTCGCCGTTCGGCGGTGACATCGGGCAACGATTGCAGCAGCCGGTGCACCAGCGTGCCGCGTTGCCTGGCGCGGGTGCGATCGGCATCGGTTTCGCCAGGTCTCAGGCCGTGGTCGTCGTCGGCGGGATCGGAGGGCCGCAGAAAATTTTCGCGACGCGGCTCGGCGGCCATGGTCGTGCGAAGCCAGGACGGCAGCTCGGTCGCTGGCACGGCTTCCGGAACCGCCGCGACCCCGGTTTCCGACGCGACATCTTCCAGCCGCGAATAGCGCTTCACCACGCCGTCCGGCGGCGGCACGTTCTGCATCCGCAGGCCGGAGCCTTCGAGGCCCCTGAGAATCAGATCGTACCACGACAATGGCCGCACCTCGTTGCGGTTGCCTGGCATGCAGCCGCCGACGATCAGCCGGTCGGCGGCGCGGGTCATCGCCACATAGAGCAGCCGGCGATATTCGTCCTCGGTCTCCTGGATCTTGGCGGCACGTGCTTCGGCGACCGCCGGCGGATCGTCGCCCTTCTTGCCGGCCCACACCACCACGCCCGGCGCATAGGGCGCGGCATTGCCTTGCGGCAGGTGAATCAGGTTGAGCCGCTGGGTATCCGCGGGCGACGAAGTGGTGTCGACCAGGAACACCACCGGTGCTTCCAGCCCCTTCGAGCCGTGCACGGTCATGACACGGACTTCGTCGCGGGTGATCTCCATGTCGCGCTTCACTTCGGTGTCGGCGGCGCGCAGCCAGTTCACGAACCCCTGCAGCGAGGCGGGGGCCTTCTGCTCGTAGCCGAGTGCCAGTTCGAGGAACTCATCGAGCGCGTCATTGGCCTCGTGGCCGAGCCGGCGCAGGAATCTCGCGCGACCGCCGTCGCCGCCGAGCAGCCAGGCATAGAAGGCGAACGGCGTTTCGTGAGCGACGCGGCGCTCGCATTCATGCAGGCGTTTTCGCGCCGCATCGATTTTTTCGTTCAGCTCCGCATGTTCGTCGAGCGCGGCGCGCAGCGTATTTTCGCGCTGCCACGCCAGCTTGAACAGGTCGTCGTCGTCGAGACCGAACAGCGGGCTCTTCAGCGCCACCGCCAAAGCAAGGTCGTCCTGCGGCAGCAGCAGCGCGTCGGCCAGATGCATCAGGTCGATGATCGCGATGTGCTCGGTGAGTTTCAGGCGATCGGCGCCGGCGACCGGAATGCTGGCGTGTTTCAGCGCCTGGATGATGGCGTTGAACGCCTTGCCGCGGCGGCGCACCAGCACCAGCACGTCGCCATAGCGCAGCGCCCGTCGGCGGCCGATCGCGCCGGTCTGGGTGCCTTCCGAAATCAGCGTTTTGATCTCGGCCTGCACCCGCCGCGCCAGCTGCACTTCGGGGCTGGTCTCGGAGACGTTGTCGAACGGCGCCTGCCAGCCCTCGATCGGCTCGCGCTCGGCCTGGATCTGCAAATCCCACAGGTCGATCAGGCTGGGGCCGGCGTCGCCCAGCGATTCATGGATCGGGTAGCCGTTCTCGATGGCATGGATGCTGCGATAGATCGCCTGGTCGCGAAACACATGGTCGACCGACTGCAGGATCGCCGCGCCGGACCGGAACGAATAGGTGAAGGCGACCGGATCGAATGTGTGACCGGCGTCCTGGAAGCGACTCTGCAGCGACTTGCGGCGCAAATCGAATTCGCGCGGCGCGGCGCCCTGGAACGAGAAGATCGACTGCTTCTCGTCGCCGACCGCGAAGATGGTGCGCTTGACGCCGTCGCGGGCGCCTTCGCCGGAGGTGAATTCCGAGATCAGATGGGTGACGATATCCCATTGCCGCGGGCTGGTGTCCTGCGCCTCGTCGATCAGCACATGGTCGACGCCGCGATCGAGCTTGTAATGCACCCAGGCGGAGGAGACATTGTCCAGCATCGCCAGCGTCTTGTCGATCAGATCGTCATAGTCCAGCAGGCCGCGCTCCTGCTTCTCGCGGGCGTAATTCGCGGCGACGCCGCTGGCGATCACCAATAGCGCCTGCGTGCGGTCGCGCATCATCACGGCGCGGCGGCGCGCCAGCAGCACCGACAGACGCTCGCCTTCGTTTGTCAGCGTCGCGGCAAGATTGGGATGGCCGTCATTGGTCTTCTTGGTAGCGAATGACTTGCGCGGCTCCATGGTGCCGGTGAAGAACACTTGGAGATATTTGTCGACCTGCGCGCTGCCGTCGAGATCCAGCGCCGCCCGCAGGCGATCGGCTTGATCATTGTCGGTCTTGGTACTAGCCGCGAAGATTTCGGCCGCCGCCTCCCAGCGTCGCCGCGGCAGGTGCGGGCCATCGACCATCTCGCTCTCCACGGCTTCCGTGGAATCCTCGGGCGTCACGCCGAGCGTCTGCGACAGTTGCGTCATCGCCGCCTCGACGCTGCCGGCGCCCTCCGTCCAGGCCAGGAACTTGTCGCGGCTGAGCGAGGCTTCGCGCACCACGTCGCGAAAGGTCACGTCGGCGGCCGAGGTCATCGCGGTCGCCAGCGCGCGACCCTCGGCGCTGTCAGCATCCGCGGCGGCGCGCAGCAGCACGTCGAGCGAGGCGCGCTCCATCATCTCGTTCTGGTCGCGGTCGTCGAGCACGCTGAACCGCGCCGGCACATTGGCCTCGAACGGAAACTGTTGCAGCAGCCGCGTGCACAGCGCGTGAATGGTCTGCACCTTCAGCCCGCCCGGTGTCTCCAGCGCGCAGGCGAACAGTTCGCGCGCGCGCAGCCGCGTCGAGCGGTCCGGCGTGGCGATGCCGGCATTGCGGATCGCCTGATCCAGCGCGCTGTCGTCGAGCGACACCCAGTGCCCGAGCGTGGAGAACACGCGCTCGGCCATGTTGGCGGCCGCGGCCTTGGTGAAGGTCACGCAAAGGATCTTCTCCGGAGGCACCCCACTGAGCAGCAGCCGGATCACGCGGTTGACCAGCACGTAGGTCTTGCCGGAGCCGGCATTGGCGGAGACGAACACCGAGGCGGCGGGATCGGAGGCGCGTCCCTGCTTGGAGCGCGCATCGGCGGGGATCTCACGCAGCGCGCTCATGACTCGTCTCCGGTGCCGCCAGCGGCGGACCATTCCTTGATCCGCGCCAGATCGTCATAGCGGCCATAACGGTTCGACCACATCGACAGGCTCAATGAGGTGTAGGGGGTGGTCTCATCCTCGAATTTCAGGATCAGGGCTTCCAGCTTGTTGCGCGCCTCGTCGGCGGCCTCGTCGGGATATTGCGGCTCCTCCTTCTCCACTTTGAGGATGAGTTCGTGCGCCTTGCCTGGCGGATTGTTGCCGCTGAGCCGGATATACAGCAGCTCGCTGACCGAGGCACCGGCCGGGATGCCCTCGAAGCCCCCCTCGCGCAGGATCGCTGCTTCCAGCGTCAGCTGCGGCGACAGGCCCATGCGGACCTGCTTGCCGCTCGGCGGCTGTCCCGTCTTGTAGTCGAGAATGGCGAAGGTGCGGTTGGGGCGGCGCTCGATGCGGTCGGCGCGAGCCGACAAATAGAAGGTGCGGCCGCTGATCAGTGGAATCGAAATCTCGCCGCGCTGCTCGGCAATGATGCTGCTGACATTGTGCCGG
Organism: Tardiphaga sp.; assembly: GCF_025356345.1. GTDB lineage: Bacteria > Pseudomonadota > Alphaproteobacteria > Rhizobiales > Xanthobacteraceae > Tardiphaga. The sequence goes on from NZ_JANXTC010000033.1 coordinate 9,039, forward strand.
CGCTCGACCTCCCAGTTCGCAAACCACGAAGCGATGCGCAGGAAGCGTGGCCACCACAGCGCGCGCGCTTCCGGCCGCGTCATCAGCGGCGCGAAATGCTTTTCGCCGATGCCGCGCAGCACCCGCGCCGGATCCGCGGGCAGCGATGTGTCGTGCAGCTTGGTGAAGTCGCCGAGCGAATCGTGGATCGCTGAGCCGCGGTCGGCGGCCGATAGCGGCATGTCGACCGGATCGAGCGGCGCCAGCTTCAGGATGTGTTTGGCGTAGATCGTATAAGGATCGCGCAGCCAGTCCTCGATCGCGGTGACCGAGAGCCGCAGCGGCCGGGCCTCGCGCGGCGGCCGCGGCATTGGTTGCGCGATTGGCGTGACGTGGTGCGGGCGATCGAGTTCTGCCGCATACAGAATATACTTCTCGCCGGCCGCGACCGCGGCATCCCAGCGTGATTGTCCGGCGACGGCTTCGAGCCGGTGCAGGAAACGCGAGGCGACGGCGGGGGCGCCGCCGACCTTGGCCGAGTGGCTGAGAATGACATCGTCGGCGCCCAGCAATTGTGCGAAATCATGCGCCGACAGGCCGATGCGGCGCTCCGGCAGATCGAGGCCGAGCTGGTGCCGCATCGGGCGGCTCAGCCACGGGTCGATCCGCGGCGCCGGCGGCCAGATGCCCTCGACCAGGCCGCCGATGATCACGCGCTCGCAGGGCGTCAGCCGCGCTTCCAGCGGGCCGTAGATCCGAAGCCGTGCCTGCGCGGCTTCGGGCCGGCGCACGGTCTTGTCGCCGAACGCGGTCTGAAACACATCTGCGTAGTCGCCGAGCGGCACCATCAGCCCGCTCGGTGAGATCTGGTCATCGGCGCGGTCGCCCAGCAATTCGTCGAAGGCGGATGTCAGCGCCTGGCCCTGATGGCCGTCGAACGCCACAGATCGTTCCAGGTCGTCGCGCGACAGCGCCTTGATAACGTCCTGATGTCGCTTGCCCAACTCGACAAAATCATGCGGCTTGAACCGGCCAACGCTTTCCAGCGGCAGCATCGCGTCATGCAGCTTGGCGATCAACGCCTCAGCCCCGAGCAGCCGGTGCTCGGGCAATCGGGTGCGCGGTTCGGCCGCATGCAGCGTCGAATCTTCCTGGCGATTCAGCTTCGCCAGTTCGTCGCGAAACAAGGCAAAATCCTGCGTCAGGCCGGTGCTGCCCGCGGTTGGCCGGGTGCCGCGCAGCAGTGCCAGTTCCAGCGTCTCGATGGCGCTCTTCCATCCACCCGCGGCGCGGCCGAGCCGCAGCAGCGGGTGCTTCAGCAGCGCCAGCAGCGTGGCGGGCTCCAGCCCTTCGGCGATGGCCTCCGCCGTCAGCCGCGCGAAAATGCCGGGCGGCGTATCCATCAGGGCGTCGCCGCCGGAATCGTCGAACTCGAGATTCCAGCGGCCGAGCGCGGCCATCACCCGTCGCGCCAGCGCGCGGTCCGGCGTCACCAACGCCGCCGAGATATTCTGTTCGCGCGCCTCGCGCATCGCCACCGCGATCGCCAGCGCTTCCATTTCCGGATTGGCGGCGGCGATTACGGCGAGTTTCCGCATGCCGTCAGCGATGCGTTGCGCGATGGCGGGCTGCGCCAGCCGTGTGTGCCACTGCGCGGTGGCGTTCGACGGCCGCATGGTTTCCGAGGCCAGTATCTCGCGGCCGAGCGGCGCCGGCGCGCCGAGCCGTTCGACATCCCCGCGCTTGATACCGAAACGCCGCAGCAGCCCGAACATGGCGAATTGCGGATGGTTGGAGGAAGGCGGTGCGATTATCCGACCCTGCGCATCCACCGATCCGCCGATCAGTTGCCAGGCTTCATCGTCGAGATCGGTGTCGAGCCCCGGCAGCACCACGGCGCCATTCGGCAGGCCGGCGATCGCGCGGAGAAATTTCGCGGTCGCCGGCATCGAACCGGTCGAGCCGGCGGCGATCACCGGGCCGTCCAGATGCCGTGTCAGCCGTATTGCCTCGGCCTCGATCAGGATGTCGCGTCGCGCGGCGGGCTCGATCCGGCCATAGGCCTTGAGGATGTCCGGCCAGACCTCCCTGGCGATGTTGAGAAACTGCAGCGTCAGCTGCCAGTATTTGTCGAGCGCATCGGGCACCAGGCCGTCCAGCGAGGCCCAGTCGACCTTGCGCGTCACCATGTCGTCCATCAGCCGCGCCAGATCATCGGCCAGCTTCAGGGTCGAGGCCGGGCCGCCGACCACCAGCGGCGCCTGCGCGGGATCACCGGGCGTGATGCGTTTGGCCCAGGCCGCGATCAGCTGCGCCAGCAGCAGCCGGCGCTGCAGGCCGTCGAACGCCGGCAGCGTGTCGAGGTCGGCGAAGCTGGCCTGCGAGGATTCCTGTGCGAAGTCGATCTCGTCTTCATCGATATCGTTGAAGGTGACGATTCGCGGCAGCACCACGGCGTCGGTGCCGAGCACGTCGAGAAAGATCTCCCGCGCCATGCGGCCAGCACGGCGGGTCGGCAGGTATAGCGTCGCGGTCGCCAGTCGCTCCGGCTGCGCGCGCGCGGAAAAACCATCGACGAGGTGGCCGTCGACCAGCGCGGTGATGAGCGTGCGCAGAAACGGCGCCGAGGCGGGAACACTGAATACGCGCATGGCCATCCTGATTCGCGAACAGGATGTATCATGGCATGGGCGGGAAGACGGCGGGAGTCAGGCCTCACGCCACGCTGGCGAGATAGGCGTCTTCCGCGGCACGCACCGCGTCGGGCGTCCCGACATGCATCCAGACGCCGTCCATACGCAGCCCGAACAATCTTTCCTGGGCGTTGGCACGGTCGAACAATTGGGTCAGCGGGAATTCGCCGGCGGGGGCATCCGCGAACAGCGCCGGCGACAGAATGGCGACGCCGGCATAGACGAACGGCACCACCTGGTTTTCCTTGCGACGGCGCAGCGCGCCGTCCGGCAGCATGGCGTAGTCGCCGGCGCCGGCGTAGCCGATGCTGTTGGCGGTCGGCGCCATCAACAGCAGGACGTCCATCTTCGCGGCGTCGAAAGCCTCGGCGAGCCGCGCCAGGTTCGGCCGTACGCCGTCGATCCACATCGTGTCGGCATTGAGATGGTAGAACGGCTCGCCGCCGAGCAGCGGCAGCGCCTTGACCACGGCGCCGCCGGTGCCGAGCACCTGATCGCGCTCGTCGGAAATGATGATTTTCGGCCGCGACCGCGCCGCGACATGGTCGATGATCTGGTCGGGCAGATAATGCACATTGACCACGGTCTCATCGACGCCGGCCTCGGCCAGCTTGTCGAGCACGTGGTCGAGCAACGCGGCGCCGGCCACCCGTACCAGCGGTTTAGGCAAGGTGTCGGTGATCGGACGCATTCGCAGGCCGAGACCGGCGGCGAGAACCATGGCTTTGGTGGGGGGGACGGGCATCGGGATAGGTCTCGAAAATGGCGCAGAATCGAAACCTAGCACGACCTCGACGCCTTCGCATGAATCGATCAAGCCATAAAGGGTCGCTATGACGAAGATGCGACGGGGAAGAGGCTATCCCGCGTTCAGGCGTCCGCGTCTTCGGGCCGCCGGGCCTGCTTCTTTTTCTTGTCGTTCTGCTTCAGGAAGTTGACCCCGATCTGGTCGCCATTGACCCAGCCCAGTTCGCAGCGGCGATAGGCGAGGCCGGTGGACGACAGCAGCAGGAAAAATTCTTTCAGGTTCAGGCCCTCGACCGTGCCCTCGACGGTCAGCCTGGCGCTAATTTCGGAAATATCTTCCATGATACAGGCGCGGCGCCAGGTGCCATCAATGCCCATCATGTGCGCGGGAAAGCCTCGCTCGAAAACGACCCGCTCGCCCTTCCGCCGCTCCGCAGCTATCGCCATGCCTGTTTCCAGTACCGCCGTCCCGGCCAACAGGGCGGGGATGGCGGCAAGGTAAGGCCATCCACGCTAACAGGCGGTAAAAGTCAGGTGGCCGGCGGGGGCACATGCGCCGCGTACCAGTCCCGGATCGGTGCCAGTGTCGGATGCGCCAGCGAGCGGTTCAGATAGCTCCAGATACGCGGCTGATGCCTCAGATAATGCGGCTTGCCGTCGCGGCGGTTGAGCCGGGCGAAGGTGCCGAGCAGCCGTGTATTCCGCTGTACCGACATGATCGCGTACATTTCGGCAAAGCCGCCGGCATCGAAACCGGGATCGGCCGCGCGCCGTGCCTTGGCATAGCGGGCCAGCATCGCCAGTTCGAGCGGTTCGGGCACATCGATTCGCGCGTCCTGCAGCAATGACACAAGGTCGTAGGCGGCGGGGCCGAGCACGGTGTCCTGAAAATCGATCACGCCGACCTTCCGGATTCCGTCGCGGTCGTCGAGCCAGATCAGGTTCGGGGAATGGAAATCGCGCAGCACCCAGGTCCGTGGCGCGGCTTCGGATTTTGCGAGAAGCTCGCGCCACAGGGCCAGGAACTCGGTATGCGCCTCGTGCGTCAGCGGGGTGCCGCGATCGGGCAGATACCATTCCGGCATCAGCCCGATCTCGATCAGCAGCGCCACGGTGTCGAAAGTCGGGATTTTGTAATCGGCCTGCGGCAGCAAGGGCAGGGTTTCAGGCAGCGTTTCACCATGCAGCGCGGCCAGCATGCCGGTCGCGGCCTGGTAGCGCTCGGCGATCGGCATCGCCGGATCGCCCGCGATGAAGGCGGCGGTGCCAAAATCCTCGGTGATCAGGAAGCCGGCGCCCAGATCGGCATGATGGATCGCCGGCGCCGAGATGCCATGAGCGCGCAGGCCGTTGGCGATCGCGACAAACGGCTTGACGTCTTCCGCCAGATGCACCGCCGCGCTGTAGGATTGGCCATCATAGATCGCGGCGCCATCCGGTCGGCGCGGCGCGTTCATCAGGATGACGACGCCGTCGTCTCGGATCAGCCTGGCGTAAGAGCGCGTCGAGGCGTCCCCGGCCATGCGGCGGCGGCCGGCGTCGAGATAGTTTGCTGCTTCGAGAAAGTCGCGCAGCGCTTTCAAGCGCCGTACGGTCGCCGCGGCGGTGCCGTGACCGGTGATCTCGGCGGCGCGCGCCATCGTACCCAGCGCCGGCCGATGGCTCAGCGCGATGTCGATGCGGTCTTCGGGCATCGAGGCGGCGGCGCGCTCCGGCCATTCGATCAGCACCACCACGCCTTCCGGCAATGGCGACAGACCGATCTCCTCGAGTTCGTTCGCATCGTTGATGCGGTAGAGGTCGGCATGCACCAGCGGGAACGATGGTAGTTCGTAGCTCTGCGCCAGCGTGAAGGTCGGGCTCGGCACTTCCAGTTCGTCATCGCCGGCGAGATAACGGATCATGGCGCGGGCCGCCGCGGTCTTGCCGGCGCCGAGTTCGCCCGACAGCGTGATGACATCGCCGGGGCTTATCAGCAGCGCCAGATCAGCCATCAGTTGCGCGGTGGCGGTCTCGTTCGCCAGCACCAGCGAGAATGTGGCGATGGCGCTCATTCCGCGGCGTTGCGATGCGCGGTCTGGTCGGCCGGGAAATCGCAGGTCACCGTGGTGCCCTTGCCGACCACGGAATCGACGCGGACCTTGCCGCCATGCAGTTCGACGAAGGAGCGCACCAGCGACAGGCCGAGCCCGGCGCCGCGATGCCGCGAGCCATTGGCGTGGCTCTCGAACCAGTCGAACACCTTGTCCTTGACCTCGGGCGGAATGCCCGGGCCATGGTCGGTGACCGTGAAGGTGACATTGTGTTCGCCGCGCCGCGCCGTTAGCGACACGGAGGAGTCCTGCGGCGAAAAGCCGACCGCGTTGGCGAGAAGATTGTACAGCACCTGCACGACCCGGCGTTCGTCGCCGGTGAAGTTGCCGATGCTCGGATCGACGTCGATCTTCAATGCGATACGATCGCGGGCGAGACGATCCTGGATGCCCTCGGCGGCGTCGTCAATGGTCTTGCGGATGTCGATGGGACCAAGATTCAGCGTCATCGCGCCGGCATCGATGGTGGCGAGATCGAGGATGTTGTTGATGATGGCAAGCAGCGCGCCGGTCGAGCTCGTAATGTAGTCGAGATACTCGGCCTGCTTCGGCATCAGCGGGCCGGTGACGGGATCGCTGAGCAGATGCGCGAAGCCGATGATGGTGGTCAGTGGCGAGCGCAGTTCGTAGGAGACATGGTGAACAAAGTCGACCTTCATCTGGTCGGCGGCTTCCAGCGCCTCGTTGCGCTCGCGCAGCGCGCGTTCGACATTCTCGGCGTCGGAGATATCCTGGAAGGTCAGCATGGTGGCGCCGTCGGGTAGCGGCATCGTCATGCAGTCGAGCACGCTGCCGTCCTTGCGCTCCAGTTTCAGCGGCACCGCGACGCGGTTCTCGATTCCGGTAATGGCGCCGCGCAGCGTCTGCCAGGTGATCGCGTCATCGAACAGCGGTCGGCACCAGGATTCCACCATTTCGATATGCGGATGCTGCTGCATCGCTTCGTCGGACAGTTTCCACATCTTGGCGAAGGCGGGATTGAACAACTGCGCGCGGCCGTTGCTGCCGAACACCGCGACCGCCTCGGCGAGGTTGTCGAGCGTCTCCCGCTGCACCCGGATCAGGCCGTCGAAGCGGCGCGTCAGTTCGAGGCTTTCGGTGATGTCGTCGAACAGATAGGTGACGCCGCCCTCGGGATTGGGCGTCGTCACGATGCTGAGCGCGCGACCGTCGGGCAGATACCAGACGTCCTTCGCCGGATCCACGGCGCGGTAGGCCTCGTGCAGCTTCAATTTCCATTCGCGAAAGTTCGGCTGCTCCGGCAGTTTTCGCGCAGCGCGCAGGCGGTCCAGGACGCTTGAATCGTCCGGATTGCTATCGAGGAAGGCCCGGTCGAGGTCCCACAGACGGCGGTAGGAATCGTTGTAGAAGGCGAGCCGGCGCTGGGCATCGAATACTGCGACGCCCGACGACAGCTGATCCAGCGTGCGGCGATGCGCTTCCGCCATCCGCACCAGCGCGGCCGACAGCGCGGAAGCTTCGGAAGCGTCGATGGCCATGCCGGCGCTACCGCCGGAAACGTTCAGCGCGTGGACGTCGTAGATGCGGCGTTCACCGGCGATCACGATCGGCACTCGCGCGGTGAATGGCTGGTTGTCATTCAGCGCGCGCGTCAGATTGTTGCGCGCGTCGCTGTCGAGCAGTTCGAGGTTGCGCTCGATCGCATCGGCGCCGCTGCTGGCTTCGGTCGCGCGGACATAGGCGGCATTCACGAAGGTCAGCCCGCCGCCGCTGTGCCGGGTCCAGATCGGCCAGGGAGCGGCCGCCGCGAAGCCGCGCAGCGTCTCGGTCTCTTCCGATAATTCCTTGTGGCGCAGCGTCATTTCGGCGAGCTCGCGGCGCAATCCGCTGAGTTCGCGAATCCGTACGATCGCCTGCCCGCCAATGGCGCGCCCCATCGCCTCGATGGCGCGGCCGCTGGAGGTCGTGAGGTTGAGCAGAAATCCCTCGCCGGCATCGAGCAGCGCGTCGACGGCGTGGTCGATCTGCAGCGCCGGCTCCGGCGGCAGCCAGGTACCAAACGCGAGAATGCGCTGTGGCTGATGGTTTTGCGGCTCCTGCGACATCACCAGCGAGGTGTCGCCCGATATTTCGGGCCGGGTGTCGCCGGCGGCCCAGGCGATCAGCACCTGCGGTTCGGCGAACAGCAGCGCCCGGAAGCGATCGGCTTCGACGTGCAGGCCATGCAGATCGCTGCGCAGTTTCGCCTCGGTCCTGGCGGCGCGAATCCGGTGCAGCATCAGCAGGATGGTGGCGACGACGGAAAAACCGACCACGGCCAGCGCCATGGTCAGCGCCGCCAGTTCCTGACGGTTGAGATCCGAAAAAATATCGACGAACTTCGCGGCTATGGTTTCGTCGGCGGCCTCGGCCGGGGACATTGTCCAGATGGCGGATACGCCAATGACCACGAGCCCGTCGCGCACCAGTGAGGTGCATGACAGCAAAGTCCGACGCATCGCCGCGATCACGCCTGACATTATTCGCCCCAAACCACGTCTTCCCGAACGGCCGCTCACCGCTCGCGAATCGTCCGACAATATCCTCTTCGGGAGTCGCGGGGTAAGAGTCCAGACCGTGAACGCAAAAACGCTTCAGCAAAAAAGCCGGACACGAAATCGTTGCGGACGGTTTTGGACGCGTGAGGGGCCTATCGGCCGGTGGAACCGAAGCCGCCGACGCCGCGATCGGTTTCGCTCAGCACCGTCGCGGCGATGAGTTCCGCGCGCGCGATCGGCGCGATCACCATCTGTGCGATGCGTTCGCCGCGCTGGATGGTGAAGGCCGCGGCGCCGTGATTGATCAGCAATACGCCAATCTCGCCGCGATAATCGGCGTCGATGGTGCCCGGCGAATTCAGCACCGTGATGCCGTGCCTCGCGGCGAGTCCGGAGCGCGGCCGCACCTGTGCTTCGTAGCCAGGTGGCAGCGCGATGGTCAGCGCGGTCGGCACCAGCGTGTATTGGCCAGCCTGGAGAATCATCGGCGCATCCGTCGGCACTGCGGCGAGCAGGTCCATCCCGGCCGCATGCGCGGTCTGATAGGCCGGCAGCGCGAGGCCGGCGCCATGCGCGAGCTGCCGGACGTCGATGGAGATAACGGCGCTCATGGCATTTCTTTCTCGAGATATTGAGCGATGCGCGCGACCAGCGTAGCTGCGACTTCGCCTTTGCTCATCGCGGCCCAGGCCTCGACGGCGATGTCGTTGCCCTGGCGTGTCAGCAAATGCACCGTGTTGCTATCCCCGCCCATGACACCGCTGGATGGCGAGACGTCATTGGCGACGATCCAGTCGCAGCCTTTTCGCGCGATTTTTATTTTTGCATTGGCGAGCAGGTTTTCGGTCTCGGCGGCGAAGCCGATCACCAGTGGCGGGCGGTTGTCGGCGCGTCTGGCGATCGTCGCCAGGATGTCGGGGTTTTCCGTGAGCTGCAGCGGCGGCAGCGCGGCGCCGGTCTTCTTCAGTTTCTGCGCGCCCGCGCTGACCACGCGCCAGTCGGCCACGGCCGCGGCGAAGATCGCGATATCGACCGGCGGCGCCGCTTCCACCGCGGCGAGCATGTCGCGCGCGGATTCGACATGCTGCACCGTCACGCCATCGGGATCGTCGAGATCGACCGGTCCGGAGATCAGAATCACTTCGGCGCCGGCGGCCTGTGCCGCGGCTGCGATCGCAAAACCCTGCTTGCCCGAGGAGCGGTTGGCGATGTAGCGCACCGGATCGATCGGCTCATGGGTCGGGCCGGCGGTGATCAGCACGCGCTTGCCGGCCAGCGTTTGCGCCTGCGACGGCCGCAGCAACGCTTCAGCGGCGTCCGCGATCTGCATCGGCTCGGCCATGCGGCCGACACCGGCTTCGTTCGCTTCGGCCATCTCACCGGCATTCGGGCCAATCATGACCACGCCATCGCGCGTCAACTGCGCGGTATTGCGACGCGTGGCGGCGTTATTCCACATCAGCGGATTCATCGCCGGCGCCAGCAGGATCGTTTTGTTCGAGGCGAGAAGAATCGCGGAGGCGAGATCGTCGGCATGGCCATTGGCCATCTTCGCCATCAGGTCGGCGGTGGCAGGTGCCACGACAATCAGATCGCATTCGCGCGCGAGCCGGATATGGCCGGCGTCGAACTCGCTCTGCGGGTCGAACAGATCGGTGTAGCAGCGCTCGTTGGACAGCGCGCTGGCGGCGAGCGGCGTCACGAATTGCGTCGCCGCGCGGGTCAGCACGACGCGAACTTGCAGCTGTCGCTGCTTCAGACGCCGGATCAGGTCGAGCGCCTTGTAGGCCGCGATTCCGCCCCCGATGATCAGGGTAACCCGTTGACTCGGAGAGCTTTTCGGATTTTGCCTTGTTTTTGTCGCAAGACCCGCATTTTGGTGCGGGAAAGGGCTGGAAAGCGCCCGCTCCGGCCGCGCCGCCTCGCGCAGGATGACGCGGACCTCATCCTCGACCGATCGGCCATTTCGCGCCGCGCGCAGCCGAAGCTCGTCGCGAATCGCATCGTCGAGTTTACGGATCGTCAGGCTGGCCATCTCGGTCCTCGCATCAACTGACAGCAATGCTAGCACGATGCGCTAGCATTGCAATCGACTAATGCATGGACCACAGGATGCCGAGGAAGGTGATCGCGATCACCCAGATGCCGGCGATGCGCCAGCGCGCCTGGCTGGCCTGGCTGCGGCTGATCGCCGCGATGGTCTCGGGATCGAGCCGCAGTCCGTCGCGGCTCATGGTCTCGAGCTGCTCCAGCACGGTGACGGCGCGCGAGGCGATCGCCGGCAGGCCGGAGAACACGTGGCCGAGCTCGCCGGCGCCGGACAAGGCCCCTTGGATTTTTCCAAGCGGCCCGAGATTGCATTCGATCCATTCCCGCACCACGGGATCGGCGACCTTCCAGATGTCGAGTTTCGGATCGAAGCTTCGTGCGACGCCTTCGACGACCACCATGGTCTTCTGCAGCAGGATCAATTCCGGCCGGGTTCGCATGTCGAACAGGCCGGTGACCTCGAGCAGCAGCGTCAGCAACTTGGCCATCGAGATTTCCTCGGCGGTGCGGTTGTGGATCGGCTCGCCGATCGCCCGGATCGCCTGCGCGAAATTCTCCACCGAGTGATGCGCCGGCACGTAGCCGGCCTCGAAATGCACTTCGGCGACACGGCGATAGTTTCGGGTGATGAAGCCGAGCAGGATCTCGGCGAGGAAGCGGCGTTCCTTCAGCCCGAGCCGGCCCATGATGCCGAAATCCACCGCGACGAGGCGGCCTGAATCATCCAGAAACAGATTTCCCGGATGCATGTCGGCATGGAAGAAGCCGTCGCGCAGCGCGTGGCGCAAAAAGCTCTGGATCACCTTGCGGCCGAGATCGGGCAGGTCGACCTGGGATTCGGCCAGCCGCGCATGATCGTTCAGTGCGATGCCGTCGATCCATTCCATCGTTAGCACATTGTGCGAGGTGCGGTCCCAGTCGACCGTCGGCACGCGGAAATCCGGATCGTCGGCGGTATTCTCGGCCATCTCCGACAGAGCGGCGGCCTCCAGCCGCAGATCCATTTCCATCGTCACCGAGCGCGACATGATGTCGATGATCTCGATCAGCCGCAGCCGGCGGGCTTCGGCGGAATATTGCTCGGCCTGAATCGCGACGAACATGAAGTCGCCGAGGTCGCGGCGGAACTGGGCGGAGACGTTGGGCCGCAACACCTTCACGGCGACGGCGGTGCGCACGCCGTCCTTTTCGATCTCGGCGCGATGCACCTGCGCGATCGAGGCGGCGGCGACCGGCGGGCTGAAGCTGGCATAGAGCTGCGCCACCGGGCGCTCCAGCGAGGCCGCGACCACGCCTTCCGCCTCGGTCATCGAGAATGGCGGCAGCCGGTCCTGCAGGCTTTCGAGATCGCGCGCCATCGTCACGCCGACGACGTCGGGCCGGGTAGCGAGAAACTGGCCGAGCTTGAGATAGGCCGGCCCGAGCCGCGTCAGCGCCGCCGATAATCTCGCGCCGGACTTGACGCCGGGGCGTTCGATCAGCCGCGCGACCCGCATCGCCAGCTGGCCGCCCGGCGGCACCAGCGCGGGATCGACGACGCCGAACACGCCCTCGCGCGCGAACACGAAACCGGCGCGGGCCAGCCGCGCGATATGCACCAGGGCAGAAATCACAAACGCCAGCCCGAATGCAGCGCGACGATGCCGCCCGACAGCGACTCATATTTCACACGGGAAAATCCGGCGTCGCGGATCATCTCGGCGAAGGCGGCGGGTTTCGGAAACTGCCGGATCGATTCCACCAGATACTGGTAGGATTCCGCGTCGCCGGTGACCGCCTTGCCAAGCGGCGGGATCACCTTGAACGAGAACAAATCGTAGATCGTATCGAGGCCGGGGACATCCACGGTGGAGAATTCCAGGCACAGGAACCGGCTGCCCGGTCTCAGCACGCGATAGGCCTCGGCGAGCGCGCGGTCGATGCGCGGCACGTTGCGGATGCCGAACGCGATCGTGTAGGCGTCAAAACTCTTGTTGGCGAAGTCGAGCGCCTCGGCATTGCCCTCGACGAAATCGACGCGGTGTTCGAGGTGTTTTGTCACCGCGCGTTCGCGGCCAACCTCGAGCATGCCGGTGTTGATGTCGCAGACGGTGGCGTGGAAGCCGTCGCCGGCCTGGCCGGCCGCGCGGAACGAAATATCCCCGGTGCCGCCGGCGACGTCGAGCAGCGCGAATGGCGCGTCGGAGCGCGGCGGGTTCAGGGCCTGGATCATCACGTCCTTCCAGACGCGGTGCATGCCGATCGACATCAGGTCGTTCATCAGGTCGTAGCGCTGCGCCACGCTGTGGAACACGTCGTTGACCAGATTCTGCTTGTCGTCCACCGGGACGTCGCGGAAGCCGAAATGCGTGGTTTCGCCGGCCTGATCCATCGTTGTCATCCAAAAAGCCTCGTCGCGGCGCACCATAGCGCGGCCGTCGTAATGGCGCTATCACGTCCGGGCCTCAAGGTGAATGACGTCGATCATGCCCGAACTGCCCGAAGTCGAGACCGTCCGCCGCGGCCTGCAACCGGCCATGGAGGGCGCCACCATCCTGCGCGCCGAAGCGCGCCGTCCGGACCTGCGTTTTCCGCTGCAGCCGGACTTTCTGGCCCGGCTCGACGGGCAGACCGTCACCAGCCTGTCGCGACGGGCCAAATATTTGCTGGCCGATCTCGGCTCCGGTGACGTTTTGTTGATGCATCTCGGCATGTCCGGTTCGTTCCGCGTGGTGTCCGACGGCGCCGCGACCGCGCCCGGCGCGTTCCATTATCCGCGCAGCGATGACCGTACCCATGACCATGTGGTGTTCCACATGTCGTCGGGTACCTCCGTGATCTACAACGATCCGCGCCGCTTCGGCTTCATGAAGATCTTTGCCCGCGCCGATATCGAGCGCGAGCCGTTCCTGAAGGACATCGGCCCGGAGCCGCTCGGCAACGCTTTCGATGCCGCGATGCTGGCCGCGGCCACCGCCGGCAAGAAGACCAGCCTGAAGGCCGCATTGCTCGACCAGCGCGTGGTCGCGGGGCTCGGCAATATTTATGTCTGCGAGGCGCTGTTCCGCTCGCAACTATCGCCGCGGCGCCTCGCCGCGACGCTGGCCACTCAAAGAGGCGAGCCGACCGATCGCGCGGTGCGCCTGGTCGGCGCCATCCACGACGTACTCAACCTCGCCATCAAGGCCGGCGGCTCGTCGCTGCGCGACCACCGCCAGACCTCCGGCGAACTCGGCTACTTCCAGCATTCGTTCCAGGTCTATGATCGCGAGGACGAGACCTGCAAGACCGATGGCTGCGAGGGCATCGTGAAGCGCTTCGTGCAGAACGGACGCTCGACGTTCTGGTGTCCGAAGTGCCAGAAGTGAATTTGTGTCCGTAGTCCCTCGGCCGCCATGGCAAGGAGCCGTTGCGACGAGGCAATCGAGTCTTGCCTTGCCCGCGGCGTTCTGGATTGCCGCGCCGCTTCGCTCAGGGAAAGCGAATTGGCTTTCCCTGAGCGCGCAATGACGGGGGTGGGTGGGGGACACCGACTCATCTTTAGGTCATCAGGCTCTACGGCGCACAAGTCGCTCGTGCTATCTCTTCTCTACCCGCGCCGACGGCGTGGGTTTTCTCCATCATCGATCCATCCGCTCGCTTCAAGGATGGCGTCTCAAGGATGACGTCGGCCGTGAGCGGATGATGGGGCGGCGGAGCCGTCTCGCCGCTGCTCTTCTTCTCGACTGGGTGGCGCGCGTGGTGGTGCCGGGCGGCGCGGTGTCGTGTTGTCCGTAACTCTACCGGCCATGATCTTTTCGGTTTTGCAAGCGCGGGCCGATGAAGTGTCGACTTCACGGACATCCAGCCGGAAATCTTGATGACAATCCGAACGAAGCTTTTCGCCATCACCGGCGTCCTAAGTGCGATTGTCCTCGTGCTGGTAGGACTGTATGCGAAGCTGGCTCTCGACGAGCGCTCGGGCTTGCAAACCGCCTCGCAGATCAACGCCGTCTCCGATCAATATCTCGCCGCGGCCGCGGCCTGGGCGATCGAGCGCGGCACCGCCAACACCGTCATCAATAATCCCGCGACGGCCACGGAGGCGCAGCGGCAGGCGATCGCCAGCCAGCGCGAACTCGGCGACGGGGCATTCGCCGAGGCCGGCCGGTTGCTCGCGCTGCTCGACACCGCATCAGAGGCGGCTCGGCAGTCGCACCAGCAGGCCGAAAAAGACCGCGCGGAGCTGGCGGCGCTGCGCGCCAAGGTCGATCAGGCCAGATCCGTCGAGCCCGGTCTGACCGGCATCTGGTTCGCGGCCGCGACCCAGCTGATCGCAGATGCCCAGAGCGCGCGAATGGCGGTCGAGCGGGCGTTGCCAGGCAGTCTGCCGGGCGGCGTGCGCGGGCTGTTCGAGCTGAAAGGGCTGCTGGCGGTGATGAGCGAAGCCGCGGGCCGCGAGCGCGGCGGCCTGGCCGGTGCGATCGCGGGCGGTAAGCCGCTGTCGGGATCGCAATATCTCGTTCAGGGCGGCAACCGCGGTCAGATCGATATTTCCTGGGCACGCCTGAAGGCGATGTCCGGCGGTGTGGACGCGGAAATCGGCACGGCGATGGAAAGCCTCGGGCGCGGCTATTTCGACGAGTTCGAGAAGGTCCGCGCGTCGGTCTATGCCGCGTCGCTGAATGGCGCGCTCTATCCGATGTCGGCCTCCGAATGGTTTGCGAGCGCCAGCAAGGCGATCGGCGAAATCGTCGCCACCCAGCGGTTGGCGACCGACGTCGCCAGCCGCCAGATCGCGCAGGAGAACGAAGGCGCCCGGCTGCGGCTGATCGTGGCGTCGCTGATCGCGGCGGCGGTGACCGGCGTGGCCGTGCTGTCGATGTGGCTGATCCGCGGCCAGGTGGTCCAGCCGATCATCGTGATGTCCCGATCGATGCGTGAAATCGCCGCCGGCAACCTTGAACTGGATATTGCCGGTGTGCATCGCCGCGACGAGATCGGCGATATGGCGAGCGCGGTGATGATCTTCAAGGAGATCGGCATCGAGAAACAGCATCTGGCACGGGCGCATCTGCGGTTGCAGGCAGACGCGCATGGTGAGCGCGTCGAGGCGTTGAAGGACATGGCCGACAATGTCGAGCGAGAAACCACGACCGCGGTGAACGACGTGCAGCGAGGCACCGCGCATATGGCTGACACCGCGATACATATGAACGACAGCGCCGTCATGCTGCAGAAGAACAGCACGAGCGTCGCGGCGGCCGCGGAGGAAGCGCTGGCGAATTCGGAGACAGTAGCCACCGCGTCGAGCGAATTGAGCAAGTCGATTGCCGAGATCGCCTCTCAGGTCACCGTGTCACGCGCCCTGACGGTCGATGCGGTGGCGGCATCGGGCAGGGCGCAACAGACCATCGCCAAACTGGCGGGGGCGGCCACCAAGGTCGGCGCGGTCACCGATATCATCAGCGAAATCGCAAGCCAGACCAATCTGCTGGCGCTCAACGCGACCATCGAGGCGGCGCGCGCCGGCCCTGCCGGCCGCGGCTTTGCCGTGGTCGCCGCCGAGGTCAAATCGCTGGCGGAGCAGACCGCCAGGGCCACCAGCGAGATCGCCCAGCAGATCGCCGAGATCCAGCAGGCGACCGAGGAGTCGGTGCAATCGATCAACGCCATCGGCGTGGTCATTCGCAATGTCGAGTCGGTATCGTCGATCATCTCCGCCGCGGTGGAGCAGCAGAGCGCCGTGACGGAGGAAATTGCCCGGTCGGTCGAACAGACCTCGCTCGCGGCACGGGAAGTCGCCGCCCAGATCGTCGTGGTATCGAACGAAGCGATCGAAACCGAGCGCCGCGCGGCCGAAATGCGGAACGGAGCAGCGCTCATCGCGCGACAGGTCGATGGCCTGCATACCAGCCTGGTGCGGGTGATCCGCACCTCAACGGACGACGTGAACCGCCGGATATTCGCCAGCAAGTAAGTCAATCGGCCAGGCCGCCGACGTCCGCGCGGATGCGCCATGCGGCTGAGCGGCTTTGCCGGCCATATCGACAGCAACGGCGCGATGCTGCGTCTCGCGCCGCGGAGGGAGGCATCCGCCGATCATGGGCCCTGGCGCGGACGCGCGTGGCGACGGGAAAGATGCTATCGGTAGAGACGGTCGGCCGGCCGGCGCAAGCCATGGTGAGCAGTGACATGAACGACGCATCCATTCGCTTCAATGACGGCGCCGCCTATGAGCGGATGATGGGGGCGTGGAGTCGTCTCGCCGGTGATATCTTTCTCGACTGGCTGGCGCCGCCCGCCGGGTTGGCCTGGCTCGATGTCGGCTGCGGCAATGGCGCCTTCACCGAATTGATCGCGCAACGGCTGCAGCCACGCGAGGTGCGGGGCATCGACCCGTCGCCGGGCCAGCTCAGCTTCGCGCGCGGCCGGCCAGGCACGCCGATGGCGATCTATCACCAGGGCGACGCGATGGCGTTGCCGTTTGCCGACGGCGCGTTCGATGCCGCGGTCATGGCGCTGGTGATCTTCTTCGTGCCGGAGCCGGCGCGGGGCGTCGGCGAGATGGCGCGGGTGGTGGCGCCGGGCGGTACCGTCGCGGCCTATGCCTGGGACATGGAGGGCGGTGGCTTTCCGCTCGATCCGGTGCTGCGCGAGTTGCGGGCGATGGGGTTTGCGCCATCGCCACCGCCGAACCCCGACGCGTCACGCATCGACAATTTGCAAAAGCTCTGGCGCGACGCCGGGCTGACGCGGATCGAGACCCGCCGCATCGATGTGACGCGTCACTTTATCGACTTCGCGGATTTCTGGACAGCCTCGACCTCGGGCTCGACCGTGAAGCCGGCGATCGCCGCGATGGCGCCGGACGTCGTTGCCGAGCTGCGGACGCGGGTGCGAATGCATCTCACCGAACAGCGCGATGGCGGCGTCAGCTACGATGCCTTTGCCAATGCGGTGAAGGGTCGGGTGCCGGAAAAGGTCTGATGGCCTGTGCCTGTGCCGCATCGCTCCCGGGACAAATAAAAGACCGGCCCACCCCCGGTTACCATCGCCGCTGGTAACAAGCGCATCGATGCGCGATACTTCGGGTGTGATCAGCGCGACGCCGCTCAATGAGCGTCGCCTTTCGGAGAAAACGATGACCAGCTACCCCACTCACATCCCCCAGCTTCACCACGTCACGCTGAAGACCACCCGGCTAGCCGACATGATCGCCTGGTATGGCATCGTCACCGGCATGAATGTGCATTTTCAGTTTCCGGGCGGCGCCTGGCTCAGCAATGACGCCGCCAACCACCGGCTGGCGCTGCTGACCAGCCCGGTGATCTCGGACGATCCCGCCAAGCTGGCGCATACCGGCCTGCACCACACCGCGTTCGAATTCGCCGACCTGGACGCGCTGCTCGACACCTATGGCCGGCTCAGGGAGGACGGCATCGCGCCGCACATGTCGCTCGACCACGGCATGACGCTGTCGATCTATTACGTCGATCCCGACGGCAATAGCGTCGAATTGCAATGCGACACCTTTGGCGACTGGGAGCACTCGACGCAGTGGATGAAGACGTCCGCGGAATTCGCGGTCAACCCGATCGGCATGGCGTTCGACGGTGATCGCCTGCTCGAGGCGCGCGCCGCCGGGGCGTCATCCGAGGAAATCCATCGCCGCGCCTATGCCGGCGAGTTTGCGCCCGGCGCGCCGCTGGATCTGAGGATGCCGCTGTAGGCGGCGCGTTCTTCCTTTCTTCCTTCTCCCCCTGTGGGAGAAGGTGGCGCGGCGCAGCCGCGACGGATGAGGGGGATGTCCAGGCGCGGAGTTTGTGGCTACCCCTCAGCCGTCTCGAACCGCTGCGCGGTTCGATCCACCCTCTCCCACAAGGGGGAGAGGGAAGGAAGCGCACGCGGCCCGGCTGGCGAAATCCTTACAGCCAGCCGTAATGCCGGAACCGCAGATACAGAAAGCCGCATAGCGAGGCGATGCCGCCGAGCACCGCGTAGTAGCCATATTGCCATCTCAGCTCCGGCATGTGGTCGAAGTTCATGCCATAGATGCCGGCGACCGCGGTCGGCACCGCGAGGATCGCGGCCCATGCCGCGAGCCGGCGGGTGATCTCGTTCTGCTGCGACTGGCCGGACATCAGGCTGGCCTCGAACGCAAAGGCCAGCACCTCGCGCAGCGCATCGATATCCTCCTCGGCGCGCTTGATGTGATCGAGCACGTCGCGAAACAGCGGTCGCATCTCCGGATCGATCGGCAGCACCCCGGAATGCTCGAGACGGTGGCAGACGTCGAGCAGCGGGCCGACGGCGCGGCGCAGCTTCAGCAATTCGCGGCGCAGCTTGTAGAGCCGTTCGAACTCGGACTGGTGCAGAATCCGCCGCAGCACGCGATCCTCGAGCTGCTCGACCTCGGCCTGGATCGCCTCGATCACCGGCTGGTAGTTGTCGACGATGAAATCAAGGATCGCATAGAGGATATAGTCCTCGCCGTTGGTGAGCACCGTCGGGCAGGCCTCGCAGCGCGCGCGCACCGCGGCGTAGGAAGCCGAGGCACCATGCCGCACCGACACCACATAGCCGCGGCCGACAAAAATATGCGTTTCGCCAAAACCGACGGCGCCGTCGACCATCTGGGCGGTGCGCGCGACGATGAACAGCGCCTCGCCATATTGCTCGACCTTGGGGTGCTGGTGCGCCTTCGAGGCATCCTCGATCGCGAGGGGATGCAGGTCGAATTGCGCGCGCACCCGCTCCAGCAGCGCCGCGCTCGGCTCCAGCAGCCCGATCCACACCACATGTCCGGGCCTGCGCGACCATGCCGCGGCGTCCTCGATCGCGATGTCGGCGACGCGCCGGCCACCGGCGTAGACGCTCGCGGCGACGACGCCCGCCTCATGCGCCGCGGATTCGGGTTGCTTGCTGCCGTGCACGGGCCACCTCGACGTCATTGCTCCATGCGCGAGCGCGCGCACGGGCAATAGACTCGCCGCCGGCCGAAAGGTTTCGCGCCGGCGGGGGAGGCCTCAGAAGCGACCGAGTTCGCTGGCCGCCGGCGCGGTCGCCATGGCTTCCTGTTCGGTCAGCGGAAACATCGTCGGCACCGTGTCGGGCGCGGCAGGGTCGAACACCACGCCGCGCGCATCGGCGCGCGCGACCGGGCCGAGCTTGCCGGTCACCCATTGCCACAGGCCACGGATTTCTTCCGCGGATTTGCCATGCGGCGCATATTCGGTGACCGCGAGGCCGCCGCCCAGCGCGTCCTGGTGATCGTTGCGCATGACGATGAAGGGCTGCGCGACGCCGCTGTCGGCGGCCGGCAACACGCCCTGGTCGAGCGCCGAGGAGGCGTTGTCGAGGCGTTGGCCGCGCACCGGCGTCTGGTTGAGCACGAAGCCGAACGGCGTCTTGCAGGCGCGGGCCAGCCACAGCGTCGGCGTCGCCGCCTCCAGATCGGCGAGGCTCGGCCGCACCGGGATCAGGCACAGATCGGCGGCGCGAATCGCTGCGGTGGTGACGTCGCTGATGCCGCCCGCGGTGTCGATCACCGTCAGCGTCACGCCGTTGCGCTCGAAGATCTCGAGCCGCTGCTCGATATCGTGGGCGGTCTCCACCGGTTCGACGCCAGGCTCGGCGTCCAGCCGGCGCTTCTTCCAGTTCGACAGGGTGCCCTGCGGATCGGTCTCGATCAGCCGGACAGTATGTCCCTCCTGCATCGCAGCCAGCGCGAGGCCGATGGCGAGCGTGCTCTTGCCGCTGCCACCCTTTTGGGTGGCAAGAACGATGGTCTGCATGATGGTAGTCCTTTGTCGATGACGGGATACGCTTCACGCCAGAGAGTGAGTCGAAGCCGCTTGGTGCGACGGACTGTTCTTGGCTGGACACATCGGAAGCGAAAGGCAGGACTATGCGAGATCGCAGCTACGCCGAATCAGCTATGTCATGATCATGACTTAAAAGACGGCGCAATACTATTGATAGCACGGCGCGGACTATATTTAGTCAAGCTGTCGCAATGCTTTACCGGCAAAGTGTAGTTGGTGTTGATGGGTCGTGCGATTTTGATGATGCTGTCGGATACCGGTAGGGTCGGTCCCGGGCGTGATGCGCCGTTCCGCCTCCCGGCAACGAGGCTACTTGCGCACGCAGATCACGCGCACCACGGAGGCCGCCGCTTCCGTCGAGGGCGCGTCGTTCATGCTGACCATGCTGGCGGCCAGAAACGCGCGCACAATGGCGGCTGGTACCAGCGCCGCCTGCATCGCGCTGCCGTTGGCAGGGCCAGCGACGATGACGGGTTTTAATTGAACCAGCCCGGCGAAAGCGCCTTCGCCGTCGATCGCCGCCGCGCCGGAAAAGCCGAGGCCGGGTGCCGGCGACAACGCCAGCTCACCAGTAGTTCCGACGGGCGTCACCGACACTTTGAGCCGGCTGACCGCCGCGGCGCCGCCCTGGTTCTGCGGATCGGCGATGCCGATCAGGTCGAGAGCGGGCTTCGCGGTGGCGCGGTTTCCCAGCGCCAGCGGTTTCAGGTCGCGCGCGCCAAATATCCGCAGCAGAGCGAGATCGCTGGCCTTGTCCTCGGCGAGCTTGTCGGCATGGCCATGGCCGGCAATCACGATCGACAGGCAACCGTCGATCGCCTGGCGGTCGGTGACGATCGCACCATCGTCGCTGACGATGACGCCGGAGGCGTATTCGACCTTCTTGCGCGGCGGCGGGCCGGCGGCGATCGCGCCGGCCGGAAACGCGTTGAAGGCTGACGACATCGCGATCACCACCGGCGCCATGGTGCCTTCGGTGGCCTGGTCGTAGAGGATGGTGAGGAGGCGCACCTCGCTGTCGCGGAAGGCGCCGCGGATGTAGAATTTCTTCAGCCCCTGCATGCCCGACAGCACGAAGAAATCCGGCCTGATCGCGCTGTACTCGATCTTGCGGCCGGGCTCCTTCTTCTCCTGCTCGGCCAGCGCGGCGGTGGTCGGCGCGGCTTCCTTGCGGCGCGCGAGTTGGATCTGGATCGATCCGCTGGTGGAACTCCATTTGCTGCCATTGGCATCAGAAGCCTGCTGCGGCAGCAGTTTTGTCGGCAGCCCGATGCGTGCGCCGGTCAAAGTGTCGGTGACGATCTTCCAGCCGACATTGTCCTGCAGTTTCTTCGCGGCAGCCTGCAGGATGCCGCGCTCTTGCGGGTTGAGCACGCCGGTCTGTTGGGCGCCGTTGTATTTCTGGAACGTCCGGATCGCGGCGACCATGCGCTCGGAGACCTCGCCATTGATGGCGCCATTATATTCGCCGGCCCAGGCGAGGTCGGACTGGATCGCCAGCCGCTCGGCCTGCGCCATCGCGCTCGCGGTGTCGGCGGGGCTCTGCAGCGCCGGACGGGCCGGCGCGGCGGCGGCCGGCTTCGGCTTCGCCGCCGCGGCCGGCGGTGCCGTCTGCGCGGACGCCGCTGTCGTCGCCGCGGCGATCATCCATGTTGCCGTAAGCCACGATCTCATGACATGTCCCGGGTGACGATTGACGTGGCCGAATTGAAGCACATCTGCTGGGTCTGCGACAGCGGCGCGATGGTTCAAGCGTGCCGACGCCCACAGCCGTCATTGCGAGGAGCGAAGCGACGCGGCAACCCAGAAGGCACACGCGAAGAAAGAACTGGATAGCTTCGTCGCAAGGGCTCCTCGCAATGACGGGGGAGATGGCCGTGAGAAACATGGAAGCAACCACATCATGCTGAGCGCCGACGAACTCGAACGCTATGCCCGCCACATCGTGCTGCGCGAAATCGGCGGCCAGGGCCAGGCCGCGCTGCGATCGGCAAAAGTGCTGGTGATCGGCGCCGGCGGGCTTGGCGCGCCGGTGCTGATGTATCTGGCGGCGGCCGGAATCGGCACGCTCGGCGTGGTCGATGATGATCACGTCTCGCTGTCCAATTTGCAGCGCCAGATCATCCACGCCACGCCGGACATCGGCGCCCGCAAGGTCGACAGCGCGGCGGCGAAAATCCATGCGCTTAATCCGCATGTCACATTCGTCGGCCATGACGCGCGGCTGCGGCCGTCGAATGCGATGGAATTGATCGCGGCCTATGATCTGGTGCTCGACGGCTCCGACAATTTTGCGACGCGCTATCTGGTGTCGGATGCCTGCTATCTGGCGAAGAAGCCGCTGGTCTCGGCGGCGCTCGGCACGTTCGACGGCTCGCTGACCACGCTGCGCCCGCATGAAAAAAATGCCGCGGGGGGGCTGAACCCGACCTATCGCTGCCTGTTCCCGGACGCGCCTCCCCCCGGCATGGTGCCGAGCTGCCAGGAGGCCGGCGTGATGGGCGCGCTCGCCGGGGTGCTGGGCTCGATGATGGCGCTGGAGGCGATCCGCGAGATCACCGGTTTCGGCGAGGGGCTGGTCGGCCGGTTGCTGATGATCGACGCCCGCGCGATGCGCTTCGAGACGCTGCGCTATGCGCGCGATCCGGACAATCCGCTGAACGGCGACGCGCCGACGATCATGGATCTGAGCGGGCATTGCTGACCGGAGCGCTCTTTCTCATCCCTCCCCCCGCGCGAAGCGCAGCTTCGCGAAGGTGGGGAGGGTGGCCGGGCTAGAGCATGATGACTTTATGTTAATTCAAATCACTCACCCCCGTCATTGCGAGGAGCCCTTGCGACGAAGCAATCCAGTTCTTGCGGAGCTTGTGGCTCTGGATTGCCGCGTCGCTTCGCTCCTCGCAATGACGGGGGATGGGACACCGATTCATCTTTAGGTCATCATGCTCTAGCTGTCGAAGCCGACGAACACCGTCGCTTCCGCGACCGATTTTCGTTCCGACACCACCGCATTGGCCGGGAAATTTTCATCCGGCCATCCCAGCGCGATGCTTTTCATGATCACCTGATCGTCGGCGATGCCGGCGTACTCGCGCACCACCGGGGACTGCATGATGCCCTGGCTGTTGATCACGGCGCCCAGCCCGCGTGACCAGGCGGCGTTGACCAGCGCGGTCGCCACGGCGCCGCAATCGAACGGCGTATCGTCGCTGCCGTCGAGGGCGCGGTCATAGGTCACGATCACGCAGACCGGCGCGTCGAACTGGCGGAAGCCGCGCAGCACCCAGTCCTGCCGCATCTCCTTGTCGTCGCGCGCGATCCCCATGGCGGAGAACAGTTGCTTGGCGACACCGACCTGCCGGTCGCGGTGCTGGCCTGCGAAGGGCTGACCGATGCGGAATTCACGCGATTGCGGTACGCCGGCCACCATCCGTTCGGTGTTGCCGGCGCGGATCCGGTCGAGCGGTTCGCCGGTGACGACATAGAAATTCCACGGCTGGACGTTCATCGACGACGGCGCGCGCATCGCCAGGCCGATGATTTCCTCGATCAGCGCCCTTGGCACCGGATCGGGCTTGTAGCCGCGGATGCTGCGGCGCCCGAGGATGACGTCATCAAACTGCATGGCTCTTGGATTCCCGTATGAGGCCCGAACTGGCTTCGATAGTTGCGGTTTCCCCGAGCTCGCGCAAGATTGACGTGAGGTCGCATCGTGCCCGCCGGTGCTTTAACGGTGGTCGGGACATTCGATATTTCGCGACCCGGCATGAAGTCGGCGACAGCCAGCTTCATGCCGGTCGAGGCGACGGCGTTGACCCGCTGAGGTATAGGGCGATGCTAAGCCGCCGCTCTGTGCCGCGCGATCTGGGCCCTGTAGAGTTCATACTCCTGCGCGATCGCGCTTGCCACGCTGGGCCGTGCCCGGTGCATGTCGTAATAGCGCTTGATCGCCGGCCATCGGTTGAGATCGATCGGCGGCAAGGCCGTGGTCCAGTTGAGTACCGTGACCAGATAGGCATCGGCGACGCTGAAACGGTCCAGCAGGTAGTCGCGGCCTTCGAGTTGCGCGTCGAGATAGTCCAGCAGCGGCAGACCCTTTTGCAACGCATAGGCCTTGACCTCCGCGGGCGCCGTCTCCGTAAGCAACGGGTTTAACAGACCCTTGTGCATTTCGGTGCCGATGAAGCACAGCCATTGCTGCAGCCGGCTGCGGTCGAGCCCCGAGCCCGCCGCGATGGCGGAATCCGGGAAGCGGTCGGCGACGTATTGCAGGATCGCGGCGTTCTCCGTCAGCACGACGCCGTCGTCGGTGTGCAATGTCGGCACCAGACCGAGCGGGTTGACCGCGCGGAAATCCGAACCGTCCGACAGCACGCGCTTGGTCTTCGGATCGACTTCGAGGTAGGTCGCGGTCGCGCCGGCTTCATTGAGCGCAATGCGGGTGGCCATCGAACAGGCCATCGGCAGGAAATACAGATCCATGGGTGTCTCCGTTACTCGCGGCGTTGTGCAAACGCCGCTGGTTGATTTTTGTAACGTCTCGCATAATATAACCATCGTCAAGGAATTAAATGCGAAATGGTACAAAAAAAGACATCAGCACCAAAGGCTGCGGTTTTCCTCGAGCCCAGGCGTCGTGGCCGGCCGCGGGCCTACGAGCCGGAGCAGGCGATCGGCCAGGCGCTGGCTCTGTTCCGCAAGTCCGGTCTTGCCGCGACCTCGCTGGACGATCTGAGCGCCGCTACCGGTATGAACCGGCCGAGCCTGTACGGCGCTTTCGGTGACAAGCGAGCGCTCTACATCCAAAGCTATCAGCGCTACCGCGACGACTATGCCGCGGAGCTGAAGGAAACCTTCAGCGCCGATATCGGCCTGCGCGAGCGGCTGCGCCGGATCTTTGCGATTGCGCTCGACATCTATCTGCTCGGCGAGGCGCCGCGCGGCTGCTTCACGGTCATGACGGTGGCATCCGATGCCATCGCCGATCCAGACATTCGCGCCATCGTCATGCAGGGGCTGCGGGATGTCGACAAGGCCTTCAATATTGCGTTTCGGACCGCTGTCGAGAAGGGCGAGCTGCTGACATCGACAAATATCGCCGTTCGTGCCGAGATGGCCGCCGCGACCCTGTTTTCGTTGTCGATCCGCGCCCGGGCGGGCGTGGCGCGCGGGGAACTGGAAGCGATTGTGGACGGCGCGATCGGCCTGCTGTGCCAGGATGCGGCGAGCTGATTGCCGCCAGGGCTGTGCTCCAACATAATTCCGCAACGTTGTCGGGATGGCCCTTTGTCATCCGTCTTCCAGCCAAGGAGACCAGCCATGCTTTACGCCATTCTCTGCTATCATGACGAAGCCGTCGTCGGCGCATGGTCGAAGGACGAGGACGACGCGGTGATGGCCAGGCTCGCCGTGGTGCATGGCAAGCTCGCCGCCCAGGGCCGGCTCGGCCCGGTGGCGCGGCTGCTGCCGACCACTTCGGCGGCCACCTTGCGCAAGGAAGACCCGCCGATGGTGCTGGATGGCCCGTTCGCCGAAACCAAGGAACAGCTGCTCGGCTTCTACGTCGTCGAATGCGCGGATCTCGACAGCGCGCTGGACGTGGCGCACGATCTTGGCGCGGCCAATCCCGGCGGCGCCTATGAAGTCCGCCCGATCGGGTTGTTCCATGGGGGGATGCTGCCATGACCGATCTGGCCTGGATCGAGGCCGCGCTGAGTTCGGCGCGCCCCCAGGCGCTCGGCGCGCTGTTGCGCTATTTTCGCAACCTCGATACCGCCGAGGAGGCGTTCCAGAATGCCTGCCTGCGGGCGCTCAAAATCTGGCCGCGGCACGGCCCGCCGCGCGACGCCGCGGCCTGGCTGATCATGGTCGGCCGTAACGTCGCCATCGACGATATCCGCAAGACCAGCAAGCATGCGCCACTGCCGGACGACGCCGCGGAGATCTCCGACCTCGATGACGCCGAGAGCGCGCTCGCCGAACGGCTCGACGGCTCGCAGTATCGCGATGACATCTTGCGGCTGCTGTTCATCTGCTGCCATCCGCGATTGCCGGCGACGCAGCAGATCGCGCTGGCGCTGCGCATCGTTTCCGGCCTCACCGTCAAGCAGATCGCGCGCGCCTTTCTGGTCTCCGACGCCGCGATGGAGCAGCGCATCACCCGCGCCAAATCGGCGATTGCCAAAGCCGACGTGCCGTTCGAGACGCCGGGCGCGCCGGAACGCGGCGAGCGGCTCGCGGCGGTGGCGGCGATGCTCTATCTGATCTTCAACGAGGGCTATTCCGCCTCCGGCGACAATATCGATCGGCGCGCGCCGCTGTGCGAGGAGGCGATCCGGCTGGCGCGGCTGCTGCTGAAACTGTTTCCGGCGGAGCCGGAAATCATGGGCCTCGCCGCCTTGATGCTGCTGCAGCATGCCCGCGCCGCGGCGCGCTTCGATGCCGATGCCGCTTTGGTGTTGCTCGACGATCAGGACCGCGGCCTGTGGAACGGCCAGATGATCGCCGAGGGGCTGGCGCTGATCGACAAGGCGATGCGCCACCGTCGCACCGGACCGTACCAGATCCAGGCCGCGATCGCCGCATTGCATGCCCGCGCCGTAACACCGGCGGACACCGACTGGGCGCAGATCGAGCTGCTGTACGGCTCGCTGGAAATCCTGCAGCCGTCGCCGGTGGTGACGCTGAACCGCTCGGTGGCCGTTTCAAAACTGCGCGGGCCGGAAGCGGCGCTGGCGATGATCGCGCCGCTGGCGCCGCGCTTGCAAAATTACTTTCACTTCCATGGCGCGCAGGGCGCCTATCTGATGCAACTTGGCCGCCATGACGAAGCCCGGATCGCTTTCAACCGCGCCATCGCGCTTGCCAGCACCTCGGCGGAGGCCGCGCATATCCGGCTGCATCTCGACCGGCTGGCGGATCAGAGCCAACCGCCGGGCCGTAGGATGGGTTGAGCCGTTGCGAAACCCATCGGCGGAGGCGGACCATCGTGATGTCGCCGACATTTCGATACACGACCGGGTTTCGTGACCCATCAGCAAAGGAGACGACAATGCAGGTCAATCCCTACATCCACTACAATGGCAACTGCGAAGAAGCTTTCAACTTTTACGTCCAGGCGATCGGCGCCAAGATCGACGTGCTGATGCATGTCGAGGGGTCGCCTGCCGCCGAGCACATGCCGCCGGAGATGGCGAACAAGGTGCTGCACGCGCAGCTGTCGATCGACGGCGAGGTGGTGATGGCATCCGATGCGCCGCCGGAATTCTTCAAGACGCCGCAGGGGTTTTCGATCAGCCTGAACATGGAAGATCCCGCCGAGGGCGAAAAGACCTTTCAGGCGCTCGCCGACGGTGGCGCCATCAGGATGCCGTTCGCCGCCACCTTCTGGTCAAAAGGCTTTGGCATGTGCGTCGATAAATTCGGCATTCCCTGGATGATCAATTGCGGCCAATAGGCTAAGAGCTTTCTTGCCGCGCACGCGGCGCCCTGCGTCGCGTGCGCGGCGCGGAGCCGGGGCCATTCCAAACGCCGGCGATGGATACGGTCCCGGACGCGGAGCAGCGTGACGAACGCCGCGCCACGTCCGGGACACGGTAGCTTTCGACATTCAACAAAAAGACAGCCCATGACACCCTTTACCCGCAACGCCATCGTGATTGGTCTGTTGTCCGCCGTCGGTCCGTTTGCGATCGACATGTATTTGCCGGCACTGCCGGCGATCACGGCCGATCTGCGCACCACGACCGCGGCGACGCAGATGACGCTGACGATGTTCTTCATCGCCTTCGGCCTGTGCCAGATCGCCTATGGCCCGCTGTCCGATGTCTATGGCCGCAAGGCGCCGCTCTATGCGGGGCTGCTGCTGTTCATCGCCGGCTCGATCGGCTGCACGCTGGCGCCGGGGATCGGCTGGCTGATCGCGTTTCGCGTGCTGCAGGGCGCCGGCGCCGCCGCGATGGCGGTGATTCCGCGCGCCATCATCCGCGATTTGCACACCGGCGTCGAGGCGACAAGGCTGATGGCGCTGGCGATGCTGGTGTTCTCGGTGTCGCCGATCCTGGCGCCGCTCACCGGTAGCGCGCTGATCGTGCCGTTCGGCTGGCGCGCGGTGTTCGTCGCGGTCACGATCGCGGCGCTGATCGCCTTGGTGCTGGTGGCCTGCCTGCTGCCGGAGACGCGGCCGCCGCATGCGCGGATCAGCGGCAGCGTCCGCAACGTGCTCGGCAGCTTCGCCGAGCTGTTACGCGATGCGCATTTCCTCGGGTTGACCTTCATCGGCGGCCTCGGCCTGGCCAGCTTCTTCGCGTTTCTGGCGACGTCGTCCTTTGTCTATATCGGCCATTACGGTCTGACGCCGACGCAATACAGCCTGGCGTTCTCGGTCAACGCGGTCGGTTTCATCGGCGCCTCGCAACTGGCGAGCGCGCTCGGTGGCCGTTTCGGCATGGCGCGGATGGTGCTGGCGGCGGTGTCGGCCTATGCCGCTTTCGCGCTGCTGCTGCTGGCGCTGACGCTGCTCGGCTTCGACAGCCTGCTTGTACTGATCCCGCTATTGTTCCTGTCGTTTGCCTTTCTCGGCCTGGTAATTCCCGCGACCATGGTGCTGGCGCTGGAAAATCACGGCCCGATCGCCGGCATCGCCGCCGCGCTGGGCGGCACGCTGCAGATGGTCACCGGCGGCCTGATGATCGCGGTCGCCAGCCAGTTTTCCGACGGCACCTCGCTGCCGATGGTGGCGACCATCGCCTGTACCGCGGTCGGCGCGTTCATGGTCAGCGTCGCGACGCTGCGACCGCGCGAACAGGACACGGTCGCGGCGGAATAGGGACGTGGAGGGGCCTGCGCCTTTACCCGTTGCTGCCGTCACGCCTTAACGTCGGCAGGCCGATGCCGGTGGCCTCGAAGCCGCCATCGACCGCCAGCATCTGGCCGGTAATATAGCTGGCGCGCGGGCTGCACAGGAAGAATACCGCGTCCGCCAGTTCGTCCTCGCCGCCATAGCGGTTCAGCGGAATGGTGTCGTGATAGTCGGCGCGGATCGCCGGCGTATGCACCGCCTTGGCCATCGCGGTCTCGACCGGGCCGGGCGCCACCGCGTTGACGCGAATGCCCAGGGTGGCCAGCTCCACCGCGAATTGCTTGGTCAGATGCGCCAGGCCGGCCTTGCTGGTGCCGTAGGCGGTGCGCAGCGTCGAGGCGCGCAGCGCCGAGATGGAAGTAATATTGACGATGGCGCCGCCGCCATGTTCGCGCATCAAGGGCGCGGCGGCCTGGGTGCACAGGAACGGCCCGGTCAGGTTGACGTCCATCACGCGCTGCCATTCGGCTTGCGTGGTGTCCAGCAGCGGCTTGAACACGGCGATGCCGGCATTGTTGACCAGCGCATCGAGCCGGCCGAAGCGGGCCTGCGCGGCGGCAAAGGCGGCGGCCACGGCCGCGGCGTCGGCGACATCGGCATGGAGGGCGAGCGTGTTGGCGGGATCGTTCAGCGCCGCGACGCTGGCCCGCAGCAAGTCGTTCTCGATATCGAGCAGCGCGACGTTGTAGCCCTCGGCGAGAAAGCGTTTGGCGACCGCGAGGCCAATGCCGCGCGCGGCGCCGGTAACGAGCGCGACCTTGCGCGGTGATGGAGTGGTCATGTCCTGCCCTGCCGTTTTGATTGCTTCAGGGCTGTGTAGAGAACGCCACCGGCCGCGACAAGCCCGGCCGGCGGAGGCCGTCCAACCTACCGTACGTAAAAGACAACGCCGGCGATGACGAGCATGGCCGTCACCGCCAGCGCCTGTGCGAGCACCGCCAGGGCCTGCTCGAAGCGAAAGCCTGCCTTGAATCTGGCGCTCTTCATCGTTTCTCCCCAGACACGGACCAGCCACGGACGCGCCGCATCACTGCGTGGCGAGCGCCCAAGGCATCAGACAGATTTTACGCGGAACACCCCGAAGTCGAGTCACCGCATCATGAGTACCCACTCAGCGACGATCGACGTATGGAGAATCATTCATTAATGCGGCGGGAATTTGTTGCCGCGGATGTCGGCACGAAAGGTTTTAGTCCGTCTTGCAGTCAGGCGCGGTCGACACCAACCGCGCGCGCAGCATGGGGAGGTCCGATGTCGTTGACGCTGTACTATCATCCGTTGTCGTCATTTTGCGAGATCATGCCACTCGGCGATACGCATCGCAATCTTGCCTGTTACTTGCATCGGTTGCTGGTGCGGCCGTCCTGTGCGCGGACAGTCGCGGACGCGCAGCCATATTTCCAAATGTACCCCAGGGAGAAACTCGCGTGACGGCTAGCAGCAAGGCCGATACCACCCGCGCTTTCGCAATACCGAGTTCGTCGTGTTCGACGGCGATCGCATTCGAAGCATCGACGTCTATTTCGGCGCGACCTATCAGGGCGATGAATTCGTCGCGCAGGCGACCTCGTCGTGATGGCGAATTAATCCGCACGTGATGTCGGGGCAGCCACGTCCGGACCGTCTTGTCATAGGGCATCCGTCGGGCGGATGATCCCACAGCCTTTTGAGAGAGAGCAAGCAATGCGTTTCATGGTGATCGTGAAGGCCAGCAATGACACCGAAGCCGGCGTGATGCCATCGACGGAGATGCTGACCACGATGGGCAGGTTCAACGAAGAGATGTTCAAGGCCGGCGTGATGCGGGCGGGCGAGGGACTGCATCCGACGTCGAAAGGCGCGCGCATCACATTTGCCGGTACGGAGCCCAAGGTGACCGAGGGTCCGTTCGCCGTCACGGCCGATCTGGTCGCCGGCTTCTGGCTGATCGAGGTAGCGTCGAAGGACGAGGCGATCGCCTGGATGAAGCGGGCGCCGTTCGACGGCGGCGCCGAGATCGAAATCCGTCAGATCTTTGCGCCGGAGGATTTTGGCGAGGCGCTGACGCCGGAACTGCGCGACCAGGGGGAAAGGTTGCGCGCGTCGGAGTTGGGCAGATAGCTGTCCCGGCAGGGTCGCGCGACCGGATCGACGGCGTTTGGCGCTGCCACATTGTGGCCGCAAGAATTTTTGGTGGATGCGAATTCCCGCACCAGGTTTTCAGGTCTTGCGGCCGAATTTAGGCTGCGGGAACTAGTGACCTCGCGGCCCGGCTCATGTAAAAGCCCTTCACATGAGCTGGCGCAAGGACGACCGCCGCGCCGAGCGCGGCTATCATCACGGCAATCTGAAAGAGGCGCTGCTGCAGGCGGCGCTCGGGCTGATCGCCGAAAAGGGCCCGGCGGGCTTCACTTTCGCCGATGCCGCGCGATCCGCCGGCGTCAGCGCCGCCGCGCCCTACCGGCATTTTCGCGATCGCGACGATCTGCTGGCCAGCATCGCGCAACGCGGCTTCGAGCAGTTCGAGGCGACCCTGACCGCGGCCTGGGACGATGGCCGGCCGGACACGGTCACGGCGTTCGAGCGGGTCGGAAAGGCCTATCTGGAATTTGCCCGCACCGAACCGGCGTTTTATTCGGCGATGTTCGAATCCGGAATTCCCGCCGATGCCAATCCGTTGCTGATGGCGGCCGGCGAACGCGCTTTCGGCGTGATCCGAGCCGCCGCCGAGCGGCTCGCGGCGCTGACGCCGCCCGGGGTGGCGCGACCGCCGGCGCTGATGATGGCGCTGCATATCTGGTCGCTGGCCCATGGTGTCGCGTCGTTGTTCGGCCGCGGCGACGCCGCGCGCCGCAAGCTGCCGATGCCGCCCGAGGACCTGCTCGAGGCCGGCGTACTGATCTATTTGCGCGGTTTGGGATTTCCGACCGATCGCCGGCCGCCGCCAGCGCCGGTTCCGGAGGCCGACGACAGGCCGGCCGGCCCGTGGGGCAAGGCGGCAAAATAATTCGATCATCGCCCGCCCCGGATATCTTGACAAAATCAGCCTTCGGTTTAGGTATGTAAATGTTATTTACATTCACCGACGGCATGGCGCCGTCCATGGAGAGGCAAATGGCCAACGCTGCGGACCTCAATCGCTGGGACTACCCCGACGATCGGCAGATGTCCTACCGGACGCAATCGCCCTGGCGCATTGCACTGATCGTACTGGGTTTCATCGTGTGGTGGCCGGTTGGCCTCGCACTTCTTTTCTTCACGCTTGGGAGCAGGAAAATGGGTTGCTGGGATCATGGCGATCGGTTCGCCAACAAGATGGAGCGCATGCAGCACAAGATGGAGCGGATGCGCGGCCGGATGGAGCGTCGCGGCTTCAATTTCGGCGGCTTCGGCCCGCCGAGCTCCGGCAACCGCGCCTTCGACGAATACCGCGTCGAGACGCTGCGCCGCCTCGAGGAAGAGCAGCATGAATTCAAGGACTTCCTGGATCGGCTGCGCCACGCCAAGGACAAGGAAGAGTTCGACCAGTTCATGGCCCAGCACCGGCCGCGGCCGACGCCGCCGAGCGACACCCAGCCGCAGGGCTGAGGCAACGGGGACAGGCTTCGCCGCGGGCGATTCTGATCCCTCTTGAGAGACCGCACGGACCGCCCATCTGCCTGGCAGATGGGCGGTTTCGTTTAAGGGGCACAGCGGCCCGGCCGAACAAGCGAATTCCGCTTCATTTCTCCGTGTAAAGCCCCTTTGGTAACTCTCCGTTAACCACGATTAGCGTCTGGTAAAGCCTGCAAAAGGGGGCAAGCCCTCGTTTTGACATGTTGGCAGGGGATTCAAGGCCCGGCTCGGGATGAGCCCCTCATGCGACATGACAAGGTTTGCGCTGGCGTCCACGCCGCGCCTGACGCGTGGCCGCCACCGGCATCGACAAGCCGCTGGTTTGAATGGAATTTTTGCGTTGAGAGGATACCGCCTATGAACCCGGCCGATGTGGCGCAGTCAGCCCTGCCGCTCGCTTCTTCCGACGTCTCGCTGGTTGCGCTGTTCTGGCAGGCTCACTGGATCGTCAAGGCGGTCATGATGGGCCTGCTCGGCTGTTCCGTGTGGGTGTGGGCGATCGCGATCGACAAGATCTTCCTGTTTTCGCGCACCAAGCGCGCCATGGACCGTTTCGAGCAGGCGTTCTGGTCCGGCGAGTCGATCGAGGATCTGTATCGCGCGCTGTCCACCAAGCCGACGCAGTCGATGGCGGCGTGTTTTGTCGCGGCGATGCGCGAGTGGAAGCGCTCGTTCGAGAGCCAGGCGCGCTCGTTCACCGGGCTGCAGATGCGGATCGACAAGGTGATGAACGTCTCCATCGCACGCGAGGTCGAGCGGTTGGAGCGCCGGCTGCTGGTGCTGGCCACCGTCGGTTCCGCCGGCCCCTTCGTGGGCCTGTTCGGAACCGTCTGGGGCATCATGTCGAGCTTCCAGTCGATCGCCGCGTCCAAGAACACCTCGCTCGCGGTAGTGGCGCCCGGCATCGCGGAGGCGCTGTTCGCCACCGCCATCGGCCTTATCGCCGCCATACCCGCCACTATCTTCTATAATAAGTTCACGTCCGAGGTGAACCGCCAGGCCCAGCGCCTGGAAGGTTTCGCCGACGAATTCTCGGCGATCCTGTCGCGCCAGATCGACGAGCGCGTCTGAGGACGATGACCTTGAACCTGACAGCGGGCATTCGATCATGGGCATGAATATGGGCGGAGGCGGTGGCGGCGGACGACGAGGTCGTCGTCGCGCCAACGTCATGGCCGAGATCAACGTTACCCCGATGGTCGACGTCATGCTGGTGCTGATGATCATCTTCATGGTCTCGGCGCCGATGCTGACCGTGGGCGTGCCGCTCGACCTGCCGCAAACCCAGGCCAAGAGCCTGGAGCAGGACAAGACGCCGCTGCAGCTATCCGTTGATATCAAGGGAAAGATCTTCATCAATGACACCGAGGTGGAGATGAACGATCTGATACCGAAATTGAAGGCCATCACCGACGCCCGTGGTGGAGTCGATGAGCGTATCTTCATGCGCGCGGACAAGAAGGCCGATTATGGAACCGTGGCCCGCGTGATGGGCCAGTTGTCCGGCGCCGGTTTCAAGCGGCTGGCGCTGGTAACCGAGGTGGAGCAGGGGACCTGAAGGTGAAGGTCGACAAGACACTCGCGGCATCCGTGGCCCTGCACGTGCTCGTGCTGGGCTGGGGACTCGTGTCTTTCTCGTCGAAGGCCTTCGTCTCTATTCCGGAAGACTCGCTTCCCGTCGACATCATCTCCGCCGATCAACTCGCCAAGGTCACCGCCGGCATCAAGTCCGGCAAGAAGGAAATCAAGGCGCCGCTGGTCGAGAAGGTCGCCGAGGCCAAGCCGCTCGACGACACCGTCGGCAAGATCACCGAGAAGGCGCCGGTCGTGACTGAAACCACGCCGCCGCCGCAGCCGAAAACGGAAGACAAGGCCGCCGCCGAGGCCGCCGCGCAAGCCGCCGCCGCTGCCGCCGCTGCCAAGGCGGAAGCCAAGGCCGCGGCGGACTCCAAGGCCAAGGCGGATGCTGCGACCGAGGCGAAGATAGAGGCTGAAGCGCTGGCGCAGGCCAAGGCGGTTTCCGAAGCCAAGGCCCAGGCGGACGCCAAGGCAAAGGCCGACGCGCAAGCCAAGGCCCAGGCCGATGCCAAGGCAAAGGCTGACGCGCAAGCCAGGGCGAAGGCCAAAGCCGAGGCAAAGGCCAAGTCTGACGCCGACGCAAAAGCCAAGGCCGAAGCCCAGGCGACGATGGAGGCCAAGAAGCCCGAGCGCACCTTCGACCAGTCGAAGATCGCGGCCCTGCTCGACAAGCGCGATCCGAGCCGGAACGCGGCGACCGGCGAAACGTTGAATTCAAACGCCGCCCTTGGCCTGTCGAAGGGCAAGGCCGCGGATAATTCCGCGACCTGGGGGGCGATGTTCAAGTCGCAGGTAGAGCGCTGCTGGAAGAAGCCCTATGGCGGTATCGAAGCGCAGATGACCGAAGCCATCTTCAGCGTCAAACTGAAGCAGGACGGCTCGCTGGAGACCACCCCGCAGAGCGTCAGCAGCCCGTCCACCCCGTATTTCCGCGTCTACCAGGAAAGCGCCCTGCGCGCGATTATCGAATGCCAGCCGTACAAGCTGCCGGCGGCCTATTTCGATGAATGGAAGTTTTTCGAACCCGTCTTCACCGAGCGCCGGTCATGAGCCTGTCTGCCGCATTGCCGATCGTCGATATCCAGCAAAGCCTGCAACAATGACCGACAAGAATGGATTGCCTTCAATGTTGTTTCGCCCCAGTCGCCGACAGATTATCTCCGGAATGGCATCGACGGGCCTGCTGATCGGTGCGGGTGGCCGCACGGCTCTTGGTCAGGCGCGGGTGCAAATTACCGAAGGCAATGTCGCCCCGCTGCCAATCGCGATTCCTAATTTCGTCGCCGGGACAGCCGCCGACAACGAGGTCGGCGTCGGTGTCGCCCAGGTGATTACCAACAATCTGAAGCGCAGCGGCTTGTTCGCGCCAATCGATCCCGCGGCCTTCATCGACAAGGTCACCAGCATCGATACGCCACCGCAGTTCCAGAACTGGAAGACCATCAATGCCCAGGCGCTGGTGACCGGCCGCATGACGCGTCAGCCCGACGGACGGCTGAAGGCCGAGTTCCGGCTGTGGGATGTCGCCACCGGCCAGCAGCTCACCGGCCAGCAATATTTCACCTCGCCGGAATATTGGCGCCGCATCGCCCATATCATTTCCGACCAGATCTACGAGCGCCTCACCGGCGAAAAAGGCTATTTCGATAGCCGCGTCGTGTTTGTCGACGAAACCGGCGCCAAGGAACGCCGCGTCAAGCGCCTGGCGCTAATGGACCAGGACGGCGCCAATGTGCGCTACCTCACCCGCGGTGCCGATCTGGTGCTGACGCCGCGATTCTCGCCGTCAACGCAGGAAATTACCTATATGGAGTTCGGGCAGGGCGACCCCAAGGTCTACCTGTTCAACATCGAGACCGGACAGCGCGAGATCGTCGGCAATTTTCCCGGAATGTCGTTCTCTCCGCGCTTCTCGCCGGACGGTCAGCGCGTCATCATGAGCTTGCAGCAGGGCGGCAACTCCAACCTGTTCGTGATGGATCTGCGTTCCAAATCCACCACGCGGCTGACCGACACTCCCGCGATCGATACCTCGCCGTCCTATGCGCCGGATGGCAGCAAGATCTGTTTCGAATCCGATCGCGGCGGCAAGCCGCAGATCTATACGATGGCCGCCACCGGCGGCCCGGCCCAGCGTATCTCGTTTGGCGATGGCAGCTACTCGACGCCGGTATGGTCGCCGCGCGGTGACTACATTGCCTTCACCAAGCAGGGCGGCGGCCAGTTCTCAATCGGTATCATGAAGCCGGATGGCTCCGGCGAACGTCTGTTGACCTCCGGCTACCACAATGAAGGTCCGACCTTCGCGCCGAATGGTCGTGTCATCATGTTCTTCCGTGAGCCCGGCGGCGCCGGCGGCCCGTCGCTGTTCACTGTCGATGTTTCCGGACGCAATGAATTGAAAGTACCAACGCCCGGCTTCGCGTCGGACCCGGCGTGGTCGCCATTACTGTCGTAAACAAACTATTTACGACGCCGGTTAAGGATTTCCACAGCGCGGAATAGTGCTGCGGCAAAACTTGCCTACTACCCTGAAATTACAGCAAATTCCGCACATTTTAAGCGACGTTCAATATCCGGTTAACGATGTTCCCTTAAGAAGGTTTCACGACCCGCGGGTATCTTCGAGCGTCGTACATCGAACGAACGGCGCGTGCTGATGCGATTGATTGAGCCCGAGACAGACGCTGACGAAAAGATGCTGCCGCCCAGTATCTATGCCGCGTTGGTCAACTCTCTATTCCAGAACGCCGCGCCGGCGCTGGCCGGAACGCTTTGCGCTGCCGTCGGCGCGGTCATGACCGTCTGGAAAACCGGCAACGTCCTGCTCTGGCCGTGTGCCCTGCTTATCGTCGCCGTCGGCGGCGCGCGTGCGATCCAGATGCATATCTATGAACGCGAACGGCGCGGCTCGCCGCTGACGCCGGAACGGGCCGCATGGTGGGAACCGCGCTACAAGATCGGCGCCGACCTCTATGCCGCTTCGCTCGGCATCTGGTGTTTCATCGTCCTGATGGGCAGCGATGATCCGGTGGCGCACATGGTGTGTACGGCGGTCACGATCGGTTACATCGCGGCCAGCGTCGGTCGCAATTACGGCCGCCCCGAGATCATCCAGGCGCATATCATCAATGCCACGGCGCCGATGTCGATCGCCCTCGCATTGCGTGGCGACCCTTATTACGTCGCTCTGGCCGGCCTGCTGGTGCTGTTCTTTGTCGGACTTCGGCTGATCAATCTCAATCTGCACGAAATCTTCGTCAAGGCGCTTACCGAAACCGAACGCGCCGCCGCGCTGGCGGGGCAGTTCGACACCGCGCTCAACAACATGCCGAACGGGCTCTGCATGTTTGGAGCGGACGGGCGCCTTGCCGTCATCAACAATCACTTCAACCAGATGATGGGCTGCGGCGGCAATCTGGTTCGCCGCGGCGACAGCTTGCGTGAAATGATCGCGGCGTTCGTCAAGGCGGGCTCGCTGTCGCAGACGAGTGGGACCACGATCATCGTGGAAATCGAGAGTTCGAAACCTGCTCAGATCACCACGCTCGATCGCTCGCAGGATAACGAGCGCGCCTTGTCGTGGCGATTTCAGCCGATGGTCGGCGGCGGCACCGTGGTTCTGGTCGAGGACGTCACGGAGCGGCGTAATTCCGAAGCGTTGATCAGCCATATGGCCAGGTTTGACGAACTGACGGGCCTTCCCAACCGCGTCAGCTTCCGCAAAGAAATTGGGAAAATGCTTAAAAGCGCCGAGGATTCGTCGCTCGCCGCGCTGCTGTTTGTGGATCTCGATCAGTTCAAGCAGGTCAATGACACGCTGGGTCATCCCTGCGGTGACCAGTTGCTGTGCATGGTTGCCGACCGGATGCGGGAACTGCTGCGCAAGGATGATTTCGTTGCGCGTTTCGGCGGCGACGAGTTCGTTGTGTTCCAGCGCGGCATCAAGACCAATCACGACGCCGCCGATCTGGCGCGACGGATCGTCGAGCGGCTCAGCGAACGCTACGAAGTTGACAACCATCAGGTCGAAATCGGTGCCAGCGTCGGCATCGCCATGACGCAGCCGGGCGTCGGCGCTGATGGACTGCTGAAAAACGCAGACATGGCGCTGTATCGTGCCAAAGCCTCGGGCCGCGGTACGTTTTGCTTCTTCCGCGACGAGATGGCGCAAACCGTGGAAGCGCGCCGGGTCCTGGAACTGGACCTGCGCAAGGCGCTCGCCAATGAAGAATTCGAGCTTTATTATCAGCCGCTAGTCAATTTGAGGTCGGGCCGGATATCGACCTGCGAAGCCTTGCTACGCTGGAACCATCCAGTTCGCGGCGCCGTGTCGCCCGTCGATATCATTCCGGTCGCCGAGGATATGGGGTTGATCGTCGATCTCGGTCGCTGGATCCTGCGCAAAGCCTGCATGGAATGTATGAAGTGGCCGGACGCCGTCAGCGTCGCCGTCAATTTCTCGTCGCAACAGTTTCATCAGCGCGACATTCTCAGCGAGGTACGCTACGCGCTCGAGGTGTCGGGACTGCCGGCGAACCGTCTTGAAATCGAGATCACCGAGTCGTCATTGTTGAAGAATACCAAATGGACTCATGATGCGCTGTCGCAGTTGCACGCGGCAGGTTGCCGGATTTCGCTGGATGATTTCGGCACCGGCTATTCCAGCCTCAGCTATCTTCACAACTTTCCGTTGCAGAAAGTCAAAATCGACCGTTCGTTCCTGGAGGGCATCGATACCGATCGGCCGCTGACGCTGCTGCGCGGCGTAGCCCGGCTCAGCGCCGATCTCGGCATGTCGGTGGTCGTCGAGGGAATCGAGACCAATGAACAGCTCGAGCTGATCAGCGCCGACGGGACGGTCACCGAGGCACAGGGCTTTCTGTTCAGCCGTCCGGTCCCGGCGACACGCGTCCGTCAATTGCTGAACGCCTCGCACGGCCGTCAGCCGGATGAGCTGCTTTCCAGGTCGGCACGTTCATCAGCCGGCAAAGCTTGAACCAACGACGAAGTTCTGCCTGTGGTTGCAAATTTGGGAGGGGTTAACCCTAATAGGTCGACTCCTTTGACTTACAATAGGAAACTATTAACCTTTCGTTAGGTGAGTAGATACGCGTGGAAAGGCCGGGAATGGCTGCGGTTGAAACGATAAGCGGCTTCATTGGTCACGGCAGCGAACTTCTGGATCGGGTTGACTACCGGTTAGCCGAGACCGAGGCCGAGAAGGAAGCGATCTACGAACTGCGATACCGGGCCTATCTTCACGAAGGGGCGATCGAGCCGCGGCCGGACCGCCGGCTGACCGACCGCTTCGACGAGTCATCGCATTCCTGGGTGTTCGGCATCTTCGTCGATGGCACGTTGGCCAGTTCGCTGCGCATCAGCGTGGCCTCGCCCGATCATCCCGACTCGCCGGCGGTGGACGCCTTTCCCGATATTCTGTTGCCCGAACTGGCGCGCGGCAAGACGATCGTGGATCCGAACCGTTTCGTGGCCGATCCCAATCAGCGGCTGCCGCATCTGCCTTACATGACGCTGCGTCTGGCCTATGTGGCGTGCTCTTATTTTAACGCCGATATCGGTACCGCCACCGCGCGGGCCGAGCATCAGGCATTTTACCGTCGCGTCTTCCTGCACGAACCATTATGCCCGCCGCGGCCCTATCCGACGCTGACCAAGCCGCTGGCGCTGATGGCGGTCGATTATCCGGCGCTGCGCGAAAAGGTTTTCGCCCGCTATCCGTATTTCCGTTCCAGCTATTTTGAGCGGCGCATGCTGTTCGAACGCAAAAACCTGCATGCCTCGCCGGCGCTGAGCGGGCCCGAGTTCCCGGTGGAGTCGATGGTCGCGGTGATGCCTGCCACCAGCTCGGGTCGTTGACGGATTTCACCCGCCGGTGCGCTGTCCGACGGCAGTTCGCGAGGGCAGGTGGACAAATGGCCTGGGAAACGCGTTTCCGGCGATCTGACTTCACCGTGACGCCACATTTGCAACCCATTAACCATGCGGTTGCTTTTGGGCGACCTGTGGCATTTGATCGGTTTTGGCAACACCTCATCAAGGTTGACGGAACGTTCGCTTAACCAACGCCCTGTAGACCGAAGACAGTCGGAAAAAGCGTGAGCGTTGGAGGCTCCCGAATGAAACATCAGATGCGTATCCTCCAGGGATTAAAACTGGCCGCGGTGCTTGCCGTGGCGCTGTCGATGGGCGCGTGCGCCAACAAGAATCCGCTCGGGGCTGACGGTTCGATGGCCAATGCCGCGACGCCGGGCAGCCAGCAGGACTTCGTGGTCAATGTCGGTGACCGCGTCTTCTTCGAGAGCGACCAGACCGAGCTGTCGCCGCAGGCCATCGCGACCCTGGAGAAGCAGGCGCAGTGGCTGCAGAGCTATAACCGCTATTCCTTCACCATCGAGGGCCATGCCGACGAGCGCGGCACCCGTGAATACAATATTGCCCTCGGCGCCCGTCGCGCCCAGTCGGTCAAGACCTTCCTCGCTTCCCGCGGCATCGATGGCAGCCGGATGCGGACGATCTCCTACGGCAAGGAACGCCCGGTCGCGGTGTGTAATGACATTTCGTGCTGGTCGCAGAATCGACGCGCCGTCACCGTGCTCAACGCCGGCGCCTGAGCGCTGGATTGATATCAGCGAGCCGGCGTCCGCCTTCGGGCAGGCGCCGGTTTTGTTTTGACGCGCAGGTTTGACGCTGTCGAAAGTCACATTTTTGGCGTAGTACGGTTCTCAACGTGGTGCGCTTTCGTGTGGCGCAAAAACCGTCAGGCCAACATGTCATCCCCATTGCAAAGTCTCGCGCGCGTGCTGCTGATGTCGGCGGCGCTGGCCATACCCTCTATCGCCATGGCGCAGCAGCAACTTGAAGATGTCGATCCGGAAGTGCGGGTCCAGCAGCTCGAAAGCCAGTTGCGCCAGCTCACCGGCCAGAATGAAGAGCTCCAGTTCCGCAACCGCCAGCTCGAAGACCAGCTTCGGCAGTCGCAGGCCGCCGCGCCGCCGGCCGGTCGCCCCAACGTAGCCGCCGCGCCGCCCGGACCGGCGCCACGGCAGAACGTTCAGCCGGTTCCGGTTCAGCCGCAGGTCTATGACCAGCAGGCCGCGCCCGCGCCGATCGTGCAGGACCCGGCGCCGCCGCGTGGCGGACGCCGCAACGACGCTTTCGATCCCAGCGCCAATCCGGGCGCGCCCGGGGTGCCGCGCGCACTCGGCGGCGGCCAGTTGCCGCTGGCCGCCAACGCGCCGGTCGGACGCGCGGGCGAACCGATCGACCTCAACAATGCGGCGCCTCGGGCCGCGGCGGCGCCGTTGCCGCGTGAAGCTGGTGCGACGGGCGGCCTGACCACGCTGCCCCCGGGGGCCACGCCGAAGGACGAGTTCGACCTCGGCATCGGCTACATGCAACGCCGTGACTACGCGCTGGCCGAAGAGACCATGCGCAACTTCGCGCAGAAATATCCGACCGACCCGCAGATCGCGGATTCGCAATACTGGCTTGGCGAGAGCTTCTACCAGCGCCAGAAGTATCGTGACGCCGCCGAGGCCTTCCTCGGCGTCACCACCAAGTTCGGCACGTCGGCCAAGGCGCCGGATGCGCTGTTGCGGCTCGGCAAGTCGCTGGCCGCGCTGAAGGAGAAGGAGGCCGCCTGCGCCGCGTTCGGCGAGGTGCTGCGGAAATATCCGAAGGCGTCGAATGGCGTGAAAACGGCCGTCGACCGCGAGCAAAAACGCGTTAAGTGCTAGGCGGAAGTCCCGGACCTGATCCGGGGCGGGAACCGGCTGTGCGGGCATGTCCGACGACGATAAATCACCGGTCTCGGCCCAGGACGCAAAGCAGCTGTTCGCGGACTGGAAGCAGGCCCCGGCGCTGATTTTGGCGGTGTCCGGCGGCCCCGACTCGGTAGCGCTGCTGTGGCTGGCTGCGCGCTGGCGTCGCGCGCTCCCGCGCGGACCGGAACTGATCGCCGTCACCGTCGACCATGGACTGCGGCCGGACGCCGCGCGCGAGGCGCGTGACGTCAAGAAGCTGGCCACCTCCCTCCAAGTTCCGCACCGCACGCTGCGCTGGACCGGCGACAAGCCAGCCACCGGGCTGCCGGCGGCGGCGCGCGCGGCGCGCTACCGGCTGCTGGCGAAGGCCGCGCGGGCGGCTGGCGCCAGCCATGTTCTGACGGCACATACCCGCGACGACCAGGCCGAGACGCTCTTGATGCGGATGGCGCGCGGCAGCGGCCTGGCCGGGCTGGCGGCGATGGCCCGGCACAGCGCGCGTGACGGCGTCGTGCTGGCGCGCCCCTTGCTCGACATTCCGAAAGCCCGCCTGATCGCGACGCTGGAGCGCGCCAGCATCGGTTTCGCCGTTGACCCGACCAATCACGACCCGCATTTCACCCGGCCACGGCTGCGGGCGCTGATGCCGCAATTGTCCGCCGAGGGCTTCGATTCGCGCAATCTGGCCCGGCTGGCGGCGCGGCTGGCGCGGGCCAATGCGGCGCTGGAACTACTGGCCGACGGCGCCGAGCGTTTTCTCGCCCTGCGGAGCAGCGCCTCGCCAAAGCCCGGCATCGATGCCGCCGTCTTCGCCGGCCTGGCCGAGGAAATCCGGGTCCGGCTGCTGTGGCGTAGGATCAATGCGGTCGGGCATGAAGGCCCGGCCGAACTCGGCAAGGTCGAAACGCTGCTTGCTGCGCTGGATCAGGCGATGATGGATGGTGGTAAAGGTATCCGGTTGAAGGCGACGCTGGCCGGGGCGATGATCATTCTCAGCCATGACCGCCTGCGAATCGAGCCGGCGCCGCCGCGTGGCCGGCGGCCTGGCTGAGCGGCGGGGCGCCGGCGTATCCGGCCGGGCCTTAACCACTGTGCGTAAAGCGTCAAATCAAGCCGTCACTTGCTCGGGAAGTGGGCTAGGATGCGTTAAATAGTCCAGTCCAGTTCCCTTGGCAGCGCGCCTTGTCGCACCTAGATTGTATTGAACCGACCCAAGGTGAATTCCCTTGCGGCGACCCAAGGGAATAAAGCCGCGATCCGCGCGGCGACGAAGGAAGATCGATGAACGCGAATCTGCGAAATTTCGCCCTCTGGGTGATTATCGTTTTACTACTGTTGGCGCTGTTCACGCTGTTCCAGAATCCGGGTCAACGCACGGCCTCGCAAGACATCTCGTTCTCGCAGCTTTTGACCGAGGTCGATCAGAACCACGTCCGCGACGTCGTGATCCAGGGGCCGGAGATTCACGGTACCTTCACCAACGGTTCCAGCTTCCAGACCTACGCGCCCTCCGATCCGACGCTGGTGAAGCGCCTGTATGACGGCAAGGTCACGATCACCGCCAAGCCGCCCGGCGACAATGTGCCGTGGTTCGTCTCGCTGTTGCTGTCCTGGCTGCCGTTCATCGCGCTGATCGGCGTGTGGATCTTCCTGTCCCGCCAGATGCAGGGCGGCGCCGGCAAGGCGATGGGCTTTGGCAAGTCACGCGCCAAGATGCTGACGGAGGCCCATGGCCGCGTCACGTTTGAGGACGTCGCCGGTGTCGACGAAGCCAAGCAGGACCTGCAGGAGATCGTCGAGTTCCTGCGCGACCCCGGCAAGTATCAACGGCTGGGCGGACGGATTCCGCGCGGCGTGCTGCTGGTCGGCCCTCCCGGTACTGGCAAGACGCTGATCGCCCGCGCGGTGGCCGGCGAAGCCAACGTTCCCTTCTTCACGATCTCGGGCTCGGACTTCGTCGAGATGTTCGTCGGCGTCGGC
>NZ_JANXTC010000036.1:0-11671 GCF_025356345.1 Tardiphaga sp.
CTAGAGCATGATGACCTAAAGATGAATCGGTGTCCCATCCCCCGTCATT
This sequence comes from Tardiphaga sp., assembly GCF_025356345.1. Lineage (GTDB taxonomy): Bacteria > Pseudomonadota > Alphaproteobacteria > Rhizobiales > Xanthobacteraceae > Tardiphaga. The sequence continues at coordinate 50 of NZ_JANXTC010000036.1, forward strand.
GCGAGGAGCGAAGCGACGCGGCAATCCAGAGCCACAAGCTCCGCAAGAACTGGATTGCTTCGTCGCAAGGGCTCTTCGCAATGACGTGGAGAGTCCGGTGGATCGAACTTACGCCGCCCGTGCGTCGCCGCCAAAATGCTCGATGTATTTCGCGCCGATCGCCGCCACCGGCATCACGATCAGGACGTCGGTGGTGCCGAACTGATGGTCGATTACCGCGCCGTCGCCGATATGGGCGCCGAGCCGAAGGTAACCCTTGATCAGCGGCGGCAGCGCGCGTAGCGCGGCCTTGCTATCAATCGCTTCCTTGGCCATCCGGTTCATTTCCACATAGCGCGACGGATGCGCGCGCGCGCGCCAGGCTTCCGGGGCGCGGGCGTAATGGTGCAGGAACGACAGCGGCAGCGCCAGCCGGTCGGGGTCGGTACCTTCAAAACTGGCACAGCCGATCATGACGTCGAAACGGTTCTGTTTCACATAGGCCCAGATGCCCTGCCACAACAGTTCGACGGTGCGCTTGTTGCGGTAGCGCGGCAGCACACAGGATCGGCCAAGTTCGAGAAAGCGCAGATCGGCGTGGCGCTCGATCATGTCCGATAGGTCGAATTCATTCTCGGTGTAGAAGCCGCCATGTTTCATCGCCGTCTCGTGGCGCAGCAGACGATAGGTGCCGACCACCGGTTGCTTGCCGGACATCGACGGCTTGGCGGCGTGGTCGATCACCATCAGATGGTCGCAGATCTTGTCGAACGCATCCTTGTCGCGCTGCGCCAGCATGGTAGCGGCGTCGGCGATCGCGGTGCCGTCCTTGTAGAACACCTTGTAACGCAGTCTTTGCGCGCGCTTCACGTCGCGCTTGTCCTGCGCCAGCCGCACCTCCAGCGGCCCCATCCGGCCGAGCGCGGGCGGGACGGCCGGGAAGCCGCGGATGTCCTTGAGACCCGGCGACGGCTTGAACCAGGTGATCGCGGTTTGCGCGGCGGCGCCCATGTTCTGCGGCCGCAGCATCTGCATGATGCCCGGCTTCGGGCGCGCGATTTCGTTGCCGTGCATGGCCACCCCCGTGGCCGCCATCTCGAATCAAACCGATGCGGCCTCAAGGATCAGACATCACGGCTGCTCAACAGGCGTGTGACGACTGCATGGACGGAATGTGACAGCGCTCATGCCGCGACGTGGCGCGCCGTGGTCAGCCGCGTCAGCGCGTCGATGAGTTTCTCGCGGTCCAGAGGTTTGACCAGGAAACCGTCCATGCCGGCTTCGAAGCACGCGTAGCGATCCTCCACCAGCGTGTTGGCGGTCAGCGCCAGGATCGGCGTGCGCCGGACCCGCCGGCCGGCCTCGCGGGCGCGGATCCGTCTGGTGGTTTCGATGCCGTCGAGCCCTGGCATCTGGATATCCATCAGCACCAGATCGTAGGGCGTGCCGGCCGCTTCCGATGCCAGCCAGGATTCCAGCGCGGCCTCGCCATTGTCGGTGACGATTGCCCGATGGCCGAGCCGCGTCAGCAGCGAACGCATCAATAGCGCGTTGATTTCGTTGTCTTCGGCCACCAGGATCGACAGGCCCGCCGCGGCGGGCGCTTCGATCACGGTTCGCTCTGGCTCGTACAGGTCCTCGATCGCCATCGCCGGCGCCAGTGTCTCCGGCGTCAGCGCCAGCTGCGCGGCAAGCGACGCCGCGCGCAGCGGCTTGACCAGATAGGCGGTGAAGGCGGTGGAAGCGCCGGGTTGCAACTCATGACGCATCGCCGGGGTGAACATCACGATTCGCCGGTCGGCATGCGGGATGGCGGCGACGGCGAGGCGCTCGACTTCGGCGGATCCCAGCGCGCGGTCGATCAGGATGGCGTGCCAGCGACGATCCGGCAGCAACGCTTGCGCCACGCCGGGATCCGAAACCGTGCAGGTCTGCGCGCCCCAGCGCTCCAGCCGCCGCGCGGTCAGCGCGGCTTCGATGGTCTGTGGCGCCACCAGCATGACCGATTGTCCGGTGAGGTCGGGCGCGGCAAACACCGGCTGCTCGCCCTCGCCGGCCGCCAGCGGGATCGAGACGATGAAGGTCGATCCCTTGCCGGGCTGGCTGTCGAGCGTGATGCGTCCCTGCATGCGCCGGACGATGCGCTCGCTGATGCTCAGCCCGAGGCCGGTGCCGCCAAACTGCCGCGCGGTGGATGCATCGGCCTGTTCGAATTCGTGGAAAATACGCCGCTGCGCTTCCGGCGCGATACCGATGCCGGTGTCGCGCACCAGGAAGCTGATCTCGCCCGGCCGTGTGCCGGGCTCGACGATCAGCGCCACGCCGCCGGTCGAGGTGAACTTGATCGCATTGCCGGCCAGGTTGAGCAGCACCTGGCGCAAGCGTGCGGGGTCGCCGACCACCCGCGGCGGCAGCCGCTCGTCGATATAGGCGGCGATTTCCAGATGGCGGGCCTGCGCGCGCGGCGCCAGCAATTCGGTGATGTCCTCGATCAGCCCGGCCAGCACGAACGGGCTGTTCTCCAGATCGATCTTGCCGGCCTCGATCTTGGAATAATCCAGCAGTTCCTCGATCAGCGACAGCAGCGCATCGCCGGAGGTCTTCACGGCTTTTGCATAGGTGACCTGTTCGGGCGTCAGCGTGGTGTCGAGCAACAGCCCGCTCATGCCGATGATGCCGTTCAGCGGTGTCCGGATTTCATGCGAGGCCATCGCCAGGAAACGCGATTTGGCGCGGTTGGCGGCGTTGGCGGAATCGCGCGCCTCCTCGAGCGCGCGCTCGGTCTCGGTGCGCTCGGTGACGTCGCGGCCGACGCTCTGCAACTCGGCGGGCTGCCCGGAATCGATCCGCACCAGGCCTTCGCGCCAGGCGATCCAGCGCGGGCCGGTCACGGTGGCGATACGCTGGTCGTGGATGCTGGTGCCGTTGGGCTCGTTGACGATACGGCCCTGCTCCAGCACCTGCAAGTCGAACGCGCTGCCGACCAGCGCCTCGCGCGGCAGCTGCGCCAGCGTGCAATAGGCGTCGTTGACGAAACTGATATCACCGCGGGCGCCGCGGATCACGATCAGGTCACCCTGCGCCTCGAACAGGCTGCGCGCGCGCTCCTCGGCTTCCCTCAATTCCCAGTTGCGGTCCACCAGCGTCTCATTATGCGCCGCCAGCTTGCGCATCCGCTTGCCGAGGAAGCGCATCCGCATGCTCATGGTGGCGAGCGCGACGCAGGCGAGGGCGAACAGCATGCTGGCGCCGATCGCAAAGGCGTGCGGGTCGTAGCCGGAATCCTTCGACGTACTGCCGGCGATGAAGCCATAGGCGCCGCCGAACGCGGCCGAGAACATCACAAAGGAGCGGATCGCGAAGCTCAGCCACGGAAAGCGGCGCGCGAAGCGACGCATCTGAACCTTGATCCGGAAACTCCGCCCTAACACTGGTCACCCATTTCGATATCGCCCGCCATCACTCGCCCGGCGTGCCGGCACAGCGCGATCGCGGCGCGCGGAATTGGCGCGACAATGCCGCGGTGTGATTGCCAAGTGTTTGTCGGCAATCGCGGTCGCCGAGATCCGCTTCCAACAAGGTTGATAGGACGTTAATGCCGGGTCAGAGCGCGGCCCGCAGGTGCCCGCGTCCATGATGGGCGCCGACGATCAGAGCGGCGGCATCCTGGACGGTGAAGCTGCGCGACTGCACGAACACCCGGTAGTCGGCATCGGGGTCGCGCGACAGATAGATCACCGGCCCGGTCGGCGACGGCGCCGCCGACACCGCGATCGAGCGGTGCGCCGCGCTGCCGTCGCAGGCGCTCGCCTCGGCGCTGTCGAGGTCATCGACCACCGCGAAGTCGGCCAGTTCGGCGGAACCGACAATCTGCACCCGCACCGTGGCGAGGCCGGGATCCTCGGTGAAGCTAACATAAGAATCCGCCTGCCATGGCGCGGCGCCGATCCGCGGCACGGTCTCGCCGATCGCGATGCACGGCCGCAGCGCGGATCTCGATTCGCCGCGCGCCAGCAGCGCCAGCAGCAGCAGGGGGATCGTCGACGCAAGAAGCCGGAAACGCGACATGACACATACTCGCCCTGGCCCCGGGAAGGCGGGGTTATGGTGAGCGGATCGTAAACAAAACTCGTTACTGACCGGTTGACGCGTGCATCACGAGCAAGGCTGCGACCGCGGGCTCACGCGGCGCGGCGCGCCTCCTCGGCCAGCGCCCGGTAGGACAGCGCCTCGGCCAGATGCGGCCGGCCGATCCTGTCCGCGCCATCGAGATCGGCCAGCGTGCGGGCGACGCGCAGCACGCGGTGATAGCCGCGCGCCGACAGTTTCATGGTCTCGGCGGCGTCGCGCAGCAACGCCTGCCCCGTCGCATCCGGCTGCGCCACCACTTCCAGTACCGCCGCCGGCGCCGCCGCATTGGTGCGGATGGCGCCGAGCCCCGCCGCGGCATAGCGCGCCGCCTGGATGTCGCGCGCCATCGCGACGCGGGCCGCGACCTCCGCCGAGCCCTCGGCGGGCGGCGGCAGGATCAGGTCGGCGGCGGTCACCGCCGGCACCTCGATGCGCAAATCGATGCGGTCCATCAGCGGCCCCGAAATGCGCGACTGATAGTCCGACGCGCAGCGGTCGACGCGGCCGCGCCTGCAGGCAAAGCCGGGCTCGAAAGCGTGGCCGCAGCGACATGGATTCATCGCTGCCACCAGCATGAAGCGTGCCGGATAGGTAACCCGGTGGTTGGCGCGCGACACCGCGACCTCGCCGTTTTCCATCGGCGCGCGCAAGGAATCCAGCACCCTTGGATCGAACTCCGGCAGCTCGTCGAGAAACAGCACGCCCTGATGCGCCAGCGAAATTTCACCGGGTCGGGCGCGGATGCCACCGCCGGTCAGCGCCGCCATGCTGGCGGAATGGTGTGGCGCGCGGAACGGCCGCTGCGCCGTCAGCGCGCCGTCCTTGATCTCGCCGGCCACCGAAGCGATCATCGAGACTTCGAGCAATTCGGCCGGCGACAGCGGCGGCAGGATCGACGGCAGCCTTGCCGCCAGCATCGACTTACCGGCGCCCGGCGACCCGGCCATCAGCAGATGATGGCCCCCGGCGGCAGCGATCTCCAACGCCCGCTTGGCGCTCTCCTGGCCCTTGATGTCGCGCAAATCGAGCAAGGAGGCCGCCCGCGCCTGCACCCTGGGCCGCGGCCGCGACAACACCTGGGTGCCCTTGAAGTGGTTGGCGATCTGGATCAGCGAGGTCGCGGCAATGATCTCGATGTCCGGGCTGGCCCATGCCGCCTCGGCGCCGCAGGCCGCCGGGCAGATCAGCCCCTCGTCACGGGCGTTGGCCCCGATCGCCGCCGGCAATACGCCGGCCACCGCCGCGATGCCGCCATCGAGGCCGAGTTCGCCCAGCACCGTGAAACCGGCCAGCGCGTCGGGCGGAATCGCGCCGATCGCCGCCATCAGCCCGAGCGCGATCGGCAGGTCATAATGGCTGCCTTCCTTCGGCAGGTCGGCGGGGGCCAGGTTGACGATGATGCGCCGCGCCGGCAGCGCCAGCCCGGAGGCGACCAGCGCCGCGCGCACCCGCTCGCGCGCTTCCGACACCGCCTTGTCCGGCAGCCCGACGATCAGAAAATTCGGCAGCCCGGGCACGACCTGCACCTGCACATCGACCGTTCGGGCCTCGATGCCTTCAAAGGCGACGGTTGAAACACGCTGAACCATGGCGACCCCCAAGACAGAAATGTAACCCAAGATTGTGTTTATGCAGGAACAAGAAGAGAACATTATTGATTGCCGGTGGGTAACCGCGGCCGTGACCGGTATTCCCGAGGCAAATGTTAAGGGCTGCATGCGACCCAAGGATACCGATCAGAGGCGCCCCAACCGCAGATGTCCCAGCCGTTTTCCCCAGTGCCCGCCGAGTGCAGCGACGCCGACCGGATCGCGTCGCTGCAAGCGCAGCTCGATGCGCAGGCGCGGCTGATCCGGCAGCAGGTCGCGTCGTTGGCGCACAGCCAGAAAATTTTCGCGCGGGCGTCGGCCGCGGCCCGCATCGGGGTGTGGGAATGCATCCTGGCTGATGAGTCGCTGATCTGGACCGACGTCGTCTACGACATCTTCGACTTGCCGCGCGGCTCGGCGCTCGACCGCGGTGCGATCTTGAAATGCTATCCCGCCGAATCGCTGAAGGCGCTCACCCTGCGGCGCAGCAAGGCGATCACGGATCGCACCGGATTCAGCCTCGAGACCGAGATCGTCACCGCCAAGGGCAACCGGCGCTGGATCCGGATCACGGCCTCGGTGGAATGTGTCGACGGCGTCGCGGTGCGGATTTTCGGCATGAAGCAGGACATTACCGAGGAGCGCTTGCTGGCCGACCACAACCGCTACCTTGCCGAGTTTGACGTCATGACCGGGTTGGCCAACCGCAGCCGGTTTCAATCGAAACTGGCCGAGCTCACGCTGGCCGAGTCCGGCGACAACAAGCCGTTCGGGGCGCTGCTGCTGATCGATCTCGACGCGTTCAAATCGGTCAATGACGGCTATGGCCATGCCGCCGGCGACGAATGCCTGCGCCAAGCCGGACAGCGGATTCGCCACGTCTGCGATGGGGCCGAACTGGTGGCGCGGATCGGCGGCGACGAATTCGCCGTCATCCTTGGCGCGCAGCTGCCATTCGCGGAGATTTCGGAGGCGGCGCGGGCCATCGTCGAGGCCTTGTTCCGTCCGATGCTGTTTCGCGATCGCCGGCTGCAGCTCGGCGCATCGGTTGGCGTCGCGCTGGCGGATGATTGCACGCCGGCGCAACTGTTCCTGATGGCCGATACCGCGCTGTACGCCGCCAAGAATGCCGGGCGAAACACCTTTCGCATCCACAAGCCCGGCTCTGGCAAGCACGGAACGGGCTCGTCGGCGGCGGCCTGAAAAGTCCCGCGACAGTCTGGGCTGTCCAGATCCGCCGCGGGAATCCGGCGATGCCTACAGATTCATCACCATCGGTTCGGCGATATAGCGGAAGCCCTCGCCGTTCTTCACCACATGGCCATAGCCGGGCCAGGCGAAGTGATACGACATCACCGCGATCTTGTTCGCCGCCAGCATGTCGAGCATTTTCACCCGCGAATTCGCCGCCATTTTCGGATCGGAGTCATAGGAGAATTCCATCCGCGGCTTTTCCAGCAGCAGCACCTGGTGATGGGTGAGGTCGCCGAGAAAGGCGAACGACTTGCCGTCCGACTGGATCATGAAGATGTGGTGCCCGAACGTATGTCCCGGCGCATGCATCGCGGTGATACCGGGCAGGAATTCCTGGCCGTCCTTGTAGAACACCAGCCGGTCGCGCACCGGCAGCAGGTTCTTTCGCGCGTGGACGACGAAATCCTTCAGCGGCGAGCCGAGCTTGGCCTCGTCGGTCCAGAATTTGAAGTCCTCCTCGCTGATATAGACCTGCGCGTTGGGAAACAGCGGTTTGTCGTTCTCATCGACGATGCCGCCGATATGATCGATATGGGCGTGCGAACAGACCACCGCGTCGATGTCGCCGGGCTTGATACCGGCCTCCGCCATGCTCTTCCGCAGCCGCCCGGTGGTCGGCCCGAACAGTTTTGACGTGCCCATCCCGGTATCGAACAGAACGAGCCTGTCGCCCATGTTCACGATCGGCGCGTTCTGCTCGAGGATGACGTTGCTGGCGTCGAGGAAATTGTCGGTGAGCATTTTCTTCACCTCGTCCTTCGGCACGCCGACAAAGGTGCCGGAGGGGTCGCCGAGCGGCAGCGGTCCGTCGGACACCACGGTCACCTCGGCTGACCCGAGCATGAAGCGATGAAAATACGGCGACTGCGTCCCGAGCTTCGGCGCCTTGGCATGCGCCTGGCCGCCGATCAGGGTAGCGCCGAGACCGGCGCCGAGCGCCAGCAGCGAACGTCGCGAAACATCTGATGTCATGTGCTTCTCCCGATTGCTTTTGCTTGCTGCCACGGCCGGCAGGCCGCCCGATTGGTCAGGCGTGCGGCCACATGCTGCGCCCGCAGGTAAAAGCAGGCAAGCGGGACTACGATCGGAGGGCAGGATATTTAAGCTCGCAGTTGCAGCGACGCCGCGGCCTTTCCCCGTCATTGCGAGGAGCCGTTGCGACGACGCAATCCAGTCTTGCCTTATGGCCTTCTGGATTGCCGCGTCGCTTCGCTCCTGGGAAGAACGGGCACTTGTCCCGGACGCGGCGCAATGCGCCTCCGCAGGAGGCGTCATGCGCCGCAGAACCGGGACCGCCAAAAACGCTGTTGCCTGATACGGTCCCGGCTCGGCGGAGCGGCATAAAAATGCCGCACCGCGTCCGGGACACGAGTACTATTTTTCATATCTCGGGATCGGCGAAAAAAAGGCCGGCGCCGAACTCGCAATAACGGGAATACGGCGGTGCCTCAGCCCCGCTTCGCTTCCACCACGTCCCAGAATTTCGCCGCCACATCCGGGCGGCCGAGTTTTGCAATCGCGCGGATGCCGGTGGGCGAGGTCACGTTGATCTCGGTGAGATGGCCGTCGATCACGTCGATGCCGACGAACAGCAGTCCGCGCTCACGCAAAGCGGGGCCGACGCGCTCGCAGATTTCGCGCTCGCGCGGTGACAGTTCGGTTTCCTTCGCGGCGCCGCCGCGCACCATGTTGGAGCGCAGGTCGTCCTCGGCCGGGACGCGGTTGACCGCGCCGGCGAATTCGCCGTCGATCAGGATGATGCGCTTGTCGCCATGCTTCACTTCGGGGAGGAAGCGCTGGATCACCCACTGCTCCTTGAAGGTGACGGCGAACATGTCATAGAGCGAGCCGAAATTCATGTCCTGCGGCAGCACGCGAAATACGGCCGCGCCGCCATGGCCGTGCAGCGGCTTCATCACCACCGCGCCGTGCTGCTTGCGGAAGGCGTTGATCTCTTCGATGTCGCGCGAGATCAGGGTCGGCGGCATCAGGTCGGCAAATCCCATCACGAAGATCTTCTCCGGCGCGTTGCGCACGCTCGCCGGATCGTTGACCACCAGCGTGTTCGGATGAATGCGTTCGAGCAGATGCGTCGAGGTAATGTAGGCCATGTCGAATGGCGGGTCCTGCCGCAGCAGCACCACGTCGAAGCTCGCCATGCTGGTCCGCACCGGCTCGCCGAGCGAAAAATAGTCGCCTTCGGCGTCGCGCACCGTCAGTGCCTGGACCGGCGCCACCAGTTCCTCGCCGCGCAGCGACAGCTTGTCGGGCGTGTAATAGAATAGTTTGTGGCCGCGCTTCTGCGCCTCCAGCAGCATCGCGAAGGTCGAATCGCCCTTGTGGTTGATGCGCGCGATGGGGTCCATCTGGACGGCGATGTTCAGGGTCATGAAGAAGTCCAAGGTTGGGCGGGTTCGGGGTCGGGGAGGCGGGTCAGGAGCCGGCGTCGAATGCCGCTAACAGATGGCGTGGCAGATGGCCGGGCGCAATCAGCATGACGTCGAAGCGCAGCTCGTCGCCGCCATGTTCGGGATGCGCCATCAGCCAGGCCTGCGCGGTATCAATGATGCGCGACTGCTGCCGCGGCGTCACCGCATAGGCGGCGTCATCGAGCGTGGCGCGGGCCTTGACCTCGACAAAGGCCACCAAGCCGCGTTTTCGCGCGATGATATCGATCTCGCCGAACGGCGAGCGAAACCGCCGCGCCAGAATGCGATAGCCCTTGGCGAGCAGCATCGCCGCGGCGCGGCTTTCGGCGGACAGCCCGGTGTTGAACGCGGCCACGCGTTCCGGCGCCGCCACTTTGCGCGCTTTGGAGGAGGGGGCAGGGGCGTCGTCAGTCTTCGCCATCGCCTTCCTTCATCTCCTTGGCCAGCTCCAGCGCGCGGGCATAAATTTCGCGGCGCGGCCGGCCGGACAGTTCGAGCGCATGGGCCACCGCGTCCTTGACGCTGTCATGCCGCAGCGAGGCGCGCAGCATCGTGTCGAGATCCTGCTCGGTCATCGCCTGCGCGTCCGCTTCCGGCGGGCCGATCACCAGCACGAATTCGCCGCGGGTCTCCAGTTCGCCGGCGACGGCCGCCAGCTCCGACACCTTGGCGCGCCGCACCTCTTCATGCATCTTGGTCAGCTCGCGGCAGATCGCGGCATCGCGCGTGCCCATGATGTCGGCAAGGTCGGCCAGCGTGTCCTGCACCCGGTTGCCGGAATCGAACATCACGAGGGTGGCGTCGATCCGCGACAATTCGGTCAGCCGCGCCCGCCGCGCCATCTGCCGCGACGGCAGAAAGCCCTCGAAGAAGAAGCGGTTGGTCGGCAGCGCCGCGACGGCGAGCGCCGCCAGCACCGAAGACGGGCCGGGCAGCGCGATCACGCTGAAGCCGGCGGCGGAGACCTCGCGCACCAGCTTGAAGCCAGGGTCGGAGATCAGCGGCGTGCCGGCGTCCGAGACCAGCGCGATCGAGGCGCCTTGCGCCAGCTTCTCGAGGATTTTCGGCCGCGCCTGTTCGGCATTATGCTCGTGATACTGCTTCAGCGTTCCCGCGATCGAATAGCGCTCGGTCAGCCGTCTTGTGATGCGGGTGTCCTCGCAGGCGATGATGTCGACCCCGGCCAGCGTCTCCAGCGCGCGCAGCGTGATGTCGCCGAGATTGCCGATCGGCGTCGCTACCAGATGCAGCCCGGGCACCGCCTTGGGGGCGGTCATGAGATGGCCGGCGATGGCAAAGGTCCGGGACGCCGGTGCCGAGGTGCCGTCGGGTGAAATGGGGGAAATGATTGCGCGCATGATGGCAATGTAGCGGGAAATGCCGGCCAGGGGCAGCCCTTCGCGGTATCGCGGCGGATCGTCGTTCGGCTGCGGTTCATCCTCGCCGTGCCACAACCTGACGGTGGCAGGGTAGGGCTGAACAACAGCCTTTTGTTCTGGTTAACTAATTGCCGACAATATGTGCGAATCCCCGCGCCAATCCTGTGGCGACAGAGGGATGGCCGACTGCGGTCGGCGAGAGAAAAAGCGATGGCTGACCCGATCAATCCCTATTTGCCGCGCACGGGAACGACCCGGCGGACCGCGCTCGGTCTGCTGCTCGGCGCCCCCTTGCTCGGCGCCTGTGCTGGCGGCCAGACGCCGTTCGGCAATGGTCCGGCCGCACCGGCGGGACCCGCGCAGCAGCCGCAGGCGGTGGGAACCGGGCAGGTCAAGGTCGGGCTGTTGCTGCCGCTGTCGGCGTCGGGCAATGCCGGCATCGCCGCGCAGTCGATGAAGAACGCCGCCGAAATGGCGCTGGCGGAATTCCAGAACCCCAATATCCAGCTCTTGATCAAGGACGATGCCGGCAGCGCGCAGGGCGCGCAGCAGGGCACCCAGCAGGCGCTCGATGAAGGCTGCGAGATCATGCTCGGGCCGTTGTTTGCGCTGTCGGTGCCAGCCGCGGCCTCGCTGACGCGGGCGCGAAATGTTCCAGTGATCGCATTCTCGACCGATTCCAGCGTCGCCGGGCGCGGCGTCTATCTGCTCAGCTTCCTGCCGGAATCCGACGTCAACCGGATCATCGATTACGCCGCCTCGACCGGCAAGCGCTCCTTCGCCGCGATGCTGCCGGACAATGCCTATGGCAATGTCGTCGAGGTCGCGTTCAAGCAGGCGGTGTCGCGCAAGGGCGGCCGC
>NZ_JANXTC010000416.1:0-2012 GCF_025356345.1 Tardiphaga sp.
TCGGCGCGGCCGCGCAGCGCCAGCGGCGCCGCGCGGCCGAGCCGCGGGCGCGGCGCCGGTGCCTCCGCGGCGCCGCGCAAGCCCTGCGCCGTATCTTCTTGCCGCATCGCCTCCCACTCGCGTTCGGCCTGCGCGCGCAGCCGCGACGGCGGCGCCTGCTTCACCGCCGCCACGCGGGCGCCGTCGAGCAGCGGGAAGGTGACGATGGAAATTTCCCACAGGTCGAGCTGGTACAGTTTGCGCACCCGCGAGCGTGGCTCGATCACGCCGCGCACGGTGCGGTAGCCGATCGACAGCCCGTCGATGGCGCCTTCGCGCAGCAGCGCCAGCAATTCCCGCGCGCGGCGCACATCCGGGATCAGCCTGCCGCGCGCGCGCAGCCCGCGAAAATCTTCCACAAGCTCGAGCCAGATTCCGACCGGTTCGGCCGGATCGTGCTGGAACAGCATCGGGATTTTTCGCAAGCCGCGCGCTTGCAGCGTGTCGCGAAACGCGCCGGGCATCACCATGTCGCGGGCCTGGTCGACCGCGCCGAACAGGCTGGCATAGCCCTCGATGGTGCCGTCGGCGTGCAGTTCGAGCCGCGACGGCGGTGACAATGGCGCATGCATCGGCGGCCTCGCAGGGTGCGGGGGAAGTCGGTTTGATTTCTCAGCTATCGACGTCGGACCGCGGCACGCCGCCCGGGGCACGCCTAGCCCGTTTTGGCGCGCCGGATCGCGCGGCGGCGGATCGGCGTCTTCACCGGCCTGTCGAGCATCGCCTGGCGCCGCAGCGCGTCGAGCTGCGCCAGGAATTCGCGGAACACTGTGAAGTGGTCGGGGCGGGATTTGGTTTCGGGGCGCAGCGTGCGCAGCACCCGGTGCAACGTATCCATGGGTCGCTCTCCGTCAGTCTCGCGGGGGATCGTCGGCGGCCTCGTCGATCGGTCGCAGCGCTCGGCCGCGGCGGTTGAAGACCTGCAATTCGCGAACGAAATCGTCGAACCGCCGCGCCGCCGCGGATAATTCGCGCAGCAGCAGCGCGCAGGCGGCGCTCGCCGACAGCGCCCAGCCCAGCAGCGCGACATGGGCGAGGTCGCCGCGCTCGGCCACAATCCGGATCAGCTCGGACATCGCGGGCTCCCCGCGCGACGATCGCGCGCCGTCAACCTTTCGGTAACCGCGACGCGAGGTTCACCGCATTAACGCACGCAACCTCAGGGTGTTTTATTGTATGGTGTCTGCATACCCCAGAGGATGCGACATGTCCGTGAAGGAGTTCTTCAGGCAGCGGGCCGTGAACATCATGGTCGGCGGCAGCTATGAATTGCCGAACTGGCTCGACCAGCAGGGTCGCGCGCGGCAATTCGCCTGCCGCACCACACGGGTGTCACCCTTCCGCATGATCGTGGCAGGGCCGGTGATCGGCCGGGTCGGCGACAGCATCCGCAGCTATTTTGGCGATTTCGGCAAGCTGGACGGCCGTATCTCCGACGTCACCAGCGGCGAGTTCCTGATGGAGCTGGCGATGACCCGGGACAACCGGCGCAAGATGGCCAACAAGCTCGCCTGGCTGGAAAACAAGCAGAAGGACGGCTCGGTCAAGGACGCCCGCCGCCGCGCCCGTATCATCCTGCCCAACCCGCATTCGATGCTGACCTTTCACGACGGCGTAACGCGGCGCTGCTTCATCATCGACGCTTCGGAAACCGGCGTCGCGGTGTCGGCTGATGTGCAGCCGGAGATCGGCACGCCGCTGGCGGTCGGTTCCTGCGTCGGCCGCGTGGTGCGGCATTTGTCCGACGGTTTTGCGGTGCAGTTCATCGAGCAGCAGAGATCTTCGGCGCTGGAGCGCCGCCTCAACCGGGCGCCTTCGCCGCGCGCCGTGGCCGCCGGCGCCCCCGCGCAGGGGCGAGAACCGACCGGCGCCTGAGCCGCACTGGAACCTCACCGGTTCCGCACCACGCCGCACCTGGCGAAAAGTTGAACCAAATCATCCTTGAATCGGGAACGAAAAATGTCATCTGACCT
>NZ_JANXTC010000417.1:0-27225 GCF_025356345.1 Tardiphaga sp.
CGCCGCTGATCGCGCTGATGCGCGACCAGGTCGCCGGACTGCTCGAGGCCGGCGTCAAGGCGGCAGTGCTGAATTCCACCCTGTCTTTCGAAGAAGCCTCCGCGGTCGAGGCACGTCTCCTCAAAGGCGATCTCGACCTGCTCTACATCGCGCCGGAGCGGCTGTTGACGCCGCGCTGCCTTGGCCTGCTTGGCCGCGCCGACATCGCCTTGTTTGCGATCGACGAGGCGCACTGCGTGTCGCAATGGGGACACGACTTCCGTCCGGAATATATCGGCCTGTCCGTGATAGCGGAGCGTTTTCCCGATGTGCCGCGCATCGCGCTTACCGCGACCGCCGATGACCTCACCCGCCGGGAGATCGTCGACCGGCTCGGGCTTGCCGGTGCGCCGAGTTTCGTCGCAAGTTTCGATCGTCCGAATATCCGGTATGAAATCGTCGACAAGCAAAGCGCTCCGGCGCAGCTCAAGGCCTTCATCACCGAGCGTCACTCTGGAGACGCCGGCATCGTCTACTGCCTGTCGCGCGCCAAGGTCGAGGACACCGCCAAGGCGCTGAACAAGGCCGGCGTCTCGGCGCTGCCCTATCATGCCGGGCTCGACGCCAATGTGCGCGCGCACAACCAGGACCGCTTCATCAACGAGGACGGTGTGGTGATCGTCGCCACCGTCGCCTTTGGCATGGGCATCGACAAGCCCGACGTGCGCTTCGTCTGCCATCTCGATCTGCCGAAAAGCATCGAGGCCTATTACCAGGAGACCGGACGCGCCGGCCGCGACGGCAAGCCCTCCAATGCGTGGATGGCCTATGGCCTGTCCGACATCGTGCAGCAGCGCCGCATGATCGACGAATCCACCGGCGCCGAAGCCTTCAAGCGGGTATCGATCGCCAAGCTCGACGCGCTGGTCAGCCTCGCCGAAACCGTGCATTGCCGGCGCAGCCGGCTGCTCGGCTATTTCGGTGAGGAAGTCACCGCCGGCACGATTTGCGGCAATTGCGACAACTGCCTGTCGCCGCCCAAAGTGTGGAACGGCAGCGTGGCCTCGCAGAAATTCCTGTCCTGCGCCTATCGCACCGGGCAGCGCTTCGGCGCCATGCATCTGATCGACGTGCTGATCGGCCGGCTTACCGACAAGATCAAGCAGTTCGGCCACGACCAGCTGTCGGTGTTCGGGATCGGCGCCGACCTCAACGAGAAGCAGTGGCGCGCGGTGACACGGCAATTGGTGGCGCTGGGCTATCTCTATGCCGACAGCGAGGCCTATGGCGCGCTGAAGCTGACCGAGACCGCGCGCGGCGTGCTGAAGGGCGAGACCGAGGTGATGCTGCGCGAAGAGACTGCCGGGCTCGGCCGCGCCGCGCGCAGCAAATCGCGCCGCGGCGAATTGGCCGCGCCGCGCAGCGACAGCGGCGATCCGGACCTACTGGCGGTGCTGCGCGCGTGGCGATCCGAAGTGGCGAAAAAGCGCAACGTGCCGGCCTATGTCGTACTGCACGACGCCACCATGGACGGCATTGCCACCGCGCGGCCGACCTCGCTGGCGCAGTTGCGCGGCATTCCGGGCATTGGCGACAAGAAACTGGAGCATTATGGCGACGAGATCATCGCGCTGGTGAATGCGGCCGCGGGCTGAGTGCCCCAGCCTCCGGCGACTACTCGCCGGCCTGCAGCTTCGCCAGGATGCGATCCGCCTCGGTGCGCCAGTCGGCGCTGCGCGCGAATTCCGGCGTGCCCTTGCGGCCGAACAATCCGTCATCGGCGAGATCGGCAATCCAGGCCTGGCGCTCGGCGGTGCCCTCCGCCGACCACGGCGTCAGACCGGTGTCGCGCACGGTTTCCGCGACTTCGCGGACTTCCTCGCCGCGGCGACGGCCATGCTCGATGACGCGCTGGAAGAAATAGGCGCCCTGCTTCTCCCAGTCGATGCTCGGAAAGGTCTCCGCCAGCGACGCCAGCAGCGCATCCTCGACGCCATAGGCGCGGGCGGTGGTGAAACTCTCGATCACCATGGCTTCAAGGCCCTTGATCATGATGCTGCGGCACATCTTGGTGGCGGAGGCGACGCCGAGCTCGGAACTCGCGACCTTGGCATCGAAGCCCAGATCCAGCAGCAGCGGCGCCAGTTCAGCCGCGCCGGCACCGCCCAGCAGCAACGGCACCTTGATGCGGTAGGGCGGGATCGAGGTCATCACCGCGCCTTCGACATACCGTCCGCCGGCGCCATCGATCAGCGCCGCGGCGCGCTGCTTGGCACCGGGCGAGGCCGAGTTGAAATCCAGATACCAGGTGCCGGGCTTGACGGCCGGCGCGCAGGCCTGCGCCACCGGCACGGCCTGGCTGGCCGTCACCGCCGAGATCAGGAAATCGACCTGGGCTGCGAGTTCCGCGTGCGACGCGGCGAGGCCAACGCCATGCGCCGCGGCGTGGTCGCGCAACGTAGATGCCTGGTCGCCATCGAGCTTGAGGTCATAGGCGCTGACCTGCACGTTCCGGGCGCGCAGGTCCTCGCTGAGAATACGCCCGACCTCGCCGTAACCGACGAGGCCGATGTGCCACTGATTGGAGGTTCTGGAATCCATGACGACCTTTCATATCCCGCGCGGTCGTTACTGGATCTTGATATTGGCTTCTTTCAGGATCGGCCCCCATTTGGCGGCTTCCGCGCGCATATAGGCGTCGAATTCCGCCGGCGAGCTGCCGAGCGGCGTGGCGCCGATCTTTTCCAGCGCCGTCATCACGACCGGATCCTTCAGCGCCGTGGCGATGTCGGCCTGGATCCTGGCGACCAGCGCGGGCGGCATGTTGGCGGGTCCGAGGAAGCCCCACCACACCGCGGTGTCGTAGCCGGCCACGCCGGATTCAGCGACCGTCGGCACGTTGGGCAGCGACTTGGCGCGCGCGGCCGTGGTGACGGCGATGGCGCGCAACTGCCCGCCATCGAGCTGGCCGACCACTTCGGGCAGCGGATTGATGCTCATCGGGATGTCGCCGGCCATCACCGAGGTCAGCGCCGGCGCGCCGCCCTTGTAGGGAATCGACACGATTTTCACGCCGGCCATGTGGTTCAGCAATTCTCCGGCGAGATGCGCCGAGGTGCCGTTGCCGGACATGCCATAGGACAGGAAGTCCGGCTTCGCCTTGGCGAGCGCCAGCAATTCCTGCAGGTTCTTCGCCGGATTGTCCTTCGCCACCATGATCGCCAGCGGCGAAAAAGCGACCTCGGTAATCGCGGTGAAGTCCTTGAAGGTGTCGTAGGGCAGGCTGGGGTAGAAAAACTGGTTCAGCGGATGGCCCGAGGCGACCAGGATCAGCGTGTGGCCATCGGGAGTGGCCTGCGTCAGCGCCTTCGAGGCCACGGTGCCGCCGGCGCCCGGACGATTTTCGATCACCGGCACCTGCCCCCAGCTCTTCGACAGCGACTGGCCGATGGTGCGGGCGATGACATCGACGGCGCCGCCGGCGGCATAGGGCACGTAGAACGTCACCTGCTTGGCCGGAAATGACTGCGCCTCGGCGGCGTGAGCGGCGAGGCCAATAGCGGCGGTCGTCATGACCGCGCCGACCAATTTCGTCAAAGCTGACACTGAGCGAGTCCTCCTGAAATGAACCGTCGGTGGCGGTCAACCGCGCGCCAAGAGCCCGAGCCTGTTGAGAGCGCTGTAAATCAGAATCGACGGTTGATCGATACCGACATCGAGCGAAAGGGTTAGCAAATTCTAGGGTGCAGGCGCCGCTGCCCGCAAGCCCGCGCGGGTGATCGCCGCGCTGACGAGCCCCCCTGACTTGGCGTCTTCAGTGAACTTCTTGACAAAGGCCATGCCCTGTTCGCGCCCCTTGGGGATCGCGATCGCATGTCGCTCGACACCCCAGCGCCCCGGCAGAACCGTCGATCCCGGCAGCTTTTCGGCGATCTCGAACAACGTCGCCTTGTTGGTGGCGAACGCATCCAGCCTGCCCGCGGCCATCAGCTCCGGCACCAGCCCGATCGCGGCGATGCGGACCACTTCCGCCTGCTTGAGGTCGTGCGACAGCGCCGCGTCGGATGAACTTCCTTCGGTGACGCCGACCCGGCGCCCGGGGACGTCAATGTCGGCCAGCGCCTTGGCCGGGGAACCGGACGGCACCAGATAGCCCAGATCGCTTTCCAGATAGGCCGGACCAAAGTCCATTTCCTTGGCCCGGGAGGCTGACGCATTGGTAAATGCCGCATCGACCTTACCGGTCTTCACGGCCTCCAGAACCTCGGTATTCTTGCTGAACACCACCGGCTCATAGGCGACGCCCAGACGCTCCGCCATGGCTCGACCGAGATCGTAGCCGACGCCACGCGGGCCGGATTCCGCATTGGGAAGGATCGAGGTCGGCGTTCCCGGATACAGCCCGACGCGCAGCTTGCCGGACGGCGCCAGAATGGTGCGGGGCGCCATTTCGTCCGCCAGCACAAAGCTGCCGCAAGAACCAATCATGGCCACAAACGCCGACAGCACGACAAATTTTCGAATAATGACGGACATTTAAGCCTCCCCGATCTGTCCGTACCTTTATACCACACAGCGGACCTGTACATCCGTGCGGCTTCGCGATCGTGCCCTTTCGCCTCGGCAAGAAACAAATCTCCAGGGTCACGAAACACTTTTCAGGACCGACACCATCGGCCGGAAACCCACGCATTCTAGTCATGCTGCCAATGGAACGCCGCGGAGAACGGCAGGAGGCCGGCATCATGAACCATTCCATTCACAGCGCAGACCGCAGCACCCACCTGAAGATCGTAATTGTCGCTTTGGTTGCCGGCACCGTGATCGCCGGCCTTGGCTTTGCCGCCCGAACCGGCAGCGACGGCGGCAGCCAGACCGCCCGTGTCATCAAGGCCGGCGCGCCGGTCACCTTCACCAATTCAGATGCCGTCACCGTCCGCTGATCACCGCGATCAATTGGCTTTCTTGACGCCCGGATGGATCGGCAAGGAGGCGCCGGCCGCGCCGCCGGCCTCATAGGCCGACATCGACACCATCCGGCTACCGCCGCCGCGGGAGGTCCGCAGCTTGAGGTCGAGCTTCTCGAACTCGGTATCGACGACGGCGGCCTTGACGGTGACCAGCGCGCGGCCGGAATTCTGGATCACCTGATCGCGTTCGGCTTTCAACACCGACAACTTGTCGGCGATCGAGGCGACCATGCCGAGCGCGAATGATGCGTTCGCCAGATGCCGCTCATTGTGTCTGAATTTCTGATATTCGGCGGTGGTCTTGAACCGGCCGGTCTCGGAGCGGACCGCGGTGTCGACCAACTCGGTCAGATAATGCGCGACCTCGATATCGGAGCGCAGGCCGAAGAACACGTAGCGGCTCTCGCCCATCGGGTTCTTTTCCCGCCACACCCGGCAATCGCAGAAATGCGCGATCGCGCCGATGCAGTCGTCGAGCGGAATCCGCTTCTTGCGATGGGTCTCGAAGGTACGCCGTTCGCACGGCGCCTCGCGCATCTCGACATCGGTCAGCGACAGGTCGTAGCGATCGAGCAATTCGGCGACCTTGGCGGCGGCCGACAGCGCCACGTCCTCGGTGCAGCCATTGGCGATGGTCTTGGCGCGCAGCGCCTGGATGCGCGCCTTGAGCTTGTCGAGCGCGGCGAGATGGGTGCTTTGATCCACGGCAACAGAATCCAGATAGGCCGGCTCAGTCCGGCGGCCTCAAGCGATATCCGATTCCGGTCTCCGTCAACACAAATTGCGGCCGCTCGGGGTCGGGCTCGATCTTCTGCCGGAGCTGGCGGACATAGACCCGCAGATATTGCGCGTCGGTCAGTTCGTCCCACAATTCCTTCAGCAGAAAGCGATGGGTCAGCACCTTGCCGGCGTGCTGCACCAGTACCCGCAGCAACTCATATTCCTTCGGCGATAATTTTACGTCCTTGTCCCCGACCTTGACGAGGCGCCGGACAAGATCGACGGTCAGTTCCCCGGACTTGAACACCGGGCGTTCGCCATGGACCTGCAGCTGGTGCCGCAGCGCCGCGCGCATCCGGGCCAGCAATTCGTCCATGCCGAACGGCTTGGTCAGATAATCATCGGCGCCGAGATCGAGCGCCTGGACCTTGCCGGCCTCGTCACCGCGGCTAGACAACACCACGATCGGCACGCTGTCATTGCGCGCCCGGATCATCCGCAGCAGGTCATGGCCCTGGATGTCCGGCAGGCCGAGATCGAGAATGATCAGCGCCGGATCCCGCGCCAGCAATTCCAGCGCGATCTTGCCATTACTGGCTTCGAGAATGTCGTAGCCCTGCGTGCTCAGCCCCATGCGCAGCAGTTTGCGGATCGGCGGCTCGTCATCAATGACGAGAACCTTGATGGCAGCGGCGTTCATGCGGCGGTGTCCAGGGCTTCGGTCGCGGGCGGAACAGGGAGTCTGATCGTCAGCACCGCGCCGGAACCGTCGCCGCGGTTGGCCGCGGAGATGGAGCCGTGCATGGCCTCGACAAAGCCGCGCGAAATCGCGAGGCCGAGGCCGGTGCCCGGGCGCACGTGATCGCCCTTCTGCGCGCGAAAGAACTTGTCAAAAATGTTTTCCAGATCATTCGGCGGAATGCCGGCACCCTCGTCGATGATCTCAAGGCAGACCGAATCGCGATCCCGTCGCGCCACGACGGAAATCGCGGTATCGACCGGCGCGTATTTGGCGGCATTGTCGAGCAGGTTGAACAGCACCTGTTCGAACAGCACGGCATCGAGTTGCAGCATCGGCAGATCCGGCGCCAGTTCCAGCCTGACCGGATGCCGCGCGAGGATCTTGCCGGCACGGCGCAGCGTACTGCCGATGATCTCGCCGAGATCCTGCAGCGACGCATTCGGCACCACGGCGCCGGATTCCAGTCTGGTCATGTCGAGCAAATTGGCGATGAAGCGGTTGAGCCGTTCGGATTCGTCGATGACGGTGCCCAGCAGATCCGCTTTCTCGGCCTCGCTGAGCCTGGGCGACAGATCGCGCAGCGTGCTGGCAGCGCCGAGCACCGAGGCCAAAGGCGTCTTCAAATCATGCGAGATCGAGGTCAGCAGCGCCGCGCGCAGCCGGTCGGATTCGATATTGCGCTGGGCGCGGTCCATATCCTCGACCAGTTGCACGCGCTCGATCGCCAGCGCGCTCTGGTCGACCAGCGCGTCGAGCAGCCGGCGCTGGTCCGGCGTCAGCAGTGGACCGGTGCGGTCATCGTCGATGCCGATCACGCCGATGGCGCCGCGGCCGGTGCGCATCGGCAGGAACAACCGCTTGGCGCCGGGCAGCGTATCCGCGCCACGACCGGCCGGGCGATCATTGCCCCACGCCCAGTTGGCGGCGGCAAGATCGGCGCTGTCGAGTTCATCCTCGGGCGGATAGCCGGCCTTGACGGTGATGACGCCCTGTTCCGGCAGCAGCACCACGACGCGCACCCTGAGCATCAGCGCGATCTGATAGGCCGTCGCCCACAGCACGTCGTCGAGCGTGGCGGTGCCGGCGAGCTTGCGGCTGAAGGTGTACAGCGACTCGGTGGTGCGGGCGCGGCCGAACGCCGACATCGCCTGGGTGCGCACCCGCGCGGCGACATTGGAGACCACGATGGCGATCAGCATGAAGAAGAAGAACGCCGCGATATTGGTCGGGTCGGTGATGGTGAAAGTATAGACCGGCGGCAGGAAGAAAAAATTATAGCTCAGCGACGCCGCCACGCTGGCCAGCAATGACGGCCACAGCCCGAACCGCACCGCGACACTGACCACCGCGGTGAGAAATACCAGGTCGACATTCTCGATCCCGAACATCGGCTGGATCAGCTCGGCGACGCCAAGCGCCAGCGCGACGATCCCCAGCGACGCGAGATAAGCCCGGGCGTCGATCGGCTCGACGCAGTCAACCGCCTGCAACGGCTTCTTCGACTCCGGAAGTAGGCCATCGCCGGCGATGACATGCACGCTGATATTGCCGGAGCGCCGGACGAGATCGTGCACCACGGATCCGCGCAGCAATTCGAACACCCACGACCGCGCGGCCTTGCCGATCACGATCTGGGTGACGTTGTGGCCATGGGCGAAGCCGAGCAAATCATCGGCAATGCGGCGGCCCTCGCCGGGAATGGTGGTCGCCTCGCCGCCCAGCGCTTCCGCCAGCCGCAGCGTATCCGCCAGCCGATCGCGCTGCGCCTCGGTGAGCTGCAGGCTGCGCCGGGTCTCGATGCTGACCGCCGTCCACGGCGCGTGCAGCCGGTCAGCCAGCCGCTTGGTGTAGCGCACCAGCCCGGCCGAGCGCGGGTCTTCGCTGATGCAGACCAGAATGCGCTCGCCGGCGGCCCACGGGCCGGCGATGGCATTGGCCTGCATGTGGCTGAGCAATTGCTCGTCGACGCGCTCGGCGGTGCGGCGCAATGCCAGCTCGCGCAGCGCCGTCAGGTTGCCCGGCGAAAAATAATGCTCCAGCGCGCGTTCGGCCTGTTTCGGCACATAGACCTTGCCCTCGCGCAAACGCTGGATCAGGTCATCCGGGGTGAGATCGATCAGCTCGATGGCATCGGCGCCGTCGAACACCGAATCCGGCACGGTCTCGCGCACCCTGACATGGGTGATCTGCGCCACCACGTCATTGAGGCTCTCGATGTGCTGGATATTGACGGCGGTGTAGACGTCGATGCCGTGCGACAACAGTTCGGCGACATCCAGATAGCGCTTGGGATGGCGGCTGCCCGGCGCATTGGTGTGGGCCAGTTCGTCAACCAGCGCGATCTTCGGCCGGCGCGCGATGATGGCGTCGAGGTCCATTTCCTCGAGGCTCTGGCCCTTATGGTCGACCCTGTGGCGCGGGATCACCTCCAGCCCCGCGAGCAGCGCCTCGGTCTCGGCGCGGCCATGGGTTTCCACCACCCCGACCACGACATCGATACCGGCCCTTCGCTTCGCATGGGCGTTTTGGAGCATCTCGAACGTCTTGCCGACGCCGGGCGCGGCGCCGACAAAGATCTTCAGCCGGCCGGCATGGTCGTCCTCGCGCCGGGCGGCTTCGAGAAGCGCTTCCGGCGAGGGGCGTTGTTCGGGATCGCGGCGCTGATTTGCCATACGGCTATATAGTCTCCGCTATAGCTCCGGCCTAGGCGCCTACTTCATGGCTGCTGCGTCCAGCGCCAGCCAGCGTAGCCCGGATGAGCCCTTGCGAAATCCGGGGCCGAGCCGCTTATTCAGGCCCTCCCGGATTTCGCTTCGCTTATCCGGGCTACGTGACAGGGCTATTTGGAAGCCGCCGCGTCCAGCGCCAGATTGAGCGCCAGAACGTTGACGCGGGGCTCGCCCAGCAACCCGGCGAACCGGGTTTCGGTCTTCGCGGTCACCAACTGGCGAACACGATCCTCGGGCAGCTTGCGCGCGCGGGCGATGCGCGACACCTGGAACAGCGCGCCTTCCGGCGAGATGTCGGGGTCGAGACCGCTGCCGGAGGTGGTGACGAGGTCGATCGGCACCGGCGCCGAGGGGTTTTGCGCCTTCAGCTTCGCATTGTCCTCGCTGACCCGATCGATCAGCGCCTTGCTGGTCGGGCCGAGATTGGAGCCCATCGAATTCACCGCATTATAGGCCTGCGGCACGGTCTTGGTGGCATCCTTGGGGTCAGGCCCGGTGGTCGCCGACGGGCGGCCATGGAAGTATTCATCGGCGGTGAACTCCTGGCCGATCAGCGAGGAGCCGATCACCCGGCCGTCGCGCTCGATCAGGCTGCCTTGCGCCTGGGTAGGGAACATCAGCCCGGCGATCCCGGTCATGGCGAGCGGATAGAAAAGCCCGGTGATGACGGTGAGGCCAAGCAGCAGGACGATGGCGGGACGGATTTCTTTCAACATGATGGGTCTCCTTGATAGGGCACGACGGCGATAATTTCTCGTCATTGCGAGGAGCACTTGCGACGAAGCAATCCAGTTCTTCGTTGGGCCTGCTGGATTGCCGCGTCGCTTCGCTCCTCGCAATGACGTGGAGAGTTCAGACCAGGTGCAAGGCGGTGACCGCGAGGTCGATCGCCTTGATGCCGATGAACGGGACGATGATGCCGCCGACGCCATAGATCAGCAGGTTGCGGCCGAGCAGTGCGCCGGCGCCGATCGGGCGATAGGCGACGCCGCGCAGCGCCAGCGGGATCAGCGCGATGATGATCACCGCGTTGAAGATGATCGCCGACAGGATCGCGCTCTGCGGGCTGTGCAGCCGCATGATGTTGAGCGTTTCCAGTTGCGGATAGAAGGCGAGAAAGATCGCCGGGATAATGGCAAAATATTTCGCCACGTCGTTGGCGATCGAGAAGGTGGTGAGCGCACCGCGTGTCATCAAAAGCTGCTTGCCGATCTCGACGATCTCGATCAGCTTCGTCGGGTTGCTATCGAGGTCGACCATGTTGCCGGCCTCGCGCGCCGCTTGCGTTCCGGTGTTCATGGCGACGCCGACATCGGCCTGCGCCAGCGCGGGGGCGTCGTTGGTGCCGTCGCCACACATCGCCACCAGCTTGCCCTTGGCCTGCTCATCGCGAATGAGCCGCAGCTTGTCCTCCGGCGTCGCCTGCGCCAGGAAATCATCGACGCCGGCTTCGGCGGCGATGGCGGCCGCGGTCATCGGATTGTCGCCGGTGATCATCACGGTACGGATGCCCATGGTGCGCAGCTCGGCAAACCGCTCGCGAATGCCGCCCTTGACGATATCCTTGAGGTGGATGACGCCGAGCAGTCTGCCGTCGCGGGCCACCGCCAGCGGGGTGCCGCCCGATTTGGCGATCTCGTCGGAAATCGCCTGGATTTCCCGGGCGGTGTCGGACATCGCGGCCGGCTGGATCGCGCGGGCGGTGTTGCCGGCGAGCGCATAGGTGGCACCACCGTGGACGTAGGTCAGAATCGAATCCACCGCGCCCTTGCGCACCGATGAGCCTGACGCATCGACGCCGCTCATCCGCGTCTGCGCGGTGAACGGCACGAAAGTGGCGTCGAGCTCGGCCAGATCACGGCCGCGGATATTGTATTTCTCCTTGGCCAGCACGACGATCGAGCGGCCTTCCGGCGTCTCGTCGGCCAGTGAGGCCAGTTGCGCCGCGTCGGCCAGTTCCTGCTCGGTGACGCCGCGCACCGGACGAAACGCCGTCGCCTGGCGGTTGCCGAGCGTAATGGTGCCGGTCTTGTCGAGCAGCAGCGTATCGACGTCGCCAGCGGCTTCCACCGCGCGACCGGACATCGCCAGCACGTTGAAGCGCACCAGCCGGTCCATGCCGGCGATGCCGATCGCCGACAGGAGAGCGCCGATGGTGGTCGGGATCAGCGTCACGAACAAAGCGACCAGCACCACCACGGAGATCGAACCGCCGGCATAGGCGGCATAGCTCGGGATCGTCACCGTGGCGAACACGAAGATGATGGTCAGGCCGACGAGAAGAATGTTCAGCGCGATCTCGTTCGGGGTCTTCTGCCGCTCCGCACCTTCCACCAGCCTGATCATGCGGTCGATGAAGGTCGAGCCCTGCGCCGCGGTGATGCGGACGCGGATCCAGTCGGACAAGACCTGCGTGCCGCCAGTGACCGCCGAACGGTCGCCGCCGGATTCGCGGATCACCGGCGCGGATTCGCCGGTGATGGCCGCCTCGTTGACCGAGGCCACGCCTTCGATCACTTCGCCATCGGACGGGATGTTGTCGCCGGCTTCCACCAGCACGACATCGCCGACCTTCAGGCTGGTGCCCGAGACCATGCGGTAGCTGCGGTCGCCGGCGCCGCCGGTGAGCAGCTTGGCCTGGCTTTCGGTGCGGGTCTTCTTCAGCGATTCGGCCTGCGCCTTGCCGCGACCTTCGGCGACGGCCTCGGCGAAATTGGCGAACAGCACCGTGAACCACAGCCACAGGATGATCTGGAACGCGAAGCCCAGATCCGTTCCGCCGACAATAAGGTTCTTGACGAAGATCACCGTGGTCAGCGCGGCGACAACCTCGACCACGAACATCACGGGATTCTTGATCATCAGTCGCGGATCGAGTTTCGCGAAGGCCGAGCCGATCGCCGGCATCACGATTTTAGCGTCGAGCATGGCCGAGACCGGCACCCGCTTCTGCAGTTTGAAGGCTTCCATGGATCATACTCCGATCAAAACAGGGTGTGGGCGGTCATTGCGAGATGCTCGACGATCGGCCCGAGCGCCAGCGCCGGGAAGAAGGTCAGTCCGCCGATGATGAGGATCACGCCGATCACCAGGCCGACGAACAGTCCGCCGGTGGTCGGCAGCGTGCCGGCCGACGCCGGGATCGATTTCTTCGCCGCCAGCGATCCCGCCAACGCCATCGCCGGCACGATCATGAAGAAGCGGCCGACGAACATCGAACTGGCAAGGGTGAGATTGTAGAAGAAGGTATTGCCGGTGAGCCCGCCAAACGCCGAGCCGTTATTGCCGGTCGCCGAGGTGAACGCATACAGCACCTCGGTGAAGCCGTGCGGCCCGGCATTGGCCATCGACGCCACCGCCGAGGGCAGCACCACCGCCACCGCGGTCCAGCCGAGATACATCAGCGGCAGCACCAGGATCGCGAGCATGGCCATCTTCACCTCGCGCTGCTCGATCTTCTTGCCGACATATTCCGGCGTGCGGCCGACCATCAGCCCGGCGACGAAGATCGCCAGCACGATGAACAGCAGCATGCCGTAGAGACCGGCGCCGACGCCGCCGATGATGATCTCGCCGAGCTGCATGTTGATCAGCGGGATCATGCCGCCGATCGCGGTGAAGGAATCATGCATGGCATTGACCGCGCCGCACGATGCCGCGGTGGTGATCACCGCGAACAGGCTGGAGGCGACGATGCCGAAGCGCAGTTCCTTGCCTTCCATGTTGCCGCCGGTGAGGCCGAGATCCGCGAGGCCCGTGGTGCCCGAGGCTTCCGCGCCATAAGTGATGGCGACGCCGGCGATGAACAGCACGCCCATCACCGCGAGAATCGCCCAGCCCTGTTTCTGGTTGCCGACCATGCGACCGAACACGTTGGTGAGGCCGGCGCCGAGCGCAAAGATCGAGATCATCTGGATAAAGTTCGACAGCGCCGTCGGGTTCTCGAACGGATGCGCGGCATTGGCGTTGAAGAAACCGCCACCATTGGTGCCGAGCATCTTGATCGCCACCTGCGACGCCACCGGACCGACCGCGATGGTCTGTTTTGCCCCTTCGAGCGTCGTCGCATCGACGTAAGCGCCCAGCGTTTGCGGGGTGCCCTGCCATACCAGGAACAGTGTGTAGACGACGCACAGCGGCAGCAACACGTAGAGGACGCAGCGGGTCGTATCGACCCAGAAATTGCCGATGGTACGCATCGAGGAGCGCGCAAAGCCGCGGATCAAGGCAACAGCGAGCGCGATGCCCGCCGCGGCCGACAGGAAGTTGTGCGTGGTCAGGCCGAGCATCTGGGTCAGATACGACATGGTGCTCTCACCGCCGTAGTTCTGCCAGTTGGTATTGGTGAGAAAGCTGATGGCGGTGTTGAAGGACAGGTCTTCGGCCACCGCGGACTGGCCGGCTGGATTGAACGGCAGGACCGCCTGCAGCCGCAATATGCCATAGAGCGTCAGGAAGCCGGCGATATGGAACAACAACATCGCCACCGTATAGGTCAGCCAATGCTGCTCGCGCTTCTCGTTGACGCCGGCGATCCAGTACAGCCCGCTTTCCACCGGGCGCAACAGCGGCGACAGCAGGGTACGCTCGCCTGCGAACACCCGCGTCATGTACCAGCCCAGCGGCTTTACGAGCGCGGCGACGATCGCGCAGTGGAGAAGAATCTGTATCCAGCCAATCGTAGTCATCGGAACGGACCTTTCAGAATCGTTCGGGGCGCAGCAGCGCATAGGTCAGGTAGATCAGCAGTCCGGCGGACACGATGCCGGCGAGGGTGTAATCAAACATCATGGTGCGACCCTCACAGCCGTTCGCAGGCATAGGCGTAGCCCGCCGCGAGAGCGAAGAAGCCCAGACCGAGGGCCAGCATAAGAATGTCCAGCATGAGAACTCCTGAGCGCTGTGGGCGGCGGCACAATGCAAGGCCGCTGCTCGCCCGTGATGAACGATTAGGTGCCACTCAGGACGTAGGTTTTCGAGATGAGGCTGAAGCCGAACTTATAGGAATCCCATAAGGACGGGACGGGTCAGGCGGCGGGTTCGAGGCTTCGCATGCCCTTCGCCAGGATCTCGGCAAAGGTGGCCGCGGCGACCGACAGGCTGCGTCCGCGCAACTGGCACAGCACCAGATCGGCGGTGGGGATATCCCTGGTATCGATCGGGCGACCGACCAGGCCCATGCCGAGGTCGCCGGAAGGCGCGCCGATCTCGATCTGGAACGAGATCATGTTGCCGCGGGACACCAGCCCGCGCAGCATTTCGAACGAATTGGACTCCGCCAGCATATTGAGGCGCAGTTCACGTCGGGTAGCGACCTCGTCGAGCACCTGGCGACCGCTCAAGGTGCGGTCCGGCAAAGCGGCCGGATAGTCCGCGCATTCCGACAACCGAACCGTCTTCTTCGCAGCCAGCGGGTGGTCGGCCCGCGTGATCACCACCAGCCGCTGCGGGATGCTGGCAATCACCCGCAAGGTGGGCCAGATCGCCGGGCGATAGACCAGCGCCAGATCGACCTCATAGGCGGCGAGCGCGGCCAGCGCCCGCTCGTGATCCATCACCTTGAGGTCGAACACCACCTTGGAGTGCGCCTTCTGGAAGGTGGCGATCCGCGACGCCAGGAAATCGAATGCCAGCGCCTGGCTGCAGGCGATCTGGATCGGGCCGCGCCGCAGACCGCGCAGGTCCTCGACCTGCGACTTCATGCGTTCCGCGTCGGCGATCTGGCTGCGGGCATAGCGCACGAACATCTCGCCCGCGGTGGTCAGCTTGACCCCGCGCGGCCGGCGCTCGAACAACGGCGTGCCGATTTCGGCCTCCAGGTCCTGGATCCGGCGGTTCATGGCTGACGGCGTCAGGTTGAGCCGCTCGGCCGCCTTGCGGATCGAGCCCGACCGCGCAACCTCGACCACATGGCTCAGCAGTTTCAGATGCCGCATCGCTTCCTGTCCGTCCGAGTGCAGCCTTTTTGGCATCGCTCCGGGCAGAACATAGCAGCAGATAAGGTCACTCGATAGGGCTAGCGTTTGGCCAGCGCGGTCTGTCCGGCGGGGGCAGATCGAAAACCGTATCCAGCTCCAACAGGATGACATCGATGATTGCACGTCACGCCATTCGCAGTCTGCGCAGCCTCGCGCTCGGGCTTCTGGTCACCGCCGGGCCGGTCGCCGCGGCGCACGCGGCCGATACCAAGATCAAGGTCATCCTGAACTGGAAGTATGAGGGCGAGCAGGGCATGTTCTTCCTCGCCGAGGATCGCGGCTACTTCAAGCAGGAGGGGCTCGACGTCTCCTTCGACCAGGGCAACGGATCCGGCGCCGCGGTGCCGGTGGTCGCCAACGGCGCCTATGACATGGGTTTTGGCGACATCAACGCGCTGATCGAATATACCGCGAAGAAGCCCGAGGATGCTCCGGTCGCAGTGTTCTCGCTGTATAACCGCCCGCCCTTCGCCATCGCCGTCAAGGTGGACAGCCCGATCAAGACTCCCGCCGATCTGCCGGGCAAGAAGCTCGGCGGCGCCGCCAATGACGGCGCGCTGAAGCTGTTTCCGGCGCTGTGCTCCATCACCAAGACCGACTGCGGCAAGGTCGAGATCACCAACATGCAGCCGAACCTGCGCGAGCAGATGCTGATGCAGGGCCAGGTCGACGGCGTGTTCGGCTATGTCACGACCATCCGCTTCGCCGCCCGGGGCATTGGCATCGACGCCGACAAGCAGTTGCGCCTGATCCGCTTCGGCGATTACGGCATGGACCTATATTCCAACGCCATCATCGTGTCGCGCAAGCTGGTCAAGGAAAAGCCCGAGGCGGTGAAGGGCTTTCTGAAGGCGCTGAACCGTGGCGTGAAGGATGCGATGGCAGATCCCAAGGCCGCGGTCGCGTCGGTCGCCAAGCGCGAGCCCCTGATCAAGCTGGATCTCGAACTGGCCCGCTTCGAGGCCACGCTGATCGACGACATGGGACATCCCGAAGTGGCGAAGATCGGCCTCGGCGATATCGACGAAGCCCGCCTGGCCAAGTCGATCGACATCATGGTCAGCGCCAAGGATCTGCCGCGGACGCCGGCCGTGAAGGAGATCTTCGATCGCAGCTTCATGCCGCCGCTCGCCGACCGCCCGACCGTCGTCAAGGCGGCGATGTAAGGCGAGGCATTCTGCTTCACGTCCACCGGCCCCTCCTCGTCATTGCGAGGAGCCCTTGCGACCAAGCAATCCAGTCCTTCGCTCGTGGCTCTGGATTGCCGCGTCGCTTCGCTCCTCGCAATGACGTGGAGAGGTCGAACCGCGGGGCTGGCTTTGTTGGTCGGCGAATTAACGAAAGACTCCCCATGAAACTCTCTCTCGAAAATCGCGTCGTGATGATCACCGGTCCCGCCAAGGGCATGGGTGCGTCGATCACCCATGCCTTTGCCGCCGAGGGCTGCAGGCTGGCGTTGCTCGGCCGCGATACCGCGGCCATCCAGCCGGTTGCCGACGAAGTGAAGGCCGCGGGCGGTCAGGCGATCGTGATCCCCTGCGACCTCACCCAGTCAAGCCAGTGCGAAGCTGCCGCCGAGGCCACCCGATCCGCCTTCGGCGGCCGCATCGATATTCTCGTCAATGTTGCCGGCGGCTCCGGGCCGATCGGCAAGACCGGCGTGCAGACCACGCCGGAGGAGTTCGACGAGATCGTCACCCTCAACATGAACGGCTGCTTCCACACCATGCGCGCGGCGCTGCCGACCATGATCGCGCAGCGCTACGGCAAGGTGGTCAATGTCGGCGGCACCTTCGGCATGCGCGGCCGCGCCGGGCGCGTCGCCTATTCGGCCTCCAAATGGGGCCTGCGCGGCATCACCAAGAGCTTCGCGCTGGAAGTCGGCCAGCACAACATCAACGTCAATTGCGTCGCGCCAGGCATGGTCGACGGCCCGCGCTTCCGCGACAAGGTGTGCCGCGACATGGCGCTGAAGCTCGGCATCTCCGAGGAGGAAGCCGCCGAGCGCCACGCCGCCGACTACGCGCTCAAGCGCGTCACGGTCGATGCCGATGTTGCCAATGCCTGCCTGTTTCTGGCCTCCGACGTGTCGCGCCAGATCACCGGCGTCGACCTGCCGGTCGATGGCGGCTGGGCCATGCTGTGAGCGGAGATATCAGAATGACAGCCGATCTCGTCATCCATGGCGGCACCATCGTCTCGCCGGACGCCTCCTACTCCGCCAGCATCGCCATCAAGGATGGCGTCATCCTGGCGATCGGCGCGGCCGACGCGATGCCTGCCGCGACAGAGACGCTCGATGCGACCGGGCTGCATATCCTGCCCGGCGCGATCGACGTCCATGTGCATTTCCGCGATCCCGGCTATCCGCAGAAGGAAGACTTTGCTAGCGGCACCGCGGCGGCAGCGTTCGGCGGCGTGACGACCGTATTCGACATGCCGAACACGCTGCCGACCATCAACAATGCGGAATCGCTCGCCGACAAGCACAGGATCGCCTCAGCAAAAGCTTATGTCGATTACGGGCTCTACGCGGTACTCGGCGACGACAGCATCGACCATGTCGACGCGCTGGTCGAGGGCGGCATCATCGGTTTCAAGCTCTATATGGGCAACACCTTTGGCCGCATCCCGTCGCCGTCCACCGGCGGCATGCTCGAGGCTTTCGAAGTCGTGGCCCCAACCGGCAAGCGAATCTCGCTGCATGCCGAGACCAACAGCATCATGGAGCGTCGCGAGGCACGGCTGCGCGCCGCGGGCCGCACCTCACCGATCGCGCATCTCGCCGCGCGTCCCGCCGTGGTCGCGGTGGAAGCCGTGGAGCGGGCGGCAACGCTTGCCGAATGGACCGGCGCCCGCATCCATGTGCTGCACATCTCCTCGGCCGCCGAATTGCGGCCGCTGGCCGACGCCAAGGCGCGCGGCGTCGACATTACCGGCGAGACCTGTCCGCATTATCTGCTGCTCGACGAGACCGATTACGAAAAATTCGGCGGCGTAGTTCGTGTCAATCCGCCGGTCCGCGAAAAACCCAACCAGCAGCCGCTGTGGGACGCGCTGATGGATGGCATTGTCGACATCATCGCCACCGATCACGCGCCGCATGCGCCGGACGAGAAGACCCGACCGGACATCTGGACCGTCGATTGCGGCTTTCCCGGCGTCGAGACGCAGATGCCGCTGATGCTGACCGAGATCAACAAGGGCCGCGCCAGCCTCAACGACTATGTGCGCTGGAGCGCCGAGAGCCCGGCGAAGATCTGGGGCCTGTATCCGCGCAAGGGCACGCTGACGCCCGGCTCCGATGCCGATATCGCGATCGTCGACCTCGACCGCAAGTGGACGATCGATGATGCGGCGATCCAGTCGACCTCAAAAATCTCGCCCTGGCACGGCCGTGAGGCCACCGCGCTGCCGATCCATACCCTCGTGCGCGGCCGTTTCGTGATGAAGGACCGGATCTTGCAGGAGAAAGCCCGCGGCACCGGCCGCTCGGTGCATGCCATCCAGCAGATGCCGGTGCCGGAGCCGCGCAACATCGACACGACGATGGCTGCCATCACCATTGCGCAAAAGGCCTGACCGATGAACGCTCCGCTCCCCCGATCGACGCCGCGCGCGGACAATGTGATCGAGTTGGAGAAGGTGCGGGTGACCTTTGGCGATTCCAAACACGCGGTCACGGCGCTGGAAGAGACCTCGCTGCGCATCGACCATGGCGAATTCGTCGCTCTGGTCGGCCCGTCGGGCTGCGGCAAATCGACCATCCTGAAACTGGTGGCGGGCACGCTGAACGCCTCGCAGGGCCATGTGTTCGTCGCCGGACGCGAGATCGGCGCCAATGCGGCGCGGATCGGCATGGCGTTTCAGAACCCGACCTTGCTGCCGTGGCTCAACATCCGCGACAACGTCATGCTGCCGCTGAAGATCGTGCCGCCGTTCAAGAAAGAGTTTTCGACGAAGCGCAGGACCGAATATCGCGACCGCGTCGAAACCTCGCTCACCCAGGTCGGGCTCAAGGGATTTGGCGACAAGTTTCCCTGGCAATTGTCCGGCGGCATGCAGCAGCGCGCGTCGCTGTGCCGCGCGCTGATTCATGAACCGACGCTGCTCCTGCTCGACGAGCCCTTTGGCGCGCTCGACCAGTTCACCCGCGAGGAATTGTGGGAAATCATGCAGAATTTGTGGATCGAGAAGCGCCCGACGGTGCTGCTGGTGACCCACGATCTCAAGGAGGCGGCCTATCTGGCGTCGCGGATCTGCGTGATGCAGGCGCGGCCCGGCCGCATCGTCGATGACAGCGCCGTGCCGTTCGCGCGCCCGCGCACCATCGAGGTGTCGTTCGAGCCGGAATTCGTGTCGCTGACGCAGCGGCTACGCGAGCGCATCGTCGCCGCCCGGGCCATCCAGGAAGCCGTATCATGAGCGAACTGCGCCGCCGCCGCATCCTGTCCACGGCCTGCATCCTCGGCTTCTTCGTCGCCTGGGAATTGCTGTGCCTGGCGTTCCACGTCTCCGACATGGTGCTGCCGCGGCCGAGCCAGGTGCTGGTCACGTTGTGGACGCGGTTTCCGGGGATCTGGCCGCATGCCGTGCAGACGCTCTACACCACCATGATCGGCTTCGGCTTCGGCATATTGATCGGCATTCTGCTCGGCGCGCTGATCGGATCGTCGAAGCTCGCTTATGACGTCGCCTACCCGATGCTGGTCGGGTTCTCGTCGATCCCGAAAGTGGCGGTGGTGCCGATCTTCGTGCTGTGGTTCGGCGCCGGCACCGTGCCCGCGATTCTCACCGCGATGATCATGTGCATCTTCCCGATCGTCGTGAACGTCGCCACCGGCCTTGCCGCGACCGAGCCGGAACTGCAGGATGTCATGAAGACGCTGCGCGCCACCAAGCTCGAGATCCTCTGGAATATCGGCCTGCCGCGCACGATGCCGTATTTCTTCGCCTCGCTGAAGGTGGCGGCGACGCTGGCTTTCGTCGGCACGGTGATTTCGGAAACCGTGGCATCGAATCGCGGCATCGGCAATCTGATGATGATCGCGTCCTCCTCCTTCGATGTGCCGCTGGTGTTCGCCGGACTTTTCATTCTGGCCGCGCTCGGCGTCGGTCTGTATATCATCTTCTCACTGATCGAGGCGCGCGTGACCGGCTGGGCCGTGCGCAGCGACAGTTTTGCAGCGGGCGGCGGCTAGGACATTTCCATGACACAGACCCTTCTTCCTTCTCCGACCACCGTGCACTGGGGTCATTTCGACGCCACGCTGAAGCCGGTCGCGACCATCAATGCCGGCGATACCATCGTGATCAACAGCGTCAGTGGCGCCCCTGTCAATTTGCCGACCCAGGCCGGCATGACCATTCGGCCGGAGCTGACGGCGATTCACGCGGCGGTGAAACCGGAGGTCGGCCCGCATCTGCTCACCGGTCCGGTGGCGATCCGCGGCGCCATGCCCGGCGATGCGTTGCGCATCGAGATTGTCGACGTGCAGCTCGCCGACGACTGGGGATATAATTCTTTCAAGCCCGGCATGGGCACGTTGCCCGATGACTTCCCCTACGAACGCCTGGTGCATCACGGCATCGATTGCGCCAAGGGCATCGTCCACACCTCGTGGGGCATGGACCTGCCCGCGCATCCATTTTTCGGCGTGATGGGCGTGGCGCCGGCACCCGAGATTGGCCGCGTCACCACGGTGATGCCAGCCTCGTTCGGCGGCAATATCGACAACAAGGAACTCGGCCCCGGCGCCGTGCTATATCTGCCGGTGGCCGTCGAAGGCGCGCTGTTTTCCTGCGGCGACGGCCATGCCACGCAGGGCGACGGCGAAGTCTGCCTCACGGCCGTCGAAACCGGCCTGACCGGCACGTTCAAATTCGATGTCATCAAAAACGCGCAGCTCGAGGCGCCCTACGCCGAAACCAAGACCCATCTGATCTCGATGGCGTTCGACGAGGATCTCAACGAGGCTGCCCGCGTCGCGCTGCGGCGGATGATCGCCATGGTGGTGGCGCGCACCACGCTGACCGCCGACGATGCCTACATGCTCTGCAGCCTTGCCGGCGACATGCACGTCACCCAGCTGGTCAACCGCAGCAAGGGTATTCACGTCATGATGCCGTTCGCGCTGCTCGAGCAGAAGAAGCGTTCATGATTCCTGCGCGCGAGATCAAAAGCGTCGCGGTGTTCTGCGGCTCGAACTTCGGCGGCTCCGACGCCTATGCCGAGGGTGCGCGGCAGCTCGGCATCGCGCTGGCGCGCGACAACATCACGCTGGTCTATGGCGGCACCACCAAGGGGCTGATGGGCGTCGTCGCCGATGCCCTGCTCGGTGCCGGCGGCAATGCGCATGGCGTGATCACCGAGCGCCTGCACCAGCGCGGCCATTCGCATGGCAATCTGACGCGCAGCGAAATCGTCGCCACGTTGCGCGGTCGCAAGGAGCGGATGGCCGAACTGGCCGATGCCTTCATCGCAATGCCCGGCGGCATCGGCACCATGGAAGAGATGATGGAAGTCTGGACCATGAACCAGCTCGGCGAGATCGACAAGCCGGTCGGACTGCTCGACATCGATGGATTCTACATGCCGTTCCTGGCCTTCATCGATCACATGGTGACCACCCAGTTCCTGCCCGCCGCGCACCGGCACTCGATCTGCGTCGATCCGGAACCCGCGGCATTGATCGAGAAATTGCGGACCTTTCAAAAGACCGACGTGCCGAAGTGGCTATAGCCCTTCCCTCCTGGAGAACTGACATGCGCCGTTTACTGACGTCCCTCCTTGTTGCCGGAAGCCTTGTCGTGCCTTTTGCGTCAGGTGCTGTCGCCGCCGAGCCCGTAAAAATAAAATTCACCCTCGACTGGAAAATCCAGGGCCTGCATGCGCCCTATTACTGGGCCAAGGCCAAGGGCTACTTCAAGGACGAAAACCTTGACGTCACCATCGACCAGGGCGAGGGCTCGGCCGCGACGGTGACCCGGGTGATGTCCGGCGCCTATGATGCCGGCTTCGGCGACATCAACGCCATCATCCAGAATGCCGCGACCCGGCCCGGCGAAGCCCCTGTGATGATCTACATGATCTACAACAAGGCGCCGTTCGCGCTGCTGACCAAGGCCGATGGTCCGATCAAGACCTTGAAGGATCTGGAAGGGACAAAGCTCGGCGCGCCGGCCGGCGGCGCATCGGTGAAGCTGCTGCCGCTGCTCGCCAAGCAGAATAATGTCGACTACGCCAGGATCAATCTCACCACGGTGTCGCCCGCGCTGCAGGAGCAATTGCTGCTGCAAGGCCAGGTTGACTCCGTCGCCGTGTTCACCGCTACCAGCTACATGAATCTGGTGTCGCTGAAGCTGGATCCGGACAAGGATTTCCGCTGGATGTATTATACCGATCTTGGCCTCGATCTGTATTCCAACGGGGTCATGGTGTCGCCGAAGCTGGCCAAAGAGAAGCCGGAAGCCGTGAAAGGGCTGCTGCGCGCCATCAACCGCGCGCTCAAGGAGACCGTGGCCAATCCCGACGCCGCCATCGAGATGCTGGCTGCCGAGGAGCCGCTGATCAAGAAAGACATCGAGAAGCGCCGCCTGCTCTATGTCTACAGCACCCTGATCGACACGCCTGAAAGCCGAGAACTCGGCCTCGGCGACCTCAGCGACAAGCGTGTCACCTCGAACATCGCGACCATCGCCGCCTCGTTCGAATTGCCGAAGGTGCCGACCGCCGGCGAGGTGTTCAGCCGCGCCTTCCTGCCGCCGAAGGCCGATCGTGTTCCGCCGACGATCGCTCGCTGATGAGCACCGCGCCCCGCATCATCCACTGCGCGCACGCGATCGGACCCGATGGGCCGATGGCGGGCGCACAGACGATCCGGATCGACGGCGGCAAGATTGCCTCGATCGAGCCGGCCGCGCTTGCCGCCGACGCGCTGCTGGCGACGCCAGCGCTGGTCAATGCGCACGACCATGGCCGCGCGATCCGCACCAGTTCGATCGGCGCCGACGCCAAGCCGCTGGAATCCTGGCTGCATTATCTGGCGCTGTTTCCCTCGGTCGATCCCTATCTGGCCGCGGCCATGACCTTCGCCAACAGCGCGCTCGGCGGCGCCGGCACCGTGATGGTGCATTATACCCGGGCTCAGGGACTGACGGATCTTCCCACCGAAGCCGCGGAAGTGGCGCGCGCCGCCCGCGATGTCGGCGTCCGCGTTGGCTTCGCGGTGTCAATGAAGGATCGTAACCCGCTGGTCTACGGCGCCAGCGAACCGATCCTGGCTGCCCTGCCCGCGCCATTGCGCGCCGAAATCGAGCAACGCTTCCTGCGCGCGCCGCTGTCGCCGCGCGACTACATGGCGCTGGTCGATGACGTGGCTGCCGCGGCCGCTGGACCCGGCTTCGATGTGCAATACGGTCCGAACGGTGTGCAATGGTGCAGCGACGCGCTGCTAAAAGCCACCGCCGAGGCCTCCGATCGCACGGGCCGTCGCGTGCACATGCATCTGCTGGAAACGAAATACCAGCGGCAATGGGCCGACGCAGCCTATCCCGATGGCATTGTCAAAATGCTCGACGAGATCGGCCTGCTATCGCCTCGGCTGACGCTGGCGCATGGCGTCTGGGCGCGGCCAGCCGAACTCGAACTGCTGGCCGAGCGCGGTGTCACCATCGCGGTCAATACCAGCTCGAATCTGCATCTGCATTCCGGCCTGGCGCCGGTGCATCAGATGACCAGAGCCGGCTGCGCGATGGCGCTCGGAATCGACAGCAAGGCGCTCGATGACGACGACGATTCGCTGCGTGAATTGCGGCTGTCCTATCTGCTGCATGCCGGGACCGGCTTCGAACACGCGACACGGCATCAGGCGCTGCACGCCGCGGTCGGCCATGGCCGGTTCGCGGTGACCAATATCCGGGAGGATGGCGCCCTCGCGCCGGGACGCGCCGCCGACCTGCTGCTGCTCGACTGGGCCGCGCTCGACGAGGACGGACTGCTGGATGCGCCCGATCCGATCAACCTGCTGTTCTCCCGGGCGACCGCGCGGCACATCCGCGAGCTGATCGTCGGCGGCCGCACCGTGGTGAAGGATCGTCGCGTGCCGGGCATCGACCTTCCCGCGATCCGCACCGAGATACTGGCGCAGATGCGATCCGGAATGCGAAGCAGCGGCACGCTGGCGCAGGCGCTGGCGGCGCTCGATCACGGCATCGCGCGGCACTATCTGGCCGACCTGCCCTGCTGCTGAATCCATCAATTCGGTTTTGCGGGACCTCAGCCGGCCAAGGTCGAAGCCATGGATCGGGGGTAACGGTCGCAAACGCCTGGCAGACAAGCTTACCGCAAAACGACCGCCTCGTACGGCCGCAATTAAGAGCATGACTCCCTCCGCCGTTGTGCCGTAGGTTCCCAGCCAACGCCCGGCTGGCGTCATTTCACCACAGGAGAACGCTTCGGTATGACACGCTTCGAAATCACCCGGCGCACGGCGCTGCTGACCTCTGCTGCCATTGCCGCGAACGTGCTCAATCCGATGCGGGCCTTTGCCCAGGAAACGCCGCGCAAGGGCGGCGTTTTCAACGTCCATTACGGCGCCGAGCAGCGCCAGCTCAACCCCAGCATCCAGGCCTCGACCGGCGTCTACATCATCGGCGGCAAGATCCAGGAGAGCCTGGTCGACCTCGACGCCGACGGCAAGCCGGTCGGCGTGCTCGCCGAAAGCTGGGAATCCACCCCGGATGGCAAGACCATCACCTTCAAGTTGCGCAAGGGCGTCACCTGGCACGACGGCAAGCCGTTCACCTCGGCCGACGTCGAGTTCACCGCCATGAACATGTGGAAGAAGATCCTCAACTACGGATCGACGCTGCAGCTGTTCCTGACATCAGTGGAAACCCCGGACGCGCTGACTGCGGTGTTCAAATATGAGCGGCCGATGCCGCTCGGCCTGCTGCTCCGCGCGCTACCGGATCTCGGCTACATCTCCGCCAAGCATCTCTACGAATCCGGCGACATCCGGCAGAACCCGACCAACCTCGCGCCGATCGGCACCGGCCCGTTCAAATTCGTCAAATATGAGCGCGGCCAATACATCATCGCCGACCGCAACACCGAATACTGGCGCCCGAATGCGCCCTATCTCGACCGCATCACCTGGCGCGTCATCACCGACCGCGCCGCCGCCGCCGCCCAGATGGAGGCCGGCGACCTGCACTACAGCCCGTTCACCGGCCTGACCATTTCCGACACCGCGCGGCTCGGCAAGGACAAGCGCTTCGTCGTCTCGACCAAGGGCAATGAGGGCAACGCCCGCACCAACACCATCGAGTTCAACTTCCGCCGCAAGGAACTCGCCGACATCCGCGTTCGCCGCGCCATCGCGCATGCGATCAACGTGCCGTTCTTCATCGATAATTTCCTCGGCGACTTCGCCAAGCTGGGCACCGGCCCGATTCCGTCGGTATCGACCGATTTCTTCCCCGGCGCCGACACCCCGCAATATCCCTATGACAAGGCCAAGGCGATCAAGCTGCTCGACGAGGCCGGCTTCAAACCCGGCGCCGGCGGCGCCCGCTTCTCGCTGCGGCTGCTGCCAGCGCCCTGGGGCGAGGACATCTCGCTCTGGGCGACCTTCATCCAGCAATCGCTGGGCGAGATCGGCATCCCCGTCGAAATCGTCCGCAATGATGGTGGCGGCTTCCTGAAGCAGGTCTATGACGATCATGCCTTCGACATCGCCACCGGCTGGCACCAGTATCGCAACGATCCCGCGGTCTCGACCACGGTGTGGTACCGCTCCGGCCAGCCGAAGGGCGCGCCGTGGACCAATCAGTGGGACTGGACCGATCCGGCGATCGACAAGCTGATCGACGATGCCGCCACCGAGATCGATCCGGTGAAGCGCAAGGCGCTGTATGCCGAATTCGTCAAGCAGGCCAATACCGAACTGCCGGTGTGGATGCCGATCGAACAGATTTTCGTCACGGTGATTACCGCCAAGGCGCGCAACCATTCCAATACGCCGCGCTGGGGATCATCGAGCTGGCATGATCTGTGGCTTTCGGCATGATGCGAGCTGCGGCACAGTAGCGCGTTCAACGAAAAGCCTCGCAGTTTGTCATTGCGAGGAGCCAACGGGTCCGGCTTTGCCGGCCCGATGGTAAACTCCGCGACGCGGCAATCCAGAAACCACAAGCTCGGCAAGAACTGGATTGCTTCGTCGCAAGAGCCTTCGCAAGGACGTGGAGAGAGCATGGCGTCGTCCAAAATAGAAACTATACTCACCAGATGCGCATTCTGATCCTTGCGGGGCGGCGGCTCGCCGCCTCGATCCCGACCCTGTTCCTGATCCTGATCGGCGTGTTCCTGCTGCTGCAGTTTGCGCCGGGCGACACCGTCGACGCGATGATGGCGCAGATGGGCGGCGGTGACGCCGCGACCGCGCGCGAGCTGCGGAAATTCTACGGCCTCGACCTCTCGATCCCCGTGCAGCTCGGCAATTATCTGTGGCGGCTGATCCGGCTAGATCTCGGCTTCTCCTCGATCTACGGCAAGCCGGTCGCCACCGTGATCCTCGAACGGCTGCCGCCGACCATTCTGCTGATGACCGCATCGCTGTCATTCGCGTTCTTCGCCGGCCTGGTGCTCGGCGTGATCGCCGCGCGCGGCGTCAACAAATGGCCGGACACGCTGATCTCCACCGTCGGCCTGATCTTCTACGCCACGCCGTCGTTCTGGTTCGGGCTGATGGCGATCGTGGTGTTCTCGATCTATCTGCAGTGGCTGCCGGCCGGCGGTTTTCAGGATATCGGCACCGTGCAGACCGGCATCTGGGGCGTCATCGATATCGCCCGCCATCTGGTGCTGCCGACGCTGACGCTCGGGCTGATTTTTCTGGCGATCTATCTGCGCATCATGCGCGCCTCGATGCTGGAGGTGCTCAACCTCGATTATGTCCGCACCGCGCGCGCCAAAGGCCTCGACGAGACCCGCGTGGTGACGCGGCATGTGCTGCGCAACGCGCTGCTGCCGATGGTGACCCTGATTGGCTTGCAGGCCGGAACCATGCTCGGCGGATCGGTGGTGGTCGAAAGCGTGTTCTCGC
>NZ_JANXTC010000425.1:0-7209 GCF_025356345.1 Tardiphaga sp.
GGCCACGGCAAAGGCGCCGATGAACGGGTAGCCTTCCTTGTGGATGGGCGGGATCTGCGCAGTGATCGAATTGGCGATGGACATGTAAACTTCGCTCTATTCTTCTTTCCCCTCTCCCCGTCGGGGAGAGGGTGGCGCGCCGCCAGGCGCGCCGGGAGAGGGGCCGGCGACGACCACGGCAGCCAGAATAATCTCCAGCACCGCGTCCGTCTCGTTCAGGACTTCATTATTCCAGAACCGCAGGATGCGAAACCCTCGATCTTCTAGCCATTTCGTTCGCTCAACGTCGGAATCGCTTTCCGCGTGCTGCCCGCCATCGACTTCGACCAGCAACTTCCGCTCCATGCAGGCGAAATCGGCCACGTACTGTCCGATCGGGATCTGCCGCTTGAACTTGATGCCTTGCAGGCGATCGGCGCGCAGTCGATACCAGAGCCGCCGCTCGGCGTCTGTCATGTTGGCGCGCAAGGATTTGGCGAACTCCCGTGACATCCCCCCTCTCCCGTCCGCGCTGCGCGCGGCCCCCTCTCCCCCAAGCGTAGCTTCGCTGCGCTGGGGGCGAGAGGAAGAAAAAATTACTCCGCCGCGTCCGGCGTCAACAAGGCCGGCGGCACCCGGTTCGGCGCACTCGCCTCATCCGCGATCAAGGCCAGTCGCTCGCGCGCCTCCTGGGCCTCGCGCTGCCGGTTCCACATGCTCGCATAGAGGCCGCTGGCGGCCAGCAATTGGCTGTGGGTGCCGCGCTCGGCAATGCGGCCCTGGTCGAGCACGATGATCTCATCGGCGCCGACGATGGTCGACAGCCGGTGCGCGATCACCAGCGAGGTGCGGTTGCGCGACACCTTCTCCAGAGCGTCCTGGATTTCCTGCTCGGTATGGCTGTCGAGCGCCGAGGTGGCCTCGTCGAGCAGCAGGATCGGCGGCGCCTTCAAAACGGTCCGGGCGATCGCCACGCGCTGCTTCTCGCCGCCCGACAACTTCAGCCCGCGCTCGCCGACCTCGGTATCGTAGCCCTTCGGCGAAATCCGGATGAAGCCATCGATCTGCGCCAGCCGGGCCGCCTCCTCCACCTCAGCGTCGGTGGCGTCCCAGCGGCCGTAGCGGATGTTGTAGCGGATGGTGTCGTTGAACAGGACAGTGTCCTGCGGCACCATGCCGATCGAGGCGCGCAGCGAAGACTGGGTGACATTGCGGATGTTCTGGCCATCGATCGAGATGGTGCCGCCGGAGACGTCGTAGAGCCGGAACAGCAGCCGCGAGATCGTCGACTTGCCGGCACCGGACGGCCCGACAATGGCCACCGTCTTGCCCGCCGGCACCTCGAAGCTGAGACCCTTCAGGATCGGTCGCTCGGCATCGTAAGAGAACCTCACATCGTCGAACCGCACATGGCCGGACGTGACCAGCAGCGGCTGTGCGCCGGGCAGATCCTTGACTTCGGGATTGCGCTGCAGCACGCCGAACATCTTCTCGATGTCGATGACCGCCTGCTTGATCTCGCGATACACCATGCCCATGAAATTCAGCGGCTGGTACAGCTGGATCATCATGGCATTGATCATCACGAAATCGCCAACCGTGTTGCGGCCGCTGCGCACCCCGATGGCGCACATCAGCATCGTCGCGGTAAGGCCGCAGGTGAAGATGATCGCCTGTCCGGTATTGAGCAGTGCCAGCGACGTATAGGTCTTCACACTGGCTTTTTCGTAGCGCGCCATCGAGAGATCGTAACGCTCGGCCTCGCGCTCCTCAGCGCTGAAATATTTGACGGTCTCGTAATTCAGCAGCGAGTCGATCGCCTTGGTGTTGGCGTCGGTATCCGACTCATTCATCTTGCGACGAATTTCGATCCGCCACTCGGTCGCGATGTAGGTGTAGTACATGTAGACCACGACGGTCACCGCGGTGACCAGCACATAGCGCCAGTCGAACTGCCACAGCAGCACGCCCATCAGCAGCGTGACCTCGACCACGGTCGGCACCAGCTGCAGGATCACCATGCGGACGATGACCTCGATGCCGAGCCGGCCGCGCTCCAGCACCCGCGTCAGCCCGCCGGTCTTGCGTTCGAGATGGAAGCGCAGCGACAGTTCATGCATGTGCACGAAGGTCAGGTAGGCCAGCTTGCGCACCGCATGCATTGCCACCTTGGCGAAGATGCCGTCACGCCATTGCGTCAGCACGGCCATCAGCACGCGGATCAGGCCGTAGCTGACGGTCATGATGACGGGCGAGGCAATCAGCCACAACGTCCAGTTCGACGACGCCACCGGGGCGGTATCGGCGCCGGTCAGCGCGTCGATCGCCCATTTGAAGGTGAACGGGACTGTCAGCGTCGCCAGTTTGGCGACCAGCAGCAGCAGCATCGACCACAACACGCGCATCTTGAGGTCGTGGCGATCACCGGGCCAGATGTAGGGCCACAAATGAACCAGCGTCGCCAGCAAGGTGCCGCGTTCGACGGTATTTTCAGGGATGGGAGCAGCCGCCGCGTTCAGGGAGGTGTCGGGTTCAGCCATCAAGGGTGCCTGGAACGAGCGAGGCGACCGCGCGCGGTCGCATGGGATTCGGGGTCGGTTTCATATCTGATGCATATAGGATGTTCGGCAGATCGCCGCACCCATGCAGCAGCATTCTTTTGCCTTTAGCGACCGGTTTGCCGCGGGAAATTTCCGCCTTCCGATCAACGGCATCTTGACGCTGTGATCCCGCACTGCCACATAAATTGCATGAGCATTATCAAAACCGTCTGTGTCTATTGCGGCTCCGGCCCCGGCACCAATCCCCGTTTCGTCGAATCGGCCATTGAGCTCGGCAAGTCACTGGCCGAGAATGGGGTCGGTCTGGTCTATGGTGGCGGTTCGATCGGCCTGATGGGCGCCGTGGCGCAATCGGTGCTCGACCATGGCGGCCGGGTCACCGGCATCATCCCGGACTTCCTGACCAAGCGCGAAAATGCACTGACCGGGGCGCAGGAACTGATCGTCACCCACGACATGCACGAGCGCAAACGGCTGATGTTCGAGCGCTCGGACGCCTTCGTCGCATTGCCCGGCGGCATCGGCACGCTGGAGGAGT
Organism: Tardiphaga sp.; assembly: GCF_025356345.1. Lineage (GTDB taxonomy): Bacteria > Pseudomonadota > Alphaproteobacteria > Rhizobiales > Xanthobacteraceae > Tardiphaga. The sequence continues at coordinate 3,079 of NZ_JANXTC010000425.1, forward strand.
TGGTCGAGCAATTGACCTGGCAGCAGCTCGGCCGCCACAGCAAGCCGATCCTGCTCGCCAATATCGAGAATTTCTGGGAGCCGCTGCTCGAGCTGCTCGACCATATGCGCGGCACGGCCTTCATCCGGCCCACATTGCCGCTGGAAGTATTGAAGGCCGAGCGCGTCGAGGACATCCTGCCCCGGCTCCGCAGCGCTGCCGCCAAGGCATCGGACGATGCCCTGAAGCTGGCGCCCGAGGTTGCCAGCCGGCTGTAATTGCCCTACCGGAGCGCGGACGGTGGTAACCAGCCGCGAGCTTGGAATCTCGGACTTTTCTGGTCAGCGATCTCGTCCGTGCCGCGACATCCTACCTATACAGGGGCGTTCGTTTTCACCAGCTTGTAGATGATGGAATCCATCAGCGCCTGGAACGAGGCGTCGATAATATTCGGCGAAACGCCGACCGTCGTCCAGCGTTCGCCCTGCTCGTCCTCGCTCTCGATCAGCACCCGCGTCACCGCCTCGGTGCCGCCGTTAAGAATGCGGACGCGGTAGTCGACCAGCCGCAGGCCGGCGATATATTTCTGGTATTTGCCGAGGTCTTTTCGCAGCGCGACGTCGAGCGCATTGACCGGGCCGTTGCCTTCGGCGGCCGAAATCAGCGTCGCGCCGGCGACGTTGACCTTGACCACCGCCATCGCCACCACGACGCGCTGGCCATTGGAATTATATCGCTGCTCGGTGTTGACGTCGAACTGCTCGACGCGAAAATATTCCGGCACCTTGCCGAGCGTCCGCCGCGCCAGCAGGTCGAACGACGCGTTCGCCGATTCATAGGCATAGCCGGCGGCCTCGCGTTCCTTCATTTCCTCGACCAGCCGCGCCAGCTTCGGATCGGCCTTGTCGAAAGCGATGCCGGCACGTTGCAATTCGGCGATCACGTTGGAGCGTCCAGCCTGGTCGGATACCAGCACCTTGCGGTGGTTGCCGACCGCCTCGGGGGCCACGTGTTCGTAAGTACGCGGGTCCTTCAACACCGCCGAGGCATGGATGCCGGTCTTGGTGACGAAGGCGCTCTCGCCAACATAGGCGGCATGACGATCAGGTGCGCGATTGAGCATGTCGTCGAGCGTGCGTGAAACCCGCTTCAAGGTCGCCATTTTTTCCGGCGTGACCGATATGTCGAAGGCGTCGGCGAATTCCGGCTTCAACCGCAGCGTCGGGATCAGCGAGCACAGATTGGCATTGCCGCAGCGCTCGCCGAGACCGTTCAGGGTGCCCTGGATCTGGCGTACGCCGGCGCGTACCGCCGCCAGCGAATTGGCCACCGCCTGCTCGGTATCATTATGGGCATGAATGCCGAGATGGCTGCCGGGGATATGCCGGGTCACCGCGCCAACAATGCTTGAAATTTCGTGCGGCATGGTCCCGCCATTGGTATCGCACAACACTACCCAGCGCGCTCCAGCCTCATAGGCGGCTTGGGCGCAGGCGAGCGCAAAGGCCGGATCCTCCTTGTAACCGTCGAAGAAATGCTCGCAATCCAGCAGCACCTCGCGCCCCGCGGCTTTCGCGGCACCGACGCTGTCGCGGATCGAGGCGAGGTTCTCGTCATTGGTGGTCTCCAGGGCAACACGGACCTGATAGGCTGAAGCCTTGGCCACGAAGCAGATCGCGTCCGCGCTGGCGTCCAGCAGCATCACCAGCCCGGGGTCGTTCGCCGCCGAACGGCCAGGCCGCCGCGTCATGCCAAAGGCGGTGAAGGTCGCGTTGGCCAGCTTCGGCCTGTGCGCGAAGAACTCGGTGTCGGTTGGATTGGCGCCGGGATAGCCGCCCTCGATATAGTCGATGCCAAGATCATCCAGCATCGCGGCGATCAGACGCTTGTCGTGCAGCGTGAAGTCGACGCCATTGGTCTGCGCCCCGTCGCGCAGCGTGGTGTCGAACAGATACAGCCGCTCGCGGGTCACGACGGCGCGACGGTGGGCGCGGCCACGCCGAGCGTCTTTTTCATGGTGGTATTGGCAAGCCATTCACCGTTGACGGTGACGGTGTTGCGCTGGGTCGCGATGTAGCCGCGCTTCTCGAAGAACTCCTGCGCGTTGTCGCTGACATCCGCCGTGAGACTCGCGGCGCCGCGGGCAGCCGCCAGCTTCTCCAGCGCGTCGCATAGCAGAGCGGCGGCGCCGCGCAACACGGCGCTCGGATGCACGTAGAGCAGATCGATGTGATCGATGCCCTTCAGCGAGGCAAAGCCGACCGGCGAATTCTGCAGGCTGGCGATCAGCGTCAGCTGCCCGGCGAGGCGCTTGCCGAACGCGGCCTCGTCGCCAACGGCACTGGCCCACGCCGCCTGCTGTTCCTCACTATAATCATCGCCAGTCAGCTGCATGATGCTGGCGGTAAAGATCGCCGCCAGCATCGGGGTATCGGTCGGCAGGAACGGCCGCAGCGTGGTTTGTGGCATGGTCTGTCCCATGGCGCTTACCAGTATCCGACGAGTTTCAACGCCAGCGCGATGGCGCCGGCGATCAGCAGCCATTTGACCAGGATGTAATAGCGCCAGTGCCGCGGAAACGGCGTGTCGGGCCGGCTCATCGCGCGATCTCCCAGCTGGTGCCTTCCTTGGAATCCTTGATCGTCACGCCCATCGCGGCAAGCTGATCGCGGATCCGGTCGGATTCCTTGAAGTCCTTGTTGGCGCGCGCGTCGGTTCGATCGGCGATCAAGCTGTCGATCTTGGCCGCATCGACGCCGCCGCCCTGCTGCTTGCGCGCGGCCCACTCGGCGGCGCTCTCCGACAGGAAGCCAAGCATACGTAACGAAGCGGCAAACTTGCCGCGGTCCTTCTCGTCGCCGGCCGCGGCGCTGTTGCGTAGCAGATGCAGCGCCGCGATCATCTGCGGCGTGTTGAGATCGTCGGACAGCGCGTCGATCACCTTGTTGGCGGGATGACCGCCCTTGGAATCGGCGGCGACCCAATACCAGTCGTCGAGCGTCCGGGCGCTTTCCTCGAGGCCCTTCACGGTCCAGTCGATCGGCGAGCGATAATGCGTCTTCAGCATGTTGAGACGCAGCACCTCGCCGGGCCAGTCGTTCAGCAATTCGCGGATGGTGACGAAATTGCCGGTCGATTTCGACATCTTCTCACCCTCGACCTGCAGAAACCCGTTGTGCATCCAGGTGTTCGCCATCGCCTGCGTGCCGTGCGCGCAGCGTGACTGCGCGATTTCATTTTCATGGTGCGGGAAGATCAGATCGAGCCCGCCGCCATGGATATCAAAGGTCTGGCCGAGATACGCCTCCGCCATCGCCGAGCATTCGATGTGCCAGCCCGGACGGCCCCTGCCCCACGGGCTTTCCCAGCCCGGCTCTTCGGCGGATGACTGCTTCCACAGCACGAAATCGGTCGGGTGCTTCTTGTGGGCGTCGACGGCGACGCGGGCGCCCGCCTGCTGCTCATCGAGCTTGCGACCGGACAGCGCGCCGTATTCCGGCATCGATTCGGTATCGAACAGCACTTCGCCCGCGGCCTCATAGGCATGGCCGCGCGCGATCAATTGCTGGATCAGCGTCACCATGTCGGTCTTGCCGTCCGCGCGCGGCAGCACGAAGTCGGTGGCGCGCGGCTGGAAGGTCGGCGGCAGGCAGCCGAGCGCTTCAACATCGGTCTGGAACTGGTCGGCGGTCTTCTCGGTGACGGCGCGGATGGCGTCGTTCAGCGGCAGGCCCGGAAAATCGCGGGCCGCGCGGTCGTTGATCTTGTCATCTACGTCGGTGATGTTACGGACATAGGTGACCTGGTCCGGACCATAAATGTAACGCAGCATCCGGAACAGCAGATCGAATACGATCACCGGGCGCGCATTGCCGATATGGGCGAAGTCATAAACCGTCGGCCCGCAGACATACATGCGCACGTTTTTGGGATCGAGCGGCGTGAACGGCCGCTTCTCCTTCGTCAACGTATCGTAGAGGCGTAATGACATGGATATCCGTCCGTTGCGGCCGGGCGTCCGATGATCTCATGTTGAGAAAAGACGGCCTCAGCCAGCGAATCGCTAGCTAATAATCTCGCGGCAAATGCTGCAGATGGCGAGGAGACCGTTCATGGTTCTACCATGTCCCAGCCCGGGGCACGGCGTCAAGG
>NZ_JANXTC010000432.1:0-7518 GCF_025356345.1 Tardiphaga sp.
GCGGCGCGCTGCACCGCGTCCGGGGAACGAGTGGCCGCGCCGCGCGAAAGAGAAGGGACTATGCCTCGCCAGGCATCGTCCCGGCCAGCGCCGTTTCCAGCCGCGCCAGTTCGGTGGTAATATCGCTGGTGACATCCTCGGTGCGCATGGCGATCACGCGGTAACCGCGCTCCTCGAGCCAGGCGGTGCGCGCCGCGCGGTCGGTGACGATGATGTCGGTCTCGTCGGCATTGACCAGCTCGATCGCCGCGCGCCGCGGAAACGAAACGAAATCCGGGATGTGGCGGCCGACCGGGGTCTGGCGCTTGAAGGTGCCGGCAAAGCGGCGGTCAGTGCGCAGCGCCTCCCACAGCAGCCGCTCGGCGTCGGTCGGATTGCGGCGCAACAGCCGCGCCAGCCCGCGCACGGTGCCGCTCTCATGCGGCAAGGCGCCCTGGCCGTGTTCGGCCAGCAGCGCGCGCAGCCGTGTCGCCTGTTCGCCGTCGAGCACGCCGCCCTTGGCCGGGCCTTTTCGCCCTTCGGCGATCGCCATCACCACGCCGTGCAGCGTGTGCATGTCCTGCTTGCTCGGCTCCATCCTAGAGAAGATGTTGCGCAGATTGACCAGCATGGTCTCGCGCTTTTCCACCGGCCGCAGGAATTCGACCTTGTCGAGCTCGCGCACCAGATTGTCGAAGAACGCCTGCATCTGGTGCTGCGCGGCGGGCTCGGAACGCTCCGGCATCGCATAGGGCAGCGCGTTGGCGGTCGCCTGCTTGAAATATTCATAGCCGCACAAAAGCACGGCCTGCGCCAGATTGAGCGAGGCGAAGGCCGGGTTGACCGGGAAGGTGATGATGCGGTTGGCCAGCGCCACCTCCTCGTTCAGGAGGCCGTAGCGCTCGCGGCCGAACATGATGCCGGCGGTGGCCCCGGTGGCGACATGGGCGATGGTCTCGGCCGCCGCGGCTTCCGGCGCCACGACCGGCTTGGCCTGGTCATGGGCGCGGGCGGTGGTGGCGAACAGCAGCGTGCAATCGGCGACCGCCGCCTCCACGGTGTCGAACAGCTCGACGCGGTCGAGGATGTGGTCGGCGCCGGACGCCGCGCGGCGGGCATGGACATTGGGCCAGCCATCGCGCGGCTTGACCAGCCGCAGCCGGGTCAGCCCGAAATTGCCCATGGCGCGGGCGCACATGCCGATGTTCTCGCCGAGCTGCGGTTCGACCAGCACGACGACCGGTCCCGCAAGCTCCAGCTTCGACTTGCTGCTGTCTGTTCCCGATCCCGACATCTTGCTGTTTGCGCTCCAACGCCAAACGCCCATCCAAAAGGCGAGGTCGGCACGGTCTAAGCACAGTCGGGCGAAATGTTGCAATCCCGTGTAGGCCCATGTACCCCGAACGCATGTCGGGAACGACGAAACGTTCTGACATCACCTCACCTGGGGCCCCCATGACTGTCGCCGCGTCAGACCGGTTGCATACCGGCGGATGGTTTTCGGACCGAGCCGTCGCGGTGACGGGAATCGCAGTTTTTGCCGTCGTCACGGCGCTCTACCTGATCCTGCCGTTCTGGAGCCTCGGTCTTCACATTCCCCTCAATCCCAACGAGGGATGGAACGCGCTGCAAAGCGAACGGGCGCTGGGCCCGGGCGCGCTATACCCGGACGGCGACGCGTTCTTCTTCAATAACTATCCGCCATTATCCTTCTATATCGTCGGATTGTTCGGCCAAGCCATCGGCGACAACATCTTGGCTGGCCGGATTCTCTCGCTGATCGCAACCTTCGTCATTGCCGGCAACATCGTCTGGATCGTCCGCAATCTCGGCGGTTCCAGTCGCTATGCGATCTTTGCCGGGCTGCTGTTTCTCGGCATCCTCAGCAAGAGCTACACGCTCTATGTCGGTGTCGACGATCCTCAGTTGCTCGCCCACGCGGTGATGTCCGCGGGCTTCGCGGTTTTCACCGGCAGCCGGCCTGGACGCGGCCGGCTCGCAGCCGCCGCAGCTCTGATGGTCACGGCCGGCATGATCAAGCACAACATTTTCGCCATGCCGCTCGCCGCGACGACCTGGCTGCTGGTGAACGACCGCAGGGCCGCGGAGCGATGGGTCATCTACGCCGCGACCTGCCTGGTAGCCGCGTTTGCGCTGTGCTGGCTGTCCTATGGCGCTGCATTCTTCGACCAGCTTGGTTCGCCCCGCAGCTACAGTCTCTATCGCGTGGTAACGCTGCTCGGCTGGATTCAGGGCTTCATCATTCCCCTGGTGGTCTGGGCAATCTTCGCGGCCCGCGTTCAGAGTGATTCCCGCGTCAGCCTTGTCAATCACCTGCTGGCCGCCGGTGCCATCGCCTTTGCCGTAACCCGCACCGGCGAAGGCGTCAGCGTCAACTCCTTCTTTGATTGGATCATCGGTGCTTCGATTGCGACCGGCCTCGTACTGTCGCGGCTTGCCGAAATGCCCAATATCGAACGCTACGGCGTTGTACGCATGCGCGCGGTCATCGTCGGTTTACTTTGTCTGCGGCTGATCGTGCTGCCGCAGAACGAGCTCGTGAAGATCGTGTTGGGCACCGAGCTCGCGGCATCGACGCGGGCACAGGACCACAACGCACTGCTGGACATCGCGCTGATGCGCCAGTTAGCCGGGCCCGCGATCTGCGAAGAATTGACCCTGTGCTACTGGTCGGGACACCCGTCAGCCTATGACGAGTTCAATGCAGGCCAGGCCTTCAAGACCCGAGCCCGTGACATCAACGTGCTGCGGCAGCAGATCACGGCTGGCCGGTATCGGCTGATCCAGCTCGCTCACAACTCGCCCTTGCTCGATGCCACCCGCGCCGCCGGTCTCGTGGAACGGACCCGCCCCGGCGGCCAGCTTATTTTTGCCGGCGAAGCCAAGGCATTCGGCGCGGACGCTGCGTCGCCCCCCGCCCTGCGCTGATCGGCGCTCATCCTTTTTGGAGGGCTCTGCGCAATTCAAAGGATTATACTTCGCTCAGCTTAGACGAAGTCTCGGAGCTTTGATCCGCGAACCGCCACGGCTCCCGCCGCGACCAACCACAATGACCTGCTCGCCGCCACTTCCGCACACGCCTCCCCCCGCCCGCGCGTCCCTGACCGGGCGACAGCGCGCCGCGCAATTGGCCGCGCTCGACCCCGCGCAGGCGCTGGCCGCGGCGCGCGGCTGTCCCGACGCCTGGTACCGCGTTCAGGCGCTGGCCTCGGTCGCCGTCCATGCCGCGGCGCCCGAGGCGCTGGCCATCCTCGACGAGGCGGCACGCGAATCTCGGTCCTGCCCCGATGTCTATGGCACCGTGGCGGTGATGGCCTGGCCGATCGCGGTCGCGCTGCGGCTTGGATGTTTCCCCTTCGCGGACCGCGAACTGGCGCGGGTGCTGGCGCTGGCGCCCTCGGTCGAGCCGGCGGCGTCGCGCGCTTTCGCGCTGCAGACGCTGTGGAGCGGCTGCTTCGCCGCGGCACCGCGCCATGCCGGACCGGTGTGGGCGACGATCCAGGCCTGCTGCCCGCCCGACCGCCACTGGCGCGCCGCGCGGCTGTACCGGCATGTCGCCGAGCGAAGCGAGGCGCATCAGTCCGGTGCCGCCGCCAGGGTGCTGCGTGCGATGCCCGAGGGCCCGGCGCGTCGCAAGCTCGCCCGCCGGCTGGGCCTTGCGTGATTCGTGAGAATTGAAACGGACCCCTGTTGTCCCGGCCGCGGTGCGGCACCCTTGTGCCGCTCCGCGGTGCCGGGACCTTACCGAACACAGGCGTTTTGGGCGGTCCCGGCGCCGCGCTGCACGACGCCTCCTTCCGGAGGCGCCATGCGCCGCGTCCGGGACAAGGCCACATCGATCAGAATTCGACTCTGACGGGTCTCAGCAAAATCTCGGCGGCGTTCAAAATCCTTAACAAAATTAAGGAATTGCACGCGAAAGCCGAGATTTTGCTGAGGCCGCGCGGCAAGGCTGCGACAACTTTGCTTTCGATCGGCATTGCAGTACCAGTGGCGGCACAATGGAGCAAAACCGGGTCCGCTGAACCCGGCACGGGGGAACCGACGATGCGCGCACGATGGACACTGGCAATCGCAGGGGCGGTGCTGATGCTGGCCGGCTCATGGCTGGCGCATCTGACCCAGACCGCGGGCGGCATCAAGGTCACGGATATCCGCTTCACCGGCGCCAAGGGCAATAGCATGAGCGCCCTGCTCTATACGCCGCCGAATGCCACCGCGCAGACCCCGGCGCCCGGCATCCTCGCCGTGCTCGGCTACATCAATTCGCGCGAAACCCAGGACGGTTTCGCGATCGAATTCGCCCGCCGCGGCTATGTGGTGCTGGCGCTCGACCAGACCGGCCACGGCTATAGCGACGGCCCGGCCTTCGCCAATGGCTTTGGCGGCCCCGACGGCCTCGCGCATCTGCGCAGCCTCGCCATCGTCGACAAGGCCAATATCGGCCTCGAAGGCCATTCGATGGGGGGCTGGACCATCCTGTCGGCGGCGACCGCCATGCCCAACGACTACAAGGCCATGGTGCTGGAAGGCTCCTCCACCGGCAAGCCGTTCGCCGCCGATGGCACGCCGAGCTGGCCGCGCAACCTCGCTTTGGTGTTCGCGCAATATGAAGAATTCTCCACCCTGATGTGGGGCGTGCCGAAGGCACGCGACGTCGTCAACAGCCCGAAATTGTGGGCGCTGTTCGGCGCCGGCGCGGCGGTCGAGCCCGGCCGTGTCTATGGCGACATCGCGCAAGGCACCGCGCGGGTGCTGTACACGCCGGCGATGACGCATCCCGCCGAGCACATCTCGCATGAGGCGATCGGTTACGCGCTCGACTGGTTCGGCAAGACCCTGAGCGGCGGCACGCCATTGCCGGCGTCGGACCAGATCTGGTTTCGCAAGGAAATCGGCACCGGCCTCGCGCTGCTCGGCTTCGTCGCCTTTCTGATCGGCATGTTCGACGCCCTGCTGGAAGCCCGGATGTTCTCGCGGCTGATCCTGCCCGTGCCGGTCGACGGCACGATGCCGGCGGACGCGCCCGTCAATCGCGGCCGCTGGCTCGGCGCGCTGGGGCTGTCGGCGCTGATCCCGGCGATCACCTATTATCCGGCGTTCGCGCTGGCCGGCGCCTATGTGAAGCCGCAGGCCTGGCTGCCGCAGGGCATCACCAACCAGATCGTGGTCTGGGCGCTGATCAATGCCGTGATCGCACTGGCGCTGATGGCGTTCGCGCCGAAACGCGCCCGCCGCCGCGGCCTTGTCGGGCTGTCGGTGGCCATCGCTATCGCCACCATCGCCTGCGGCTATCTGGCGCTGTTTCTGGCCGATCTGGTGTTCAAGGTCGACTTCCGGTTCTGGATCGTGGCGCTGAAGCTGTTGAGCGGCAAGCAGGCTGTCATGGCGCTGATCTATCTGGCGCCGCTGACGGCGTTCTTCGTGATCGCGCTGCATGTCATGCACCGCAACTTCTCGACGCTGTCGGCCAGCCGGCCGGCGGTCTATCTGACCAATATCGCGGCGCTGGCCGGCGGCTTCGTGATGCTGCTCGGCCTGCAATATGGCGCGCTGTGGCTCACCGGCCAGCTGATCGACCCGGCGCCGGCGGTGATCACCGGGATGGCGCTGAACACCATCGTGGCGATCCAGTTCATCCCCGTGATGGCCATTGTCGCGGTGATTGCCACCTTCACCTGGCGGCGCACCGGCTCCAGCCTGCCCGGCGCGCTGATCTGCGCGCTGCTGGTGACGTGGTACGTGGTCGCCGGGACGGCGACCCAGGCCGCGTTCTGAGCCAAATTTGGGCGGCAGCTGCCTGGCCGCTCGGCTTCCGCCGCGGCCAGCGCAATGCTATAGCCCCCTGACCATCACCCTGCCCTCCCGCAACGCGTCAAAGGCCCGATCTAAATGGCAAAAATCAAGGTAACCAACCCCGTCGTCGAACTCGACGGCGACGAGATGACCCGCATCATCTGGCAGTACATCAAGGACAAGCTGATCAACCCCTTCCTTGACATCGACCTGCAATATTACGACCTCGGGATGGAATACCGCGACAAGACCGACGATCAGGTCACCATCGACGCCGCCAACGCGATCAAGAAATATGGCGTCGGCGTCAAATGCGCCACCATCACCCCGGACGAAGCCCGGGTGAAGGAATTCGGCCTCAAGCAGATGTGGAAGTCGCCGAACGGCACCATCCGCAACATTCTCGGCGGTGTGATCTTCCGCGAGCCGATCATCTGCAGCAACGTGCCGCGCCTGGTGCCCGGCTGGACCAAGCCGATCATCATCGGCCGTCACGCCTATGGTGACCAGTACCGCGCCACCGATTTCCGGTTCCCCGGCAAGGGCACGCTGACCATGAAGTTCGTCGGCGACGACGGCGCCGTGATCGAGCGTGAAGTGTTCCAGTCGAACGGCGCCGGCATCGCGCTGGCGATGTATAATCTCGACGATTCGATCCGCGACTTCGCCCGCGCGTCGCTGAATTACGGCCTGTCGCGCGGCGTTCCGGTCTATCTGTCGACCAAGAACACCATCCTCAAGGTCTATGACGGCCGCTTCAAGGACATCTTCGAGGAGATCTTCGAAGCCGAGTTCAAGGACAAGTTCGCCGCCGCCAAGATCACCTATGAGCATCGCCTGATCGACGACATGGTGGCCGCCGCCATGAAGTGGTCCGGTGGCTATGTCTGGGCCTGCAAGAACTATGATGGCGACGTGCAGTCCGACACCGTGGCGCAGGGCTACGGTTCGCTCGGCCTGATGACCTCGGTGCTGCTGACGCCGGACGGTTCGGTGGTGGAAGCCGAAGCCGCGCACGGCACCGTGACCCGGCACTACCGCGAGCACCAGAAGGGCAAGGAGACGTCGACCAACTCGATCGCGTCGATCTTCGCCTGGACCCAGGGCCTCGCGCATCGCGCCAAGCTCGACAACAACCCCGAACTGGCCAAGTTCGCCAAGTCGCTGGAAAAGGTCTGCGTCGACACCGTCGAGGCCGGCTACATGACCAAGGATCTGGCACTGCTGGTCGGCGCCGACCAGCGCTGGCTCTCGACCACCGGCTTCCTCGACAAGGTCGCGGAAAACCTGACCAAGGTGATGGCGCCCGCCGCGTAAGTTTCGGCACCCGCCAACGATACGGCCAGAAGTCCGGGCTGCCTCACGGCACCCGGACTTTTTGTTACAAGGGCACTTCACCTCACGCCGTCATTGCGAGGAGCCCTTGCGACGAAGCAATCCAGTTCTTGCAGAGTTTGCGACCTCTGGATTGCCGCGTCGCGGAGCCTATCATCGGCCGGCGAAGCCGGACCCGTTGGCTCCTCGCAATGACGGCTTCTAGCCGCTGGATAATCCCCATGACCGCGCCACCCAATCCGACCGACGGCACCCATGATTCCCTGCTCTGGCTGGAGGAAATCGAGGGGGAGCGCGCCGTGGCCTGGGTCGAGGCACAGAATGCGCGCACCGACGCGGCGCTGTGCGACGACGCCTACCGCGCCGATTACGCCGCGGTGCTGAAAA
>NZ_JANXTC010000002.1:0-2852 GCF_025356345.1 Tardiphaga sp.
TGGGGCTGACCGCCACCGTCGGCAAACCGGCGATGCCCGGGCCGCTCGATGTCGGCGCCAAATTGTGGGAGCATCTGCGGCGGCCATTCTACAATAACGGCCCCAATGACAAGGGCCTCGGCCTGCAACTGGCCTATTCGATCGGCCGCGTCGGGCTCGGTTATTTCCTCGCGGTGATCGTGGCGATTCCGCTTGGTTTCCTGATCGGCATGTCGCCGCTGATGAACAAGGCGCTCGATCCCTTCATCCAGATCTTGAAGCCGATCTCGCCGCTGGCCTGGATGCCGCTGGCGCTCTACACCATCAAGGATTCCAGCCTGTCGGCGATCTTCGTGATCTTCATCTGCTCGCTGTGGCCAATGCTGGTCAACACCGCGTTTGGCGTCGCCGCGGTGCGCCGCGAATGGATCAACGTCGCGCGCACGCTGGAAGTCGGCACCATCCGACGCGCCTTCACCGTGATCCTGCCGGCCGCGGCGCCTACTATATTAACCGGGATGCGGATCTCGATCGGCATCGCCTGGCTGGTGATCGTCGCCGCCGAAATGCTGGTCGGTGGTACCGGCATTGGCTACTTCGTCTGGAACGAATGGAATAATCTGTCGATTACCAATGTAATAATAGCTATTTTATTGATCGGTCTGGTCGGCATGGTGCTCGACCAGATCCTGGCGCGCTTCACCCGCATGGTCACCTTTCCGGAGTGATGTCGTGAAATCGGACAACAAGTTCATCTCCATCGAGGGCATCTCGAAGCGCTATCCCGCCGCCGGCGGCGGCGAGGTCGCGGTGTTCGAGAATCTGTGGCTCTCCGTTCCGCGCGGCGAGTTCGGCTGCGTGATCGGCCATTCCGGCTGCGGCAAGACCACCGTGCTAAACATCCTCGCCGGGCTCGACACGCCCTCGGCCGGCACCGTGATCGTCGACGGCGCGGAGATTGCCGGCACCAGCCTCGACCGCGCGGTGATTTTCCAGAGCCACGCGCTGCTGCCCTGGCGCACGGTGATGGGCAATGTCGCTTATGCCGTCACCTCGAAATGGCGCGACTGGGACCGCGCCCGCGTCAAGGCGCATGCGCAAAGCTTCATCGACCTCGTCGGCCTCACCGGCAGCGAGCACAAGCGGCCGTCGGAACTGTCCGGCGGCATGAAGCAGCGCGTCGGCATTGCGCGGGCGCTCAGCATCACGCCCAAGATCATGCTGATGGACGAGCCGTTCTCGGCGCTGGACGCGCTGACGCGTGGGACGCTGCAGGACGAGGTGCGCCGCGTCTGCCTCGACACCGGCCAGACCACTTTCATGATCACCCATGATGTCGACGAGGCGATGTATCTCGCCGACAAGATCTTTTTGATGACTAACGGCCCCGGCGCCGTGCTGGCGGAGGTGGTGGAAAATCCGCTGCCCAAGGATCGCTCGCGCATCGACCTGCACAAGCACCCGGATTATTACGCGCTGCGCAATCACATCATCGATTTCCTGGTGACGCGCAGCAAGAGCTTTGTCGGCGCCACGCCGGATTTCGATCCGCGCCGCGTGCCGCATGTCCGCCCCGTCTCGGCCGCGCCGCTGTCGTCCGCGCAAAAAATCGCCGGCTGAATTTTCACAAGGAGACCATCATGATCCGTTCCGACCTCACCGAGAAACTGCTCGACATCAAGCGCGACAATGAATGGAGCTGGAAGCATATCTGCGCGAAGATCGGCGGCCATTCCGAGGTGCTGATCATCGGCGCCATTCTCGGCAACATGAAACTGACCAAGCCGCAGGCCGCCGCCGCCGGCGAATTGTTCGGCCTGACGAAGTCGGAGATGGCCATGCTGAACGAGGTGCCGATGCGCGCCGACAATGTGCAGATGCCGCCGACCGATCCCCTGATCTACCGCTTCTACGAGATGGTAATGGTCAACGGCCCGGCCTGGAAGGCGCTGATCGAGGAGGAATTCGGCGACGGCATCATGTCGGCGATCGATTTCGACATGGTGATGAACCGCGTCAGTCATCCGAAGGGCGACCGCGTGCAGATCACGATGTCCGGCAAGTTCCTGCCGTATAAATATTACGGCGCCACCGGCAACAACCAGGAATATGGTTTCAAGGAGGAGTAGGGGGCGCGGGCGCCACGCTCTGCGCGACGAAGCGCGACCGCGTCGTGCGGACGGGCAGGCCGATCAGTCTGCCTGCCATTTCCGTCGCGCGCCATGGCGCACATGAATGATCTCAACCGCGTCGTCAGTGGTGGCGTAGAAAATCTTGTAGCGATAGCGCCTTACCACGTGGACACGGATGTCGGGGTCGTCGGTTTGTGGATAGGCGAGCGGGTGCTCGCAGATCAGATGAATGCTGGCATAGATGGCCCGCAGGACATTGTCGGCGCCGCCGGGACTGAACTGGTCGACAAATCGATCGATGGCGTCGATATCGGCGAGGGCCTGCGCACGGTAGCGCAGTTTCATGGCAGGCCGCGCCGCTTCCAGAAAGCCTCGACCTCGTCGTCACTCGCGAGGGGGCCGTGGCGGGCAGCCGCGATGGCCGAGCGCTCGTTCGTGCTGAGACGATAAACGCCGCTGCGCCGCGCCTCGATCTCGCGCGCAAGTTCTGTGAGTTCTTCCTGATCCTCGGTCGGCCAGGACGCCACACGCTCCAGAATGCTCTTCACCCACGGATTCATGTGCGAAGTCTAGCGCCCCCGGGCTGCGAAATCCAGAGCGCGGCATCGGGCATTGTGCCGGTGCGGCCCGTGAACGCGAGGCCTGACCGGCAGCGGTCAACGGCCCGGCCTGGAAGGCGCTGATCGAGGAGGAATTCGGCGACGGCATCATGTCGGCGATCGATTTCGACATGGTGATGAA
>NZ_JANXTC010000022.1:0-5779 GCF_025356345.1 Tardiphaga sp.
CTGCAGCAGGCGATCGTCGGCTTCGCCCGCCGATCCGTCCGTCGCGCCGCGGCAGTGCCCGCGTCATGAGCCCGCAGCTTGTCAGTATCCCGACGCGGCGCGCGCATTCCAACCATGCCGCGGTGGCGCGCAGCCTCGGCATCGACATCATCGCCGGCCGTTTTGCCGAAGGCGCCAAGCTGCCGGGCGACCCCGAACTGATCCTGATGTTCGGCGTGTCGCGGCCGGTGCTGCGCGAAAGTGTCAAGACGCTGGTCGCCAAGGGACTGCTCAGCACCAAGGCCCGTGTGGGCACGGTGGTGCGCGAACGCGCCGCCTGGAACATGTTCGACAGCGACGTTTTGGCCTGGCATCTTGACACCGGAATCAACACGCGCTTTCTGCGCGATCTGGCCGACATCCGGCTGGCCGTGGAACCCCGCGCCGCCGCGCTGGCCGCCGAACGGCGCTCGGACCGCGATATCGCCGAACTGCGCCGCGCCATCGCCACCATGCGCCGGGAGCCCTCCGATTCAACCGGTTTTGCCGATGGCGACCTCAGCCTGCACCTTACGGTCGCCAACGCTTCCGGCAACCCGTTCATGCGCTCGATCGGCGGTGTGATCGAGGCGGCGTTGCGCGCTTCCTTCCTGCTCAGCGCGCCGGTAGCGGATGCGGAGCGCGAAATCGTTCTGGTCTCGCATCAACACATTATCGAAGCGGTCGAGAACCGAGATAGCGATGCCGCGGCGGCCCTGATGACCATCGTGATCCTCAACGGGTTGCGCCGCCACGGCGCGGCCGGCTGATTGCAGAGGCGGTAACGGATGCGCTATCAAAACCAAACGACCGGCGACGGAGGACAGCGCCCTTGAAACCGATCCGGATTGCCATCGTCGGCCTCGGCAAGATTGCGCGGGACCAGCATGTCCCGGCGATCACCGCGACGGCTTGTATCGAACTCGCTGCCATCGCCAGCCGCAACGCGACGCTCGACGGCGTGGCGCATTTCGCCACGCTCGAAGAGTTGCTGGCGCAGGCGCCCGACATCGATGCCGTAGCGCTGTGTACACCTCCACAGGTGCGGCGCGCGCAGGCCGCGGCGGCGCTGGCGGCTGGAAAACATGTCTTGCTGGAGAAACCCCCGGGCGCCACCGTTGCCGAACTCGGGCCCCTGATCACGACCGCCGGGGAGCGAGGTAAAACGCTGTTTGCCAGCTGGCATTCCCGCTTCGCGCCCGCGGTCGAACCGGCACGGGTGTTTCTGGCCAATCGCGAGATCCGCTCGGTCGCGATCATCTGGAAGGAGGATGTTCGCATATGGCACCCCGGCCAGCGCTGGATCTTCGAGCCGGGCGGGCTCGGCGTATTCGACCCTGGAATCAATGCGCTGTCGATCCTGACCCGCATCCTGCCAAAGCCGTTCTTCCTGACCCGCGCCGAACTATCCTTTCCGGAGAACCGCGCGGCCCCGATCGCGGCGACTCTCGATTTCTCCGACGCTTCGGACCTTCCGATCCGAGTCGAGCTGGATTTCCTGCAGACCGGGCCGCAGATCTGGGAAATCCGCGTCGAGACCAGTGACGGCGTGCTGACGCTGTCCGAAGGCGGCGCCAGGCTAACCTATGCCGGCGTCGCCCTGGTCGACGAGAAGCAGGCCGAGTACCCGGCGCTCTACGCGCATTTCGTCGATCTGATCCAGCGTGGCGCGTCGGATGTCGATCTCAGCCCGCTGGTCCATGTCGCCGATGCCTTCATGCTGGGCCGCCGGGTCACCGTTGGCCGGTTCGAGGAGTGACCATGCCCCAGTCGGTCATCCGGGAGACCTTCGGCCACCTGCCCGACGGCACGGCGGTGGAACGCGTGCGGCTGCGCACCGCCGGAGGTTTCGAGGCGCGCATCATTACCTACGGCGCCGCGCTGCAGTCACTACTCGTGCCGGACAGAAGCGGCGAGCTTGCCGACGTCGTGCTCGGCTTCGACAATCTCGAAGCCTATACCGTGCCTCGGCGCTATTACGGCATGACGGTCGGCCGCTACGCCAATCGTATCGCCGGCGCCGGTTTCGAACTGGACGGGGTGCACGTCGCGCTGGCGGCCAATGAACCGCCCAATGCGCTGCACGGCGGCAGCGAAGGATTCAGCCGCAAGGTCTGGACCATCGCTGCCACCGAGGATGGCGAGACCCCCGCGGTGACGCTGGCACTGCACAGCCCCGACGGCGACGAGAATTATCCCGGTGCGCTCGACGTCCGCGCCACCTACCGCATCTCGGCCCCGCGCGAGTTGACCATCGACTACATCGCAAACAGCTCAAGACCGACGGTGATCAGCCTGACCAACCACAGTTTTTTCAATCTCGACGGTGTGGCAACAGGCGCGGACATTCTCGGCCATCGCCTGCGCATCGCCGCCGATGCCTTTCTGGCGATTGACGAAAACCGTATCCCGCAGCCAGGCCCGCCGCGAGACGTCACCGGCACCCCGTTTGATTTTCGCGAAGCGCAGGGCATTGGTGCCCGTATCAACGACCCCGACGAGCAACTGCGGCGCGGTCGCGGCTATGACCATAATTTCTGCCTGCGCGAAGCCTCCGGCCTGCGCCTCGCCGCGCGGGTCGAAGCGCCCCGTTTTGGCAGGACGATGGAGGTTCATACCAACCAGCCCGGACTGCAGGTCTATTCCGGCAACTATCTCGATGGCAGCGTGATCGGAAAATATGGCCGGCGGTACCAGCAATATGATGCGCTCTGTCTCGAGCCGCAGAACTGGCCCGATGCGCCGAACCGTCCGGATTTCCCCTCGTCGCGGCTAGACCCCGGCGACAGCTATCGCAACCACTCCGTCTATCGATTTTTCGCTCGTTGAAAGAACAACATGCGCGGACTTCGCAACAGTATGGCCGAGCCGGGCATCGAGATCGTGCCGACCACAACGCTGTCGGGGCATCGCTGCCATCTTGGCGAAGGCGCAAATTACGACGCGGCAAGCAACACGGCCTGGTGGTTCGACATTGTTGAACGGCAATTGTTCGAGGCCCATCTTGGAACCGGCGCCGTCGAATGCCACGGACTGCCGGTGATGGGCAGTGCGCTGGCCATAATTGACGATCGGCACCAGTTGATCGTGACAGAAGACGGGCTCTACATTCGCGACATCGGCGACGGACGGCTGACGCCGCATGTCGTCATCGAGGCCGACAATCCCGCCAACCGCTCCAACGATGCACGGGTACATCCCAGCGGCACGCTATGGACCAGCACCATGGGGCGCAACGCCGAACCCGGCGGCGGCGCCATCTATGCGCTGCACAAAGGCGAGTTGACGCGGCTGTTTGCCGGGATCAGCATCCCGAATGCCATCTGCTTTTCGCCGGACGGCACCACAGGCTATTTTGCTGACTCCCGAGAGAATATCCTGTGCCGGGTCGGACTCGATTCCGCCACCGGACTGCCAACCAGCACGGCTTCATCGCTTTACGTGAACCGCAGCAAAGGCGTTCTCGACGGCGCCGTGGTCGATACCGACGGCCTGATATGGTGCGCGCGCTGGGGCGGCGACTGCGTCGACGCCTACACGGCCGAAGGCGACCGGGTACGGACGCTGCGCGTGCCGGCGCAGCAGCCAAGTTGCCCCGTTTTCGTCGGCGCCGACTTCCGCCTTTTGCTGGTGACCTCCGCCTGGCAAGGAATGGACGCGGCCGCCCGCGCCGCCGACCCGGGCCATGGCCACACGTTTTTGCTGGCTGCGGGAACGCAGGGACGGCCGGAACCGCGCGTGAAGATGGGAGCCGGATAGTGCCAGCGAGCATCGAACAACGCGACTTCCGCAAACCGATCCGCTATGCTGCGCGCCTGTGGGCGCGGCCAATACTACGCGCGGCAGCGCGTAAAACGATCCGCACAAGCGGTCACTGACGTCAACGACGTCCAACGTAATGGGAGTGAAACATGATTTTTCTCAGGACGACTCTGGCTGCCGTGGCTTTGGCGGTGTTCGCATTCTCCGGAATAGCAGTCGCGCAGAACAAACCGACCGTCGGTGTAGCGATGCCGACAAAAGCTTCGGCGCGCTGGATCGCCGATGGCGAAAACATGATCAAGGTACTGAAACAGCGCGGCTACAGCACCGACCTGCAATATGCCGAAGACGACATCCCGAACCAGCTTTCGCAGATCGAGAACATGGTGACAAAGGGCGCCAAGGTACTGGTAGTCGCCTCGATCGACGGCACCACTTTGTCCGACGTTCTGGCCCAGGCCAAAGCCAAGGGCATCACCATCATCGCCTATGACCGGTTGATCCGCGACACGCCAAATGTCGACTACTACGCGACCTTTGACAATTTCCAGGTCGGCGTCCTGCAGGCGCAGTCAATCGAGGCCGCGCTGAAGCTGAAGGAAAGCAAGGGCCCTTTCAACATCGAGCTGTTCGGCGGCTCGCCCGACGACAACAACGCCTACTTCTTCTACGATGGTGCGATGTCGGTGCTAAAACCGTATATCGACAGCGGCAAACTCATCGTTGCCAGCGGCCAGATGGGCATGAACAAGGTATCGACGCTGCGCTGGGACGGCGCCACCGCGCAGGCGCGGATGGATAATTTGCTGTCCGCCTTTTACACCAACAAGAAGCTGTCGGCGGTGCTGTCGCCCTATGACGGGCTATCGATCGGTATCCTGTCGTCGCTGAAGGGCGTCGGCTATGGCAGCGGCGACATGCCGATGCCGATCGTCAGCGGCCAGGACGCCGAAGTGCCATCGATCAAGTCGATGTTGCGCGGCGAACAATATTCCACCATCTTCAAGGACACCCGCGACCTCGCGAAAGTCACGGCCGATATGGTGGACGCCGCGCTCAGCGGCAAGGAAGTCCAAGTCAACGACACTACGACCTATAATAACGGCCGCAAGGTAGTGCCGTCGTTCCTGCTGAAACCGGTGGCGGTCGACAAGAGCAACTGGGAGCATCTGCTGATCGACAGTGGTTACTACAAGAAGTCGCAGTTTAACTAGGCTGTCATTGCGAGGAGTACTTGCGACGAAGCAATCCAGCCTTTCTTTCGGAGCTTGCGGTCTTCTGGATTGCCGCGTCGCTTCGCTCCTCGCAATGACGAGGCTACTGCGGCGCGCCACCGCGCAAACGTAGAATTCGCGGAGCCATCAATGAACGCCATTCTGGAAATGCGCGGCATCAGCAAAAGCTTCACCGGGGTGAAGGCGCTGAGCGATGTCAGCTTCACCGTCGAGCCTGGCGAGATCCATGCGCTGGTCGGCGAGAACGGCGCCGGCAAATCGACGTTGATGGAGGTATTGAGCGGAGTCTATCCGCACGGCAGCTATGACGGCGCCATCATGTTCGACGGCGAGGAACGGAGATTTCGTAATATCAACGATTCCGAGGCGCTCGGCATCATCATCATCCATCAGGAGCTGGCGCTGATTCCGCTGCTGTCGATCGCCGAAAACATTTTCCTCGCCAATCCGCCATCGCGCTTCGGTGTGATCGACCGCGACGCCGTGAGCCGTCGATCCCGCGAATTGCTCACCACCGTCGGGCTCGACGAGTCGCCGGAGACGCTGATCACCGATCTCGGCGTCGGCAAGCAGCAACTGGTGGAGATCGCCAAGGCACTTTCCAAGAAGGTGCGGCTGTTGATTCTCGACGAGCCCACCGCCAGCCTCAACGAGACCGACAGCGCGGCGCTGCTCGATCTGCTGGTCGAACTGCGGGCCCAAGGCATGTCGGCGATCCTGATCTCGCACAAGCTCAACGAAGTCGCCCGCGTCGCCGACCGCAT
>NZ_JANXTC010000025.1:0-2645 GCF_025356345.1 Tardiphaga sp.
GCTGGACAAGCCGATCGGCATGACCTCGACCCAGGCGGTGGCGGTGGTGAAGCGGCTGTTTTCGGCCAAGCGCGCCGGCCATGCCGGCACGCTGGATCCGCTGGCCACTGGCGGCCTGCCGATCGCGATGGGCGAAGCCACCAAGACGGTGCCGTTCGTGATGGACGGCCGCAAGCGCTACAGTTTCACGGTGTGCTGGGGCGAGGAGCGCGACACCGACGACACCGAGGGCAAGGTCACCTTTACCAGCGACATCCGGCCCACCGCCGAACAGATCCGCGCGCTGCTGCCGCGATTTACCGGCAATATCGAGCAGACCCCGCCGCAATATTCCGCCATCAAGATCGCCGGCGAACGCGCCTATGACCTCGCCCGCGATGGCGAGATCGTGCCGCTGGTACCGCGCCCGGTGGTGATTCACGAACTGATCCTGACCGAACAGCCGGACGATCGCCATTCGGTGTTCGAGGCCGAATGCGGCAAGGGTACCTACGTCCGGGCGCTGGCCCGCGATATCGGCCGCCTGCTCGGCTGCTACGGCCATATCAGCGCGCTGCGCCGCACGCTGGTCGGCCCATTTGCCGAGATCGACATGATTCCGCTGGAACAGTTGGAGGCTTTGTGCGATAGAGCCGCGTCTGGCGAGGGCAACCTCGCCGACGCGCTACTGCCCGTTGAGACCGCGCTGGACGACATCCCGGCACTGGCCGTCACACGGGCGGATGCGGCAAGGCTCCATCGGGGCCAGGCCGTTTTGTTGCGCGGACGGGATGCGCCCACTGGTAGCGGCACGGTTTATGTCACGGTGGCGGGCCGACTATTGGCCCTCGCCGAGATAAACAATGGCGAACTCATCCCCAAGCGTGTGTTCAACCTGACCGGACTGACCGCCAGTTCGGCTCGCAAAGAAAGTATCTGACGATGTCGATTACCGCGGAACGCAAAGCGGAAGTCATCAAGACCAACGGCAATAAGGCCACCGATACCGGTTCGCCGGAAGTTCAGATTGCGATCCTCACCGAGCGGATCACCAACCTGACCGCGCACTTCAAGACCCACGTCAAGGACAACCATTCCCGCCGTGGCCTTCTGAAGCTCGTCTCGACGCGTCGTTCCCTGCTTGATTACATCAAGCGCAAGGACGAGCCGCGCTACAAGGCGATGCTCGAGAAGCACAACATCCGTCGCTAAACAAATCACGCGCGCAGCCTCCTGCGCGCGTTTTTGTATCCACTTACGTAGTGCGGGCCAACAAAGGGCCGCACGATAACGTCCAGCAGCACTCCGGCGACTGGACGATGACGGGCAAGGTGCCCGTCGCGCGGCAAGGTCCAGTGGGACCCCCGCGACCATCGGAAGGATGGACGCCATTCAGAACACGATAGCCATGGCCGGATCGCCGGACGCTGGTTTCGCGGGACATCGCGAACGGCTTCCCGCGGTCTTGCGCATGGTTTTTGTGTTTTCGGCGCCATGCTTTCGTGAACCCATGAAAGAAAACCGATATGTTTAATGTTCATACCGTCGAGATCGATTGGGGCGGCCGTCCGCTCAAGCTCGAAACCGGCAAGATTGCGCGCCAGGCTGACGGCGCCGTGATGGCCACCTATGGCGAGACCGTTGTCATCGCCACCGTGGTCGCCGCCAAGACCGCCAAGGATGGCATCGACTTCCTGCCGCTGACCGTCGACTACATCGAGAAGACCTATGCCGCCGGCCGCATTCCGGGTGGCTATTTCAAGCGCGAAGGTCGTCCGACCGAGAAGGAGACGCTGGTCTCCCGCCTGATCGACCGTCCGATCCGCCCGCTGTTCGTCGATGGCTGGCGCAACGAGACCCAGGTCGTCGTCACCGTGCTGTCGCACGACATGGAAAACGATCCGGATATTCTCGCCCTGATCGCCACCTCGGCCGCGCTGACCATTTCGGGCGCTCCGTTCAAGGGTCCGATCGGCGCCGCCCGCGTCGGCTTCATCAACGATGAATTCGTGCTCAACCCGACGCTGGATGAGATGGCCGACACCCAGCTCGACCTCGTCGTCGCCGGCACCGGCGATGCCGTCTTGATGGTCGAATCGGAAGCCAAGGAGCTCAACGAAGAGATCATGCTCGGCGCCGTGATGTTCGGCCACCGCCACTTCCAGCCGGTGATCAAGGCGATCATCGAGCTCGCCGAGAAGGCCGCCAAGGAGCCGCGCGAAGTCGCCGTCATCGACGACAGCGCGATCGAGAAGGAAATGCTCGGCCTGGTCGAGACCGAGCTGCGCGCCGCCTATTCGCTGCCGATCAAGCAGGAGCGTTACGCGGCCGTCGGCGCCGTCAAGAAGAAGGCGATGGCGCATTACTTCCCGGAAGGCCAGGAAGCGAAGTACGACAAGCTGCGCATCGCCGGCGTGTTCAAGGAACTGGAATCGCAAATCGTTCGCCTGAACATCCTCGACACCAAGAAGCGCATCGATGGCCGCGACCTGACCACGGTCCGTCCGATCGTCTGCGAAGTCGGCGTGCTGCCCCGCGCCCATGGTTCGGCGCTGTTCACCCGCGGTGAGACCCAGGCGCTGGTCGTGACCACGCTCGGCACCGGCGAAGACGAGCAGTACATCGACTCGCTGTCGGGAACGTACAAAGAAACGTTCCTGCTGCAC
>NZ_JANXTC010000048.1:0-7648 GCF_025356345.1 Tardiphaga sp.
CGGCGCTCGGCCAGGTCGCGGTCGGCATCCCCTGCGTGATCGGCGGCTCGGCATCACAGGGCTTGCTGTCGTTCTGGGAAAAGCAGCAGTGATCCGGCGGCGGGCGGGTTGATCGCAAAGGGATAAGGCAGAGGGCGCCACGGTTGTCCAAAATTGCCGCAGATCCGATGCAGGATGGCCGGGTTCCATCTGACCGATGACCTTTGCCCGGGCCCTCACTGCCCCGCTAGACTGCCGTCCATGAAGCCGTCTGATTCTCGTCAAACCCCGAAAACCCCGACGCGCCGCGCCTTGCTGCAATCCGCACTCGGCGCCGGCGCTTTGCTCGTGCATCCGTTTGCGGCATTGGCCGCCGCCCCGCTCGGCTTCGACCAATGGCGCGACGGCTTTCGCGCCCGCGCGCTGGCCAAGGGTGTCTCGGACACCACCTATACCCGCGTGATGGGCCGGCTCGAGCCGGACATGACCGTGTTCAAATCGATGCAGAAGCAGCCGGAATTCAACGAGCAGCTCTGGCAATACGTCAATCGCCGCGCTTCCGACTGGCGCATTACCGCCGGCAAGGCGGCGCTGCGCAAGAACGAGGCGCTATTCGATCGCATCGAACAGGATTTTGGCGTCGAGCGCGGCACGCTGCTGGCGCTGTGGGGCGTTGAATCGGCGTTCGGCGATCCGTTGGTGCAGCAGAACCACATGCGCCCGGTGTTTCCGTCGCTGGCGGCATTGGCCTGGAACGAGCCGCGCCGACGCGCCTATTGGGAAACCGAGCTGATCAATGCGCTGAGGATCGTCGACAAGGGCTGGGGTACGCCGGACGAGATGCGCGGCTCCTGGGCCGGCGCGATGGGCCACACCCAGTGGATGCCGGAAGTCTGGCTCAATGTCGGCATCGATTACGACCGCGACGGCCGCGTGTCGCCGTTCGGCAGGCCGGATGACGCACTCGGCTCCAGTGCCAAATTCCTGCTCAGCCGCGGCAAATATCCGCGCGGCGAGCATTGGGGGTATGAGGTCCGCGCGGATGGCGTGGCGTCATCCGGCTCGGGCCGAACTTTCGCGGCGTGGTCAGCGATGGGTGTCACCCGCGCCGATGGAAAGCCGTTCCCGCGGCCCGGCACCAGCGCCAAATTATGGGTACCGGTGGCCGGCGGACCTGCCTTCCTGCTCGGCCAGGGATTTTACGCGGTACGCAGTTACAATCCGTCGATGAATTACGCGCTGGCGATTTGCCATCTCGGCGACCGCATTCTCGGCGCACCGCCCTTTCTGCAGCCGTTCCCTGGCTCCGAGCGGATCCTGACATTGGCCGAGGTGCAGGAAGTGCAGATCCGCCTGACCCGCGCCGGCTTCGACACCGGCGGCACCGATGGCCGCGTCGGCAACGACACCATGAAGGCGGTGAAGGACTATCAGGCCAAGATGGGCCTGCTGCCGGCCGATGGCTATGGCGGGCTAAAAGTGCTGGCACGGTTAAGGCAGGGTGGCTGAGCATCATTCGGGGGCGCGAGGGCAAAGCCCGAGCGAACCCGGAATCCCGAACTGTTTTGAACATATCGAGGTTCCGGGTTCGTTCGCTGCTTCCGCCCCGGAACGACAGTCCGTTGCTACCTGATCATCGCCGGCCCCGGATCCGGCACCGCCACATCGATCACCCGCAACTGCACGCGCTCGGTGCCCTGCCAGCGGTCCACCGCCAGCGAGCCTGCGACATGCAGCGGCTGGCCGCGATTGGCCAGCAGCGCGTGGCCGAGCTTCTGGCCAACCGAGCGGAACGCGATGCCGTTGACGATGGTGCCGTCGCTCGATTTGAAGCGCAGCCGCAGATGCGCCTGGCCGACTTCATCGGCATAGACCAGCTGGTGCGACGGCAGCGCCACCACCGGCTCCGGATTGCCGGCGCCAAACGGCCCTGCCCGGTTCATGGTCGCCACCAGCTCCGGCGTCACGCCGCGCGCGGTGACGGCGCCGTCGATGAACAGCTCTTTTTCGTTGCGCGACCTGGCGACATCATCGGCCAGGGCGGCTTCGACATAGGCGCGGAATTCGCCGAGCCGCTCTTTTCGCAAGGTGACGCCGGCCGCCATCGCGTGGCCGCCGCCCTTGATCAGCAGCCCGTCAGTGACGGCGTGCCGCACCACCTTGCCGATATCGACGCCGCTGATCGAGCGGCCGGAACCGGTGCCGATGCCGCCCGGTTCGAGCGCGATCGCGAAGGCCGGGCGGGAAAACTTTTCCTTCAGCCGCGAGGCCACCAGGCCAACCACGCCGGGGTGCCAGCCTTCCGCCGCGGTGACGATGACCGCGCCCTTGTCCTCAAGGCCGAGCGAGGCCATCGCCTCGGCCTCCGCCTGCGCCTCGGCCATCTGTTCGATGACCCGGCGCTCGACATTGAGGCGATCGAGCTCGGCGGCGATCCTTGCCGCTTCCGATATGTCGCCCTCGAGCAACAAACGCACGCCCAGATCCGCGCGCCCGATCCGCCCCCCCGCATTGATGCGCGGCCCCAGCATGAAACCGAGGTGCCAGGCCTCCGGCGGGCCATTGAGCCGCGCCACATCCATCAGCGCGGTGTGGCCGACATGGTCGCGGCGGCGCAGCGCGATCAACCCCTTGGCGACGAACGCGCGGTTGAGGCCTGTCAATGAGGCTACGTCGGCGACGGTGCCGAGTGCTACGTGATGCAACATGCCGAGCAATTCGGGCTCTGGCATCGTCGCGGTCCAGAAGCCGCGCTGGCGCAGCTCGCGGTTCACCGCCACCAGCGTCACCATCACGAGACCGACGGCGGCGAGATGGCCGAGGCCGGACAGATCGTCGGGGCGGTTCGGATTCACCAGCGCGTCGACATCCGGCAATTCGTCGCCGGTCTGATGGTGATCGATCACCACTACGGACATGCCGAGCTTTTTGGCCTCGGCCAGTGGCTCCAGGCTGGTGGTACCGCAATCGACCGTCACCAGCAGCGTGGCGCCGTTGCCGGCGAGCATCTTGATGGCGTCGGTATTGGGGCCGTAGCCCTCAAAGATGCGATCCGGAATGTGGATCTGCGGATCGAGCCCGCAATGGCGGAGATGCCAGGCCAGCAGCGCCGACGAGGTCGCACCGTCGACGTCGTAGTCGCCAAAAATCGCGACCTTCTCGCCGCGCTGCGCGGCATCGGCAATGCGCTTGGCCGCGGCTTCCATCTGCGTCACGGTAAAGGGATCGGGCATCAGCTTGCGAATGGTGGGGTCGAGGAAATCCTCGACGGCATCCAGCTCGACGCCGCGCCCGGCGAGCAACCGCGCCAGCATTTCCGGCAGTTGAAACCGCTGCACCATCGCCAGCGCCCGCGCCGCGCCGCGCTGGTCGACCCGGTCGCGCCAGGTCTTGCCGGTGGCCGACAGCGTGACGCCCAGAAAAGCGGGATGAGATGCAACAGGAATGGCGGTCGGGGACATGATCCGAGGACATAAGCACGAAGCGCGGGCCGGGCAAACCGGTCGCAACCAGTTGCCACCAGCTCAGTCAGCGTCGCTGCCGCCACCGACCAGCGTCGTCATGCCGACCTTCTCCCGGGCATCCACCTTTCCGCGGGCCATCGTGGATGGCCGGGCCTTCGCCGCCCCGAAGCGGCTTCGGCCGCCCTGGCGGAACAAGCCCGGCCATGACGACAATGAGGTGGCCCCTCTATCAGAAACCGAAATGCTGGATCACATTCGCTACGATGAAGACAATGATAGCAAGGGCAACGAGCTTCTTCTTCGTCGGCATCGTGTCTATCCGGCCACGAAGATAGCTCAGCTCGTCACGAGCAGCTTTGGTGTCTGATTTTGCTTCAAGCATTTCAGCACCCCATCCGCTTGGCCAGATCGC
Organism: Tardiphaga sp.; assembly: GCF_025356345.1. Lineage (GTDB taxonomy): Bacteria > Pseudomonadota > Alphaproteobacteria > Rhizobiales > Xanthobacteraceae > Tardiphaga. The sequence goes on from NZ_JANXTC010000048.1 coordinate 3,856, forward strand.
CGAAATCGTCCGCCACCACGTCCCATTCGCCGTCAGCCTTGAAGTCGCGGCTCTGGTGCGGGCCGTATTCGGTGATGCGCGGCACGAACGCGGTCTTCAGGCCGAGTTTTTGCGCGGCTTCCAGATCATTGTTGTGGGCGGCGACCATCATCACCTGCTCCGGCTTCAAATTGAGCAGCGCGGCGGCGCCGAGATAGGCCTGCGGATCCGGCTTGTAGTGCTCGAACAATTCCGCGCTCATGATCAGATCCCATGGCAGGCCGGCGAATTTCGCCATGTTGGTGAGCAACGCGACATTGCCATTCGACAGCGGACTGATGATGTATTTCGTCTTCAGCCGCGTCAGGCCACCGACGGAATCGGCCCACGGATGCAGCCGGTGCCAGCCCAGCGTCAGATGCCGCAGATCGGCGTCACTCAGTCCGATGATCCTGAATTTTTCGATCAGTACTTCGAGCGACTGCCGGTGCAGGGTATCGAGCTTGGCAAAGCCGCGCTCGGGATGGTGACGGACCACATCCATCGACGGCATGTAGGCGCGGCGCCAGGCATCCACCAGCGCGGTCCAGTCGGCACTGATGCCCTGCGACGATCCCCATTTGGTGAAATCGGCGATCAGGCTGGAGCGCCAGTCGACGACGGTACCGAACACGTCGAATACGAGGGCCTTGACGTCGGACATGTCGCTCATGGTTCGCTCCCTGATCGTCTGTTTTCGTTTTGTTAGTTGGCAACAAAATCGTCATTCCGGAACGCATCAGACGGCGAAGCCGGCTGATGCAGGACCGGAATCCCGAGATGTTCACCGTCACATCTCGGGATTCCGGGTTCGCTCGCAGCTTGCGCCGCTCGCGCCCCGGGATGACGATTCAGGCTAGAATACTTTTCGGTACTGCATGAATCCGGAATCGTCCGCGATCCGATCGTACAGCAGACGCGCTTGCGCGTTGTCGTTTTGGGTCAGCCAGTGCACGCGGCTGCAGCCCGCCGCCTTCGCCGCGACATATACTGCCTCAATCAGCTTGCGGCCAAGCCCCAGGCCGCGCGCGGTGTCGGCGACGAACAGATCCTGCAGATAGCAATAGTCACCGGGCGTCCAGGTCGAGCGGTGATACAGAAACTGCACGATACCGGTCAATGCGCCATCGACATAGGCGCCGAGCAGGAACATCGGCTCGGCGGGATCGTGGAAACGCGCCCAGGCGACGTCGCTGACCTCGGGGGCCAGCTTCGCCTTGTAGAACGTCAGGTAACCCTGCCACAGCGGCTCCCAGGCGGCGCGCTCATCGGCGCCGACGGCTCTGATCTCGACGTTTGCGGTCATGAACTCAAACTCAATCGAGGTGGAATTTTTCGAGCTGGCGGTGCTCGCCCTTGATGATGCGCACGGTGCCGGTGACCGAGCGCATCACGATGGTCTCGGTCTCGATCACATCGCCACGGAACTTGACGCCCGACAGCAACGAGCCGTCGGTGACACCGGTCGCTGCGAACAGGCAGTCGCCGCGCGCCATGTCCAGAATGCCGTAGATCATCTTCGGATCGGTGATGCCCATCTTCAGCGCGCGTTCGCGCTTCTCGTCGGTGTCGAGAATCAGCCGGGTCTGCATCTGACCGCCGATGCAGCGCAAGGCGGCAGCGGCCAGCACGCCTTCCGGCGCGCCGCCGGTGCCGATGTAGATGTCGACGCCCGACTTCTCCGGATTGGCGCAATGGATCACGCCGGCGACGTCACCGTCGTCGATCAGCCGCACGGCCGCGCCGGTGGAGCGGATCGCGGCGATGATCGGGGCATGCCGCGGGCGATCCAGCACCAGCGCCGTGATCGCTGAAGGATGAACGCCCTTGGCCTTGGCGAGCCGCTTGATGTTCTCGTCCGGCGTCGCGTCAAGGTCGATCACGTTCTTGTCGTAGCCGGGACCGATCGCGATCTTCTGCATGTAGACGTCAGGGGCATGCAGCAGCGTGCCGCCATCGGCCATCGCCATGGTGGCAATCGAGCCCGGCATGTCCTTGGCGCACAGCGTGGTGCCTTCCAGCGGATCGACGGCGATGTCGACCTTGGGACCGGCATTCATGCCGACCTTCTCGCCGATGAACAGCATCGGCGCCTCGTCGCGCTCGCCCTCGCCGATCACGATGGTGCCCTCGATCGGCATTTTGTTCAGTTCGCGGCGCATCGCGTCGACGGCGGCCTGGTCGGCGGCCTTCTCCTGGCCCTGACCGCGCAGCCGAGCCGCCGACACCGCGGCGCGCTCGGTCACGCGCACGATTTCCAGCGTCAGGATACGTTCCAGCAATTGTTGCGGCGGCACGGAAATATGGGTCGACATCGGGTGGGCTCCTTCAAACTTCACGCGGGTCAGTGGACCCGTACACATCTCAAACGCAGTCGTCAGTTCTTCTCGATCCGGATCACCTGCGGCTTGCCTGATATCACCTTGTCGCTCTGCACCGCCTGCAACGCGCGGCGCATCGCATCCTCGGAGGTGGCGTAGGTAATCAGGATCACCGGAACCGGCGCGGACTTCCTGGCCGCACCATTGCCGTCGATCATGCCGTCAGGATGACGCTGCACGATCGATTCGAGAGAAATCTTCTGTTCAGCCAGGCGGGTGGCGATCCGCGCGGCGGTACCGGCCAAATCGCGCGCCATCAATCGGATGTAATAGCCGCCGAGATGCCGCTCCATCGGTGCCTTGGTGGTGCTGTCGAGCTTGGCGACCGGACGACCGAAAGGCAGTGCGCGCACGCCGCGCGCGACATCGGCGATATCGGCGAGGACGGCGGAGGCCGTCGCCGCGCCACCGGCGCCGGGACCGACCAGCGTAATCGGCGAAATGCCGGATCCGTCGATCGTCACCGCATTGGTGACGCCCATCACCTGGGCGATCGACGAGGTCAGCGGCACCATGGTCGGATGCACCCGCTGCTCGATGCCGGTGGCGGTACGCATCGCTACGCCCAGCAGCTTGACGCGGTAGCCCAACTCGGCCGCGGCGCGCAGATCGGCGGCGGCGATCGAGGTGATGCCCTCCACATAGACCGCGCTCTGCGCCACCTTGGTGCCGAACGCCAGGCTGGCCAGGATTGCCAATTTTTGCGCGGTATCATGGCCGTCGACGTCGAATGACGGATTGGCCTCGGCATAACCCAGCCGCTGCGCATCCTTCAGACATTCCTCGAACGACAGGCCCTCCTGCTCCATTCGGCTCAGGATGTAATTGCAGGTGCCGTTCAGAATGCCGTAAACGCGGTCGATGCCGGTGCCGGCGAGTCCTTCGCGCAGCGTCTTGACCACCGGAATGGCGCCAGCGACGGCCGCCTCGTAGTTCAGCGCGCCGCCATGCTTCTCGGCCAGCGCCGCCAGCTTCAACCCATGTTTCGCAATCAGCGCCTTGTTGGCGGTAACCACCGACTTGCCGGATGCCAGCGCCGCCTCGATCGCGGACAACGCGGGATCACCGACGCCGCCGATCAATTCGACGAAGCAGTCGATTGCGGGATCGAGCGCGATCGCCATCGGGTCTTTGGCCCAGGTGACGCCGGTGAGATCGATGCCACGCTTCTTGGCCTTCGAACGCGCGGTGACGGCGACCACCTTGACGCCGCGGCCGCAGCGCGCGGCCAGAATCTTGCTCTGCTGTTCGATGAGACGGACAACCTCGGCACCAACGGTACCGAGTCCCGCAATACCCACTCGGAGGGGTGCGACCATAACGTTGAAGACCTGCCGGAAAAGCCTAGCGCCGGGTGGCGAGAGGAACCACGTTGTGCAACGTTTCAAGCCCGC
>NZ_JANXTC010000050.1:0-12883 GCF_025356345.1 Tardiphaga sp.
GACCATCGCCGACATCGTCGCCTTCAACGCGGCGAATGCTGGCACGGCGCCGCGGTTCGGCCAGGACCTGTTGCTCGCGGCCAATGATACCAGAGGCGATCTGAGCGAGCGCGAATACAAGTCGGCGCGGGCGATGGACCTGCTGGCCGCCAGAGAGCGGGGCATGGACGCCTATATGGACCAGCACCAACTCGATGCGGTGCTGTTCGCCGGCGCGACCGGCGCCGCGATTGCCGCCAAGGCGGGCTACCCCAGCGTCATGGTACCCGGCGGCTTCATCTCGGGGACGATCGACGGCCAGGACACGCCGGACTATCCGTTGGGCGCCACCTTCGCCGGCCGGGCCTGGAGCGAGCATACGCTGTTGCGTCTGGCCTATGCCTTCGAACAGGCATGCCCCGCGCGCAAGCCGCCGCCCGGCTTGATCAGCGTCTGAATCCACCGGGCATGCCCGCCGGGCGCTGCCGCGCTATCAAGGGTGTTGCCGGAATCCCGCCGGCTGGCCGATCAGATATCGCAGCCAAAGAGCGATATCGGCGCGATCGAACGCGTCGCGCGAAGCGTCGATAGGACGCGTCCATGGCGATCCATTTGTCATACCGCCGTCATAGTCCTGAATCCGCCCTAACCATCACGTGACTTAAAAAATTCATAATGCACGGTTGCCGACGGCGGCCGTCAAACGTTTACACGGTATTAAGCCGGATGACCTGAATACCGCTTACCAGCGCAAGTATTCTGAAAGGGACGGTCGTGATCGCGGCGAAAAAATCATCCGTGCAACCGGACGCCAAACTGTATGGCGATATCCCTGCTTTGAAGCGCAAATGGCACGCCGCGCTGCGTCCCGGACAGGCGCTGCCGGGCTACGAGGATGTGATGCTCGGCAGTCTCGGCCGCATGGCTGATCACATCGTGTTGCTGAAGGGCGATCCTCAGTCGCTGGAAGTGTCGCGCAGCGGCCGTTACGTGCAGGAATGGCTGGGCGACGAGCGCTGGGACATTCCGCTGGCCGTGCTGTCGCCCGATTGCGCCACCGCGCTGGCGGAGGCCGCGCATTGCGCGCTGGAGACCTGCCGGCCGCATCTGTCGGTCGTGCATTGCGTGCGTGACGGCCTGGTCCAGACCTATGAGATTCTCGCGCTGCCGACCTCGTCGCGCTGGGGCGGCACGCTGATCGGCGCCTATGTCAACGAGCAGGGGCCGCGCTACAACCTGGTCGATGCGATCTTTTCTGCGACCAATGAAGGCATCGTGTCGCTGGCCGCGATCCGCGATTCCGAAAGCCGGGCGTTCGACTTCCAGATCGTGCATCTCAACCGCGGCGCGGCGGAACTGCTGAAAGTGCCGGCAGCGAGTTGCAGTGGCGCCGGCTCAGCACCGGCGGCCATGCGCTGTGCCTGCCCGATGTCCGGCAATGGCTGCTATCGATGATCGCGAGCGGGGCCACCGACCAGTTCGAGCTCGATTGCGACGATCGCAACCTGCGCCTCAGCGCCACGGCCTTCGGCGATCTGGTGTCGCTGACGATCACCGACGTCACCGACATCAAGCGTCGCGAAGAATCGTTCCGGCTATTGTTCGACAGCAATCCGATGCCGATGTGGGTATTCGACGCCGACACCATGCGCTTTCTCGGCGTCAACGACGCCGCCATCGCGCATTACGGCTACGACCGCGCCAGCTTCCTGCGCATGCAGTTGCGGCAGATCTGGCCGCGCGATGAATGGGACATCCACAGCCAGGCGCTGCGGCAACTCGGCGACACGTTCCAGTCGGATCGCGACTGGCGCCACGTCAAGGCGGACGGCAGCGAGATCGAGGTGCTCACCTATGGGCGCCGCGTCAATTTCGAGGGCCGCGATGGTTTTCTGGTCGCCATTGTCGACATCACCGAGCGCCGCAAGGCCGAGGCGCGGGTCGCCCATATGGCGCATCATGATAGTCTCACCGAACTGCCGAACCGGGTATTCTATCAGCAGCGGCTGAGCCAGGCGCTGGATCTCAACGATCCCAGCAAACATGTCGCGGTACTGTGCATCGATCTCGATCTGTTCAAGAACGTCAACGATTCCTTTGGCCATCCGATGGGCGACCGGATCCTGAAGATGGTGGCCGGGCGGATGCGCGCCGAGGTGCGTGGCAACAATCTGGTGGCGCGGCTCGGCGGCGATGAATTCGCGATCGTGCTGGCTTCCGATATCTCGCCCAATGAGGCGAATGATTTTGCCGCGCGGCTGATCGAGATTCTCAGCGTGCCCTATGAGATGGACGGCATCGAGGTGGTGATCGGCGCCAGCATCGGCATCGCGCTGTCGCCGGGCGACGGCACCCATAGCGAGGAATTGATGCGCAACGCCGACATGGCGCTGTACCGCGCCAAATCGGAGGGCGGCGGCGTGCATCGCTTCTTCGAACGCGAGATGGATCGTCAGGCCCAGAAGCGCCGCGACATGGAGCTGGACCTGCGCAGCGCCTTCGCCCATGGCGAGTTCGAACTGCACTACCAGCCGCTGGTCGATCTCGCCGCCGACCGCATCACCGGCTTCGAGGCGCTGCTGCGCTGGAATCATCCCGGCAAGGGCATGGTCTCGCCGGCCGATTTCATCCCGGTGGCGGAAGACATCGGCCTGATCGTTTCGCTCGGCGAATGGGTGTTGCGACAGGCCTGCGCCGAGGCGGCGAAATGGCCGGACGACATCAAGATCGCCGTCAACCTGTCGCCGGCGCAGTTCCGCAGCCGCAACCTGGTGCAGATCGTGATCGCCGCGCTGGCGCAGTCCGGGCTGTCACCGCTGCGGCTGGAGCTGGAGATCACCGAATCGCTGTTTCTCGCCGAGACCGAGACCAATATCGCGATCCTGCATCAGCTCCGCGACCTCGGGGTGCGCATCTCGATGGATGATTTCGGCACCGGCTATTCCAGCCTGAGCTATCTCAGAAGCTTTCCGTTCGACAAGATCAAGATCGATCGCTCCTTCGTCAAGGACCTGATCGGCCGGCCGGACTGCGTCGCCATTGTCCGCGCGATCTCCGGCCTCGGCCGCAGCCTCAACATCACCACCACGGCGGAAGGCGTCGAGACCGTCGACCAGCTCGACTGGCTGCGCGCCGAGGGCTGCAACGAGGTGCAGGGCTTCCTGTTCAGCGCCGCGCGGCCGGCGTCGGAGATCGCGCATCTGCTGATGAAATTCGGCCACGGCGCTTCAAAGGCGGCGTAGCAGCGGCGCTCCATTTGACGCCAGGCCGGCGCGTCGCTTTACCTCGCGGCGCGCCGGAACGAGAGTTTTTCGCGCAGCTTGCGCCCGATCTCGAAGCTCAGCGGATAGATCGCGGGGAGCACCAGCAGCGTCAGCACCGTCGCGGTGATCAGGCCGCCGATCACCACCGTGGCCAGCGGCCGCTGTACCTCGGCGCCAGCGCTGGTCGAGATCGCCATTGGCAGGAAGCCGAGGGTGGCGACGGAGGCGGTCATCAGCACCGGGCGCAGCCGTTTACGCGCGGCTTCCATCGCCGCCTCGCGCGGCGACGCGCCGGCGGACAGGTTCTGGATATAGGTTACCAGCACGACGCCGTTGAGGATCGCGATGCCGAAGGTGGCGATGAAGCCGATCGCGGCGGAGATCGAGAACGGCAGGCCGCGCAGATACAGCGCCAGGATGCCGCCGGTCGCCGAGATCGGCACGTTGAGAAACACCAGCAGCGCCGGGCGGATATCGCCGAACATCACCACCAGCAGGATGAAGATCGCCGCGATCGCGATCGGCACCACGATCACGAGCTGCGACAGCGCCTTCTGCAGATTCTGGAACTGCCCGGTCCAGGTCGTCGAATAGCGCGGCGGCAACTGCACCTGGCTCTCGACCGCGCGCTTGGCCTCGTCGACGAAACTTTGGACGTCGCGGCCGCGGACATTGGCCACGACCGAGATCCGGCGCTGCAGTTTCTCGCGGCTGATCTGCGCGGGCACCGTATCGGTGCGCAGATCCGCGACCTGCGACAGCGCCACCAGCTTGCGTCCGCTCATGCCGACCGGGATGTTGGCGAGGCTGGCGATGTCGAGACGGTCTTCCGGCGCCAGGCGAACGATGATTTCCGTGATCGAATTGTCGTCGCCATAGACCGACCCGACCGAATGGCCGCCGATGCTCTGCACCGAGGCCAGAATGTCGTCGACATTGACGCCGAAGCGGGCCGCTTCGCCGCGGTTGATGGCGATCGACAGCGCCGGCGCGCCGGCCTGCGCCTCCGGCTTGACGTCGGCGGCGCCGGGAATGCCCTTCACCACCTTGGCGATCTGGTCCGCCGTGGTCTTCAGCGCCGTCAGGTCGTCGCCATAGAGATTGACCGCGACGTCGCCGCGCACGCCCTCGAGCAGATCCTCCATCCGCATCTGGATCGGCTGCGAGAAGCTGAACGCCACGCCGGGCAGTTCGGAGGTCAGCCGCTGCTGCAGCAGCGCCACCAGCGCTTCCTGGGTCTTGGCGGATTTCCATTCCGATGGCGGCCGCAGCGTGACGAAACTGTCGGTCGATTCCACGCCCATCGGGTCGATCGGGATTTCCGCGCTGCCGGTCAGCGACACCACCTTGCGGACTTCCGGGAACGCCTTGAGGATCTGCTCGATCCGGGTGACGACCTTCAGCGTGGCGGGCAGGTTGATGCCGGGCAGCTTTTCCGAGGTGATGATGATGGAGTCCTCGGCGAGTTTCGGCAGGAATTCGCCTCCGAGCTGGGTGGCGAGAACGCAGCTTCCGCCGAACGCCAGCAGCGTGACGATGATCACCGATTTGACGTGATCCTCGGCGAACAGCAGCATCTTCTCGTAGCGGACACGGATCACCCGGATGATCCAGGTCTCGTGATCATGGCCGCCGGACTTCGGAAGGAACGCCGCCGCCATCGCCGGCATCACCGTCATGGTGAGCACCAGCGAGACGAACAGCGCGAGGATCACGGTCAGCGCCATCGGCCGGAACATCTTGCCGGCCACGCCTTCCAGCGCCAGCACCGGCAGATAGACGATCATGATGATGCCTACCGCGAAGAAGATCGGACGCGCCACTTCCGCCGCGGCGTCGCGGGTGACATCCGCCATCGGCCGCGACGGCTCCGCCGCGCGCTGCCGCAGGATGTTCTCGATCATCACCACCGCGCCGTCGATGATCAGGCCGAAATCGATCGCGCCGAGGCTCATCAGATTGCCCGACAGGCCGAACAGCCGCATCCCGGCGACGGCGCCGAGCATCGACAGCGGGATCGCCGCGGCGACGATCAGGCCGGCGCGCAAATTTCCCAGCATCAGCAGCAGCACGAACACCACCAGGATCGCGCCCTCGGCGAGGTTGCCGGCCACCGTATGCAGGGTCTGGCCGACCAGCGTGCTGCGGTCGTAATAGGGCTGGATCTCGACGCCGGGCGGCAGTTGTTTCTGGATCTCGACGACGGCTTGCTTGACGCGGGCCACCACGGCGCTGGCGTTCTCGCCGAATTGCATCAGCGTGATGCCGACCACCGTCTCGCCCTCGCCATCATGCGTCACCGCGCCGAGCCGCACCTTGGGCGATTCCACCACGCGGCCCATCGCGCCGATCGTCACCGCGGTGCCGTTGGGCCCGGTGGTGACCGGGATCATCTCGATGTCGGCGATGCTCTTGACGAGGCCGAGGCCGCGGATCACCTGCTGCTGGTCATTATGCTCGAGATAGGCGCCGCCGCGCGCGGAATTATTCGCGGTTAGCGCGGTGTAGACCTGCGGCAGCGACAGGTTGAAGCGACGCAGCGCGTCGTTGGAGATCTGCACCTCATAGGTCGGCATCTCGCCGCCATAGATGTTGAGGTCGGCGATGCCCGGCACCAGCTTGAGCTTGGGGGCGATCGTCCATTGCAGGATCCGGCGCAGCGCCATCGCCGAATAGCCGGGGCCACGCACCTGGAACTGATAGATCTCGCCGAGCCCGGTCGCCGCCGGCCCCATCTGCGGATCGCCGACGCCTTGCGGCATCGTCGCCTTGGCCAGCGCCAGCCGCTGATACACCTGGGCGCGCGCCAATTCGATCTCGATGGCGTCGTCGAAGGTGACATAGACCGCCGACACGCCATAGCGCGAGATCGAGCGGATGCCGGACAGGCCGGGCATGCCGGCCATCGCGTTCTCGACCGGAAACGTCACCAGCCGCTCCACTTCCAGCGGGCCGAGGCCGGACGACACGGTGAGGATCATCACCTGTTTCGGCGAAATGTCGGGGACGGCGTCGACCGACAGATGCTGCAGGTTGACCAGTCCGCCGATGAGGGCGGCCAGGGTGAGGGTGACGACCAGCCAGCGGCGGCGGATCATCAATTCGAACCAGGAGGTCATGTTCAATTTGTCGAACCGAGCAGGCTGCGAAGCAGGATGGCCTTGAGGTTGAAACTGCCACTGGTCGCGACGGTCTCGCCTTCCGCGATGCCGTCCTGCACTTCGACCCAGTCCGACTGCTGCAGCCCGATCTTCAGGTCGCGCCGCTCAAAGGTGGTGGGCGCGGTGCGCACGAACGCGATCGGGCCCTGTTCGGTGATCTGCACCGCCGCGGCCGGGATGGTGAGGCCGCGCCGGCGCAGATCGGCATCGATGGTCACCGACACGAACATGTTGGCGCGCAGGTACAGTTCCGGATTGAGCAGTTCGATCCGCGCCGCGGCGGTGTTGGTGGCCGCGTCGAGCGCGACATTGACCGAGCGGATCTTGCCCTTGATGGCTTGCTGCGAGGCCATCACGGTGACCTCGTCGCCGCTTTTCACCAGGCCGATATCATTGGCATACAGGCTCGCCTGCACCAGCATGCGCGACGGGTCGGCGACGGTGAAGGCTTCCTGGTTGGTATCGATCACCTCTCCCAGGGTGATATTGGCGCTGGTCACCACGCCCTCGATCGGCGAGATGATGGCGCTGCCGCCGGGCTCGTCGGCGATCGGCGCCAGCCGCTGATATTGCGCCGTGGAAGCGTCGAGCTGCGCCTGCGCCGACTGCACGGCGGCCAGCGCCTTGGCGACGTCGGCCTGGCGCTTCTCGGCATCCGCCGGCGTCGTCGCCCGGTAGGACAGCAGATAATTGGCGCGCTCCAGCGCCGTCTGCGCCAGCGTCTGCGCGGCATAGGTGTCGCTGAGCGAGGCCCGCGCCGTGTCCATCGCGCGTCGCGCCTCGAGCACATTGTTGGAATCGAGCGCGGCCACCGTCTGGCCAGCCTGGATCGGGTCGCCCGGCTGGACATAGAGCCGGGTCACCCGACCCTGCGTCCGGGCCCGGAGATGGGTGACGTTGCGCTCGTCGAACGACGCTGAACCGGGCGCGCGGATCAGCTTGCGCAGCGGCTTCAGCTCGGCACTGCCGAATTCGACGCCCATCTTCTGCTGGGTGTCCGCGGAGAGTTCGATCTGCCGGTCGTTGTCCGGTTTGTCCGGTGCGGCGGCGTCAGCGGATACCTTCGGGGCCTCGGCCTGGCTGCGGTACACCGCGATGCCAATCGCCGCCGCTCCGATCAGGAGGGCAACCGTCAGGATGGAGCGCCGTCGCCGGGTGGACGTATCGTTGCTCGTTTCGGCCAAAATGTTGCGCTTCCATTAGATTAGAATAATTCTAATAAATGGAAAGGCCGCGGCGGTCAATTGGCCGCGGGGCCAATCGTCGCCGCGCAAGGAACGCTAGAACCGCGTCACCAGCTCGGCCAGCACCGGCCGCGGCCGGTCTTCATTGGGCCTGGTCGGCGTGCCGATATGGATGAAGCCGGCGAGTTTTTCGTGGGCTTCGAGGCCCAGCCCGTCGAGCACGTCGCGGTCATAGCAGAACCAGCCGGTCAGCCAGTTGGCGCCATAGCCGAGCGCAGTGGCGGCGCTGACGATGTTCATCGCGCTGGCGCCGGCGGACAGTTCCTGCTCCCACGGCGGCACTTTCGGGTGCGGCTTGATCACCGACACCACCGCGATCACCAGCGGCGCTTCCAGCAGCCGGCGCCGCTCAACCTCGACATCGGCCACCGCCGCCTCCGGATTTTTGCGCGCGAACACGGCGGCGATGACGTCGCCGGCGCGCAGCCGCGCTTCGTTCTCGAACACGATGAAGCGCCACGGCGCCAGCTTGCCATGGTCCGGCACCCGCGCGCCGATGGTCAGGATCGTCTCCAGCTCGGCGGCAGAGGGGCCGGGGCCGCTCATCTCGCGCGGCTTGACGGAACGGCGGGTCTTCAGGAAGGCGATGGTATCGGTCATTCGGTCTCGGGCTCCACGGCGGATGTCCGTCGCTTACCATGCGAGCTGGCCCGCCACGAGGCGGGTGGCACGCTTTTAGACCGATTGTGGGCCGCGATCAGGTCAGTCGCAGCGGCGCGCTGGCAACTTCCTTGGCCGGCATCTTGTCGGCGCGGGCCAGCAGATCCTTGGCGAGGTCCTCGAGGATCTCGCGGGTCGCCAGATACAGGCTGTGGCCGCGCTCGGTTTCGAACGCCAGCGCCACCACATGCGGCCGGTTCGGGTCGGGGATCAGCTGATAGGCCAGGATCGGGTAGGCCGGGATTTCCTGTTCGTCGCTCATCATATTCCTCCGGTCGCAGAATGGCTGTTATGAGCCTTGGCCTCTCCGCGTCATTGCGAGGAGCAAAGCGACGCGGCAATCCAGAAAGCCATAAGCTCGACAAGAACTGGATTGCTTCGTCGCAAGGGCTAAGGGGAAAGCCAATTGGCTTTCCCTGACCTCGCAATGACCGCGGATGATCCTACACCTCGTCGCGCGCGCGCATCACGTCCGGCGGCGTGGCTTCCTCGACCAGCGAGGCCAGCGCCTCGCTCAGCGACATCACGGTCTGCTTCTCGCTGCCGAAGCGGCGGATCGAGACCTGGCCGGTTTCGGCTTCCTTCTTGCCGACCACCAGCATCACCGGGATCTTCATCAGCGAATGTTCGCGGACCTTGTAGTTGATCTTCTCGTTGCGCAGGTCGATGTCGACGCGTAGCCCGGCCTTTCGCGCCGCGGCGGCGACCACCTTGGCGTATTCATCGCCATCCGAGGTGATCGTGGTGACGACGATCTGGGTCGGCGACAGCCACAGCGGGAAGTTGCCGGCAAAGTGCTCGATCAGGATGCCGATATAGCGCTCCATCGAGCCGCAGATCGCGCGATGCACCATCACCGGTGCCTTCTTCGATCCATCGGCATCGATGTAGAACGCGCCGAAGCGTTCCGGCAGGTTGAAGTCGACCTGCGTTGTGCCGCACTGCCAGTCGCGGCCGATGGCGTCGCGCAAGACGTATTCGAATTTCGGGCCGTAGAACGCGCCTTCGCCGGGCGAGATCTCGGTCTTGATGCGGTTGTTGCCCTGCGCCGCGATTTCCGACAGCACGGTGGCCATCACGCGCTCGGCGTGGTCCCACATCTCCTCGGTGCCGACGCGCTTCTCCGGCCGGGTCGAGAGCTTGACCGTGAGCTCGCCCTCGAAGCCGAAATCGGCATAGGTCGAGAGGATCAGCTCGTTAATCTTCAGGCACTCGTCGGCGAGCTGCGCCTCGGTGCAGAACACATGCGCGTCGTCCTGGGTGAAGCCGCGCACCCGCATCAGCCCGTGCATGGCGCCGGACGGCTCGTAGCGATGCACGATGCCGAATTCGGCGATCCGCAGCGGCAAGTCGCGATAGCTCTTCAGCCCGTGCTTGAAGATCTGCACATGGCCGGGGCAGTTCATCGGCTTCAGCGCGAACCAGCGCTTGTCCTCGGCCTCGTCGCCGGCGGACTGCGCCGCGAACATGTTTTCGCGGTACCACTCCCAGTGGCCCGAGGTTTCCCACAGCGACTTGTCGAGGATCTGCGGCGCGTTGACTTCCTGGTAGTCGCTGCCGAGCCGGCGGCGCATATAGGCGATCAGCGCCTGGAAGATGGTCCAGCCCTTGGCGTGCCAGAACACCACGCCGGGGCCTTCCTCCTGGAAATGAAACAGATCGAGCTCGCGGCCGAGTTTGCGGTGGTCGCGCTTTTCCGCCTCTTCGATCTGGTGAAGATAGGCGTCGAGATCTTCCTGCTTGGCAAAGGCGGTGCCGTAGATCCGGGTCAGCATCGGGTTGTTGCTGTCGCCGCGCCAATAGGCGCCGGCCACCTTCAACAGCTTGAAGGCGTTGCCGACCTTGCCGACCGAGGTCATGTGCGGGCCGCGGCAGAGGTCGAACCAGTCGCCCTGATAGTAGATCTTGATCGGCTCGGTGCCGGGGATGGTATCGACCAGCTCGACCTTGAAGCTCTCGCCCTTGTCGCGAAATACCTGCTTGGTCTTTTCGCGGTCCCAGACGTCCCGGGTGAACGGCTTGTCGCGCTGGATGATCTCGCGCATCTTCTTCTCGATCGCGCCGAAATCCTCCGGCGTGAACGGCTCGTTGCGGAAGAAGTCGTAATAGAATCCGTTCTCGATCACCGGGCCGATCGTCACCTGGGTGCCCGGCCACAGCGCCTGTACGGCTTCGGCGAGCACATGGGCGGCGTCATGCCGGATCAGTTCCAGCGCGCGCGGGTCGTCGCGGTTGACGAAGTCGATCCCGGCATCGGCCTGAATCGGCTCGGACAGGTCGGTGACCACCCCGTCCAGCGCCATCGCGACGGTGCGCTTGGCGAGCGATGGCGAGATGCCCTTGGCGATGTCGAGGCCGCTGGTGCCGCGCGGATAATCGCGCGTCTTGCCGTCGGGGAAAGTGACCATGATCATGTCGGCGGGCGGGGCCGGGGGCGTCAGATTGGCGAGGCCGAACTGGAATCCCGACGCGGGCTTGGTGCTGTCTGGCATAATGTTCTCCTGTGGCTCACTCCTGCACACGGGCGCAGGTAAGCAGGAGGGCTGTATATCAGCGGATTCGGCCGTTGCAACATGCGCAGGGGGCTTGCCCGGATCTATCGGGCCTTGTACAAAAAGGGAACAAAATAAGGCGGCGTCAGGAAACTCCAGTTAATAACTGAAGCCAGATCATCGCATCGCGAAGGTTTGCGTGCCATGACCGACTCGGGACGTGTGGGAGAGTTTTTGTGATGGAAAGTGTTGAGCTATTCACCGGTTGTGGGGGCTTGGCACTCGGACTGTCCAAGGCTGGCTTTCGTTCTCTAAGGATGTCGGAATGGGACAAGCATTCCGTCGCCAATATTCAGCATAATCGAGACTTGGGCCTCAGTCTGGTCAAGAACTGGCCGATCCATCGGGAAGATGTTCGGCTGGTCGATTGGTCGGCATATGGTGGCGTCGATCTCGTATCCGGGGGGCCGCCCTGTCAGCCATTCTCGATCGGTGGCCGCCATCGGGGGAATGAAGACCGACGGGACATGTGGCCGGAGGCGGTTCGGTCTGTTCGCGAAATAAAGCCGCGTGCTTTCTTGTTTGAAAATGTTCGTGGATTGCTCAGACCGGGCTTCGCGGATTATTTGCGTTGGGTGCTGCAATCGCTGGCGAAGCCATCGTTGAAACAAGAGGATGGCGAGTCGCGCGAATCCCACCTGCGCCGCCTGGACTCCGCTGAGCACGAAGCCACCTATTGCATCCGGTTGGTGCCGGTCAATGCCGCCGACTTTGGGGCTCCCCAGAAGCGTCACCGCGTGATCATTATGGGGCTTCACGAGGATTTGGGTGAGTGGCCCACGCCCCCCCGTGTGACGCATACGCGGGACCGGCTTCTATGGGATCAATGGGTTACTGGCGACTATTGGCGGATGCACGGCATCCATCCACCACGAAGTGGACCAAAAAAATTAGATAGCGTGTTAGTCGAAAACTTGCGCTCAGCCATGATCGAACCAAAATCCAAAGCCTGGGTGACCGTGAGAGATGCGATCTCCGGCCTTGGCGAGCCCGGGAGTCGGCATGATACACCAAACCATATCATGCAACACGGAGCTCGCGCCTATCCAGGGCATACCGGGAGTTTGTTGGACGAGCCGGCCAAGGCGCTGAAAGCCGGAGTGCATGGCGTTCCAGGAGGCGAGAACATGATGTTGCTCGACAGCGGAGAAGTTCGGTACTTCACGGTGAGAGAAGCCGCGCGTCTGCAAGGGCTACCTGACGATTACGAGTTTATTGGATCGTGGTCCGAGAATATGCGCCAACTTGGAAACGCCGTGCCACGCCAACTCTCGGAAGCCTTCGCACGACAGATGGCCAAATATCTGCGTCGTTCTCCGCTCAAGTCAAAGGCCGCCTGATGGGGTACGCGGAGTTCGAACTGAATATTCCGGAGGTCATACGGGAAAAACTACCCGATTACTTCGACGGACTGTCAGCCGATCCGCTACTGCTCGAGAACGTGGTGCGAATTCCCCAAGGCGTTCAGGGCGCCTACATGCTCTTTTACGCGAATGATTTGGTTTACATTGGCAAGACCGACGCCGAGGCGGGATTTCGCAGCCGGTTGACGCGACATTTTCATAGCATTCAGGGCAGAAAGAATCTCGACGCCAACCTGGTTGGCTTCAAAGCGGTGAGAGTTTTGGTGTTCTCGAATTTCGATTTGGAAACCATACTCATCGATGAGTATTCAAAGCGCACAAAGCGGCCAGTCTGGAATTTCAGCGGGTTTGGATCAAATGATCCTGGGCATAAACGCGAAGGACAGAAGTCCGCGTTATTCGATGTCCAGTACCCGGTTGATATCGACTACGTTGTTCGAGAAATGCGTCCGGGGAAGCACGATTTGATGCAAACCATTCTGGCCCTTAAACAGCAGCTTCCCTATCTCTTCCGATTTGAAATCGAAGAAAATGAGAACTTTCGCAAGGGCCACGAAGAAATGCGGGCGAAGACGGTGGAACTGCCGGATGGCGTGTTGACCGCGAGGACCGTGCTTTTGCGTATTCTCAATTCGCTTCCAATAGGCTGGCAGGTCACCG
>NZ_JANXTC010000075.1:0-11017 GCF_025356345.1 Tardiphaga sp.
GACGACGTAGGTATCGTTGCCGGCGCCACCGATCATGATGTCATTGCCGGCGCCGCCGTTCAAAATGTTGTTGCCGGCGTTGCCCGTCAGTACGTTATCCAGCGTATTGCCGGTGGCATTGATGGCGGCCGATCCGGTCAGCGTCAAATTCTCGACATTGGCGCCGAGGGCGTAGCTGATGCTGCTTTGCACGGTGTCGGTGCCCTGGCCGGCCAGCTCCGTGACGACATCGCCCGTCGCATCGACCACATAGGTATCGTTGCCGGCACCGCCGATCATGACATTACTACCCGCGCCGCCATCGAGAACATTGTCGCCGGCATTGCCGGTGAGGGTGTTCGCCAGGGCATTGCCGCTGGCATTTATCGCGGTCGTTCCCGTCAGAACCAGATTTTCGACATTGGCGCCGAGCGTATAACTGACACTGCTCTGCACCGTGTCCGTGCCGCCGCCGGCGAGTTCGACGACGATATCACCGGTGGAATCCACCACATAAAGGTCGTTACCGGCGCCACCGCTCATGGTGTCGTTGCCGGCGCCGCCATCGAGGATGTTGTCGCCGGCATTGCCGGTCAGAATGTTGGCCAGAGCATTGCCGGTGGTATTGATGGCGGCCGATCCGGTCAGCGTCAGATTCTCAACATTGGCACCGAGCGTGTAGCTTATGCCGCTCTGCACGGTGTCGGTGCCGCCACCGGCAAGTTCGATGACGACGTCGCCGACGCTGTCGACGATGTAGGTGTCGTTGCCGGCGCCACCAATCATGGTGTCATTGCCGGCGCCGCCGTCGAGGATATTATTGCCGGCGTTTCCGGTCAGCACATTGTCGAGTGCGTTGCCGGTGGCATTGATCGACGCCGTTCCCGTCAGCACCAGATTTTCGACATTGGCGCCAAGCGTATAGCTGATACTGCTCTGCACCGTATCGATGCCCTCGCCCACGAGCTCGACGATTATGTCGCCGGTGGAATCCACCACATAGGTGTCGTTGCCCGCGCCACCGATCATGGTGTCATTGCCAGCGCCGCCGCTGAGCACATTGGCGCCCGCATTCCCGGTCAGGATATTGTCGAGCGAATTGCCGGTGGCATTGATCGCGGCCGTTCCGGTGAGGACGAGATTCTCGACATTGGCGCCGAGCGTGTAGCTGATGCTGCTGCGCACCGTATCGGTGCCCTCGCCAGCGAGTTCGGTGACGACGTCGCCGACCGCGTCAACCACATACGTATCGTTGCCGGTACCGCCGATCATGATGTCATTGCCGGCGCCGCCATCGAGCGTGTCGTTACCGGCAAGACCCCGCAGGGTGTCGTTCCCGGCAAGACCTGAGATAACGTCTTCTTCGCTGCTGCCGGTGAGTGTGTCGTTCGCGGCAGTTCCGGTAAACGAGCCGGATTGATTGGTCACCGCGATGGTCAGCGTCTCGCTGTGGCTCAGTCCACCTGCATCGGTGACCTTGAGGTCGATGTCGTGCGAGGTCGCCGTCTCATAGTCGAGCGTGGCGCCAGCCTTGACGCGGACTTCATTGCCGATGATCTCGAACTTCCCGGACGGGTCGGTCAGCGCATAGACAAAGTGGTCACCGGCATCGGGATCGACGGCGCCGAGCGTGGCGACGACGGTGCCGGCCGCGGCATTCTCCTGCACCGAGCCGCCGGCGACGGTGATGTCGCTGGGCGCCTGGTTCTGAACATCCGCGACCACGTCTGGCGCGTCGTCCGAGCCGAGCTCAGCCAGCTTGATCATGGTCGGCGGTTGTGCCGGCATCGCCTCCAAGGCGGCGGGCTCAGCGACGAAACGCTCTCCCGTCGCAGCAACCGCCAGCGGCCGGTCGGAGGCTGGCGGAATAGACGAGAGCACCACGACCTCGCCTGTTGCCGAACCCGGCAAGGCTGGCGTCGCAACAATTACCAGATCCGTCGCGGCCATCTGCGAGCTGACAGAGGCGTCCGCCGGGACCGCAACGCTGATGACCACAGGTGCGCTGATTTCCTGCCGGTCGGACGCCGAGGTCGGGCTGTCATCGGGCGACGTTCTGGCGATCTCGTCGACCCTGGCGTCGGAGACGGCTGTCGTTCCCCGCAGATTGTCGTCAACGCGCGAGCTTCTACTTCCCTGATGCGTGTTGGGGAATTGCGACGCCCGCTGGTCATCGTCCTGAATCAAAATGGACGATTCATTGGCCTTCTTCAGCGACCTGATCAATTTATCCAGGTCTTCATTTTCCGGTACGATGAAACCGTCTACAATCCGCATGGGCGTGATGCTCCGGCGCAGGACAGAATATTTTCCAACGCAAGCCGCTATCTTGCGCCGGTAGTATTGAGATTCATTGCCGGTAGACATGTAAGTTTATAGGTAACCTTAAACGCTTCTTTGACGCTGAAGACGGTGTAATTTAACACTCTTGGCCGATAGTCGAGCTTTTCGCATTCATTTGGACTGCAAATGGCTTTGCTCAACCTACTGACAACTCCGCGCATTGCCGCGCGGGTGTCGGGCTCCCGCGCTGTCGGGCGCATGCGGCGTTATCTGCGACGGACCCGACGAGATGCGGTCAGCTTCATCAACTTGCTGACCCGGACATTGTGGAGCCTTCCGGCCGACGTTCTCGCGGCTTCGATCTTCATCAATCTGCTCGGCCTTGCCCTGCCGCTCGGCATTCTTCAGGTCTATGACCGCATCGTTCCCCATGCCGCGAAGTCGACGCTCGCCTATCTGGTAATCGGGATCTGCTGCATCCTGGTTCTTGAAACGATCCTGCGGATATCGCGGAGCCACGTCATTGCATGGAGCGCCATGAAGCTGGCGTGGAAGTCCAACGTCAACGCGGCATGCCTGGTCGCCTTTGCGCCGGCGAAGCTGGTCGATACGCTTCCTGTCGCACTCTGGATCCAGCGATTGCAGGCGGTGGCCGCCATCTGCGAGTTCAGCATCAGCCCCGCACCTTTGGTGCTGATCGACCTGATCTTCGTCGTCATCTTCTTCGCACTGCTTGTTGTCATCGGTGGCTGGATCGCCGCCTTTCCTGTCTCGATTTTCCTGATGTTCGGCGTCTCCGCGATCGCGCGGGGACGGGAGCTCAGACGCACCACAGCCGGGCGAATGGTGGCCGAGGCGCGGATGCGGGATTTCATGATCGAGACGCTGAACGGAATTGCTACCGTCAAGGCGCTCGGGACGGAGCAGCAGATCCTGCGGCGCTTCGAACGCCTCGCCGAACAGGCCGCGGGCTCGACCTACAATGTTGTGCGCCTGGCGGACGATGCGCAGAGTCTGGGCTCGATGATTTCGATCGTGACCCAGATCACCACGGCAACGATCGCGGCGGTGCTGGCGGTCAATGGTGAAATCTCCGTCGGCGTGGTGGCGTGCAGTACCATGCTGGCCGGGCGCATGATCCAGCCGCTGCTGCGTCTGGTGTCGGCCTGGAATGAAATTCAGGGCGTGTTCGTTTCAAAGGAAATTGCGCGACCGATCTTCGATCTTCCGATCAGTGCGCCCATGACCGTTCCGGGCGCCGCGAGCGAGTGGTCGCCGGCGCGGCTGGTGTTCGAGAAGGTTTGGTTCAGCCCGGGGGAGGGGCAACCCTCCACGCTCGTGGGGGCCAGTCTGGATGTCGCCCCCGGCGAGATCATCGCGATCAGCGGCCGCGACCGGATCGGCAAGTCCACGGTGGCGCGGCTGGCGGCCGGACGCCTGGTTCCCGAGGCCGGCGACGTTTCGATCGATGGCCTTGCCGCCTCGACGGCGGAAGACCAGACGCTCGGCTCCGTGGCGCTGGTCGATCATCAGAATGCGGCCGTTCGTGGTTCGTTGCTCAACAATCTGACCTTGTTCCGTCCGGAGCGCGTCGCCCCGGCCCGCGCCGCGGCACGTCTGCTGAAGCTTGAACGGGATATCCATCGGCTGCCGCGCGGCTATGACACCCAGCTTGGCGAGTCCGCGACCGAAACATTGCCTGATGGTTTCATGCAGCGGATCGCGATCGCGCGCGCCATCGCGGGACGCCCACAACTTCTCGTTCTCGACGAGGCCAATGGCTCGCTGGATTACGAGAGCGATCGGGCGCTGGTCGAAGCACTTCTTCATCTTAAGGGAAAGATCACCGTGGTGCTGATCACCAACCGTCCATCCTTCGCGGCAATCGCCGATCGCCGGTTCACGCTGAGCCATGGAAAGTTCAGCCAGCTCGAAGGCCAGCCCGCCGCAGGCTTGACCGGTCGACCCGCGGGAGCCGTGGCATGAAACATCCCCTTGACGGCTTCGATCGCGCGCCCACCATTCCCGAGATCGCCAGGGAGGCCGTGCTCGAGCAGCAGCGACGGCTGATCGCGGAATTCGGTCCTTACAAAGACGAACGGGCCGGGCCGCCAACGGCTACCGGCCCGTTCGCAGGCATGCTGTGCGAGATCCTGGCGCGGGTCGGCTGGGAAGGCACGCAGCATCGCATTTTCGAGGCGCTTCCGCATTTGAAGCCGATTGCCTCCGTGCAAATGCTGCAAGCTGTTCTGGCGCGCCTCGACGTCAATCTGGTCGGGCTCGACCGCTGCGCATTCGACCTCCTCAAAGAAGATCTGCCCTGCCTGCTGGTTGGAGCGGGAGGCACCTGCGACCTCGTCACGCTTGGACCGCGCGGCGAGTTCGAGGTCTTCAGCCTGCAAGGCGCCCGTAGCAGCACCGATCGATTTCGTTCCGACGACGCGGTCTATCAGATCCGCCCCAGCAAGATCGACGACTTCTCTGGCCGAAGGCAGGCCGGCAGCTTCGTTGCCGATGTGCTCAAGAAGTTGCGGGGGCCTGTTGCGCAGATCACCGGCTATTCGGTGGTGATCAACGCGACAGGACTGCTGCTCTCGTTCTATGTGCTTTCTGTCTACGACACCGTCATTGCGACCAGCTCTCTCGATACGTTGGCGTTCCTCGCCCTGGCGGCCGTGCTGGTGCTGGGCTTCGAGTTCGCGCTCCGTCAGCTCAGGTCGCGGCGGATCGCCTATCTCGCCGCTCGCCTGGATGCCGTGGTCTCGGTCCGGGCCCTGAAGTCGTTGCTCAATTTGCCGCTGACCATGACCGAGCGCGCCCCGATCTCCGCGCAGCTGTCGCGCTTCCGCCAGTTCGAGATCGGGCGTGAGCTGTTCGCCGGAAATTTCGCCTCGGCGCTGTTCGATCTGCCCTTCACTTTGACCTTCCTGATCCTGCTGTTTTCCATTGGAGGATCGCTTGGCTTCCTGCCGATCGGGCTATCCTGCATAATCGCCATCGTCTGTGCCGTGGGCACCACCGCGAACGTCGCCGCGATCGCCGAGGTGAGTACCAACAAGCAGAAGTCGGATGCCTTGTTGTTCGAACTCACGGACAAGCTCAGAACCATCCGGAACGCCTCGGCGGAAGCGATCTGGCTGGCACGTTACGCCGACAGCCTCGCGGCCTATCTGAGGTCCCGCTTCCATCATCTTCAGCTCACGTCGTACCTTCATGCGATCACCAACGCGCTGGTCGCGCTGGCCGGAGTTCTGACGCTGGGTTTTGGCGCGCAGCGCGTGATCGACGGCGCGATGACGCTGGGCGAGCTGATTGCGGCGATGATGATCGTGTGGCGGGTGCTGGTGCCGATCCAGATCTTTTCGCTCAATATCGGCCGCCTCAAGCAGACACTGGGAACGGTGCGTCAGATCAATGATCTGGTGCGGATGGGCAACGAACATGCGAGCGAGGCGCCGCCGATCCTGTCGCGACGCCTGACCGGGCAGATCTTCGTGTCGGGGGCCTATCTGTCGCTGGGCCAGCGACAGGAGCCGCAGCTGCGGGGCGTCAACCTCAAGGTCAAGGCAGGGGAGCTTGTTGCGATCGTCGGGCCCAGCGGCAGCGGAAAATCGACGCTGCTGAAGGTGATCCTCGGCCTCTATCCGCAATATCTCGGCACGATACGTCTGGGCGAGCTTGACCTGCGGCAACTCCATCCAGCGGAAATACGCGCTTCCATCGGCTTTGCCTCGCAGCAGCTGGCGTTCTTTTATGGCAGCATTGCCGCGAATTTCCGCTTTGCCAGTCCCGACGCCACCGACGCGGACATCGTGGCCGCGCTGGCGGCCGTCGGCGTTACCTTGCCGCATCCGGCGCTGCCCGACGGGTTGGCGACACGGATCAGTGGGACCGATGCGCGCGGCCTGTCGCAGGGATGGCTATGCCGGCTGTCGATCGCACGCGCGCTGGTGAAAAAGCCCAGCATCCTGTTGCTGGACAATCCGGGCAACGGCCTCGATCAGGCCGGCGACGCCGCGTTGATGAAGCATCTGGCAGGCCTCAGAGGCAGGTGCACGGTGCTGTGGGTGACGGCGCGGCCCAGCCACATGCGAATGGCTGACCGGGTCATCGAGATGGGTGGCGGCGCGATTGTCACCGATGGCAAGCCCGAGGTGGTTGTTCCCAAGATACTGGCGCGGCTCAACGCCGTCGCCTGAACACAGCATCCGCGCGCAGGCCGCGTTCAGAACACAGGATTGGCGAAGCTCGCCCGACGCGAAAGAGGACATCATGAGCGTGACCAGCAAGACCGCGACCCATTGGCCGTCCGAGACTCCGAACTGGCTGGCGGCCCCGATCGAGTTCGAAGAACAGCGCGGCTTCGTTGCCTCGCGCCGCCGGATGCGGCTGGCGCTCGTCATCGTCATCGTCGCGCTGGCATGGGCCGCGCTGGCCCCGATTCGCGAGCTTTCGGTGGCCCATGGCCAGCTCATCCCGGTGTCCCAGGTTCGGCCGGTGCAACATCTGGAGGGCGGCGTTGTCGACAAGATCCTGGTGGAGGAAGGCCAGCTCGTCGAACAGGACCAGCCGCTGCTGCGGCTGCAAACGGTGATCGCGGAGTCGGAGCTGGCCGGGTTGAAATCCCGCGCCCAGAACCTGTTGCTGCAAAAGGAAAGGGTGTCGGCGCTGCTGGGGGGACGTGACTTCAACCCGATTGGCTTCGGCGACGTCGATGCCGCGTTGTTGGCGGAACACCTTCAGCTCTACCGGTTGCGTTTGGAGCACCGGACCAAGGAACATCAATTGCAACTGGTGAGGGGATTGCAGCGCAAGGCTGAAATCGACGCTTTGTCGCGGGATATCGTGGTGCAGAACCGGCTGGTCGGCATCCAGCAGGAGCAGTTCGATATGCGGGAGAAGCTCGTCTATAATGGCACGGTATCCAAGAAGCAGGTGCTGGAGTCGCTGGCGCTGGTCGAGCAGGCGCGCGGTCAGGTGACGACGACCGAAGGCAGACTGCAGACGACGCGCGAGGCGCTCCGCGAAACCGACGCCGCGCTGGAGGAGTCTGACGCGCAGGCCAACAGGCTGTGGGGCGAGGAACTCAGCAAGACATCGGTCGAGCTCGCCGAAGTGCTGGAGACGATCAAGAAGCAGGCAGATCGGGTCGATCGCCTGATCGTGCGGGCGCCGGCGCGGGGCCGGGTCCAGCAGGTGCTGCAGCGCTCGCCCGGCGAAGTCGTCCGGCCGGGCGAAACCATTGTCCGGATTGTCCCGCAGGATGATGCGCTGGTCGCGGAGGTGTTCGTGAAGCCCGACGATATCGCGGCGGTGAAACTCAATGACAGGGCCGAGCTGAAAGTGACGGCCTATGATTTCAGCAAATACGGCAAGATCAAAGGGGAAGTGAGGGCAATATCGCCCACCACGACCGAGAATGAGGAAAAGCGTCCGTACTACAAGGTGGTGGTCAGTTTCGATGCGAACCGCTCCGATCGCTATACAGCGGAATGGCATTTGAAGCCCGGAATGACAGTTGATGCCGAAATCGTCTCCGGCAGCAAGTCGCTGCTACAATATCTGCTGAAGCCGATCTATCGCGGGGTCGATTCGGCGTTTGCCGAGCGCTAGGGGGACGACCGGCCCGCGCTTGAGCGGGCACGATCGGTGCCCGGATCTAGCGATGCATGATCTGCTTCAGGAAGGCGCGGGTGCGGTCGTGCTGCGGGTTGGAGAAGAACGCCGCCGGCGTGCCCTGCTCGACGATCCGGCCGGCATCCATGAACACCACGCGGTCGGCGACTTCGCGGGCAAATCCCATTTCATGGGTGACGCACACCATGGTCATGCCGTCGCGGGCGAGGCCGACCATCACGTCGAGCACCTCCTGGATCATTTCCGGGTCAAGCGCCGAGGTCGGCTCGTCGAACAACATGATGGTCGGCTTCATGCACAGCGCGCGGGCGATCGCGACACGCTGCTGCTGGCCGCCCGACAATTGGCTGGGATATTTATGCGCATGTTCGGAAATCCGCACGCGCTCGAGAAAATAGCGCGCGGTCTCTTCGGCTTCCGGCCTGGTCGCGCCGCGGATCTTTCGCGGGGCGATGGTCAGGTTCTGCAGCACGGTCAGATGCGGGAACAGGTTGAATTGCTGGAACACCATGCCGACATCGCGGCGTACCACGTCGACGTTGCGGGTCGAATGGTCGAGCTCGACGCCGTTGACGACGATGCGGCCGTCACGATGTTCCTCCAGCCGGTTGATGCATCGGATCATGGTTGACTTGCCGGAGCCGGACGGGCCGCAGATCACTACCCGCTCGCCGCGCGCGACGGAAATCGATATCCTTCAGCACCTGTACGTCGCCGTACCATTTGGTGACGCCGGACATTTCGATGATTGGCGCCGCGGTCTGCGCGGGGTCCCCTGGCAGCATCATCGTCTCCACATCCTTGCTCATGCCGCCATCCATCCGCCATCGACCAGCAGGTTCTCGCCGGTCATAAAGGTTGCCTCGTCGGAGGCCAGAAACAGCGCGGCGTTGGCGACGTCGTCGGGGCGTCCGA
Organism: Tardiphaga sp.; assembly: GCF_025356345.1. GTDB lineage: Bacteria > Pseudomonadota > Alphaproteobacteria > Rhizobiales > Xanthobacteraceae > Tardiphaga. The sequence continues at coordinate 8,815 of NZ_JANXTC010000075.1, forward strand.
GCCGCGGCATCGGCGTGCGGCGCTGCGAATATTCCATCCAGCGCGGCTCGTTGGCACGGCCGGGCTTGCCGGTGATGATCTTGCCCGGCGCCACCGCGTTGCAGATGATGTAGTCCCCGGCATAGTCCGCCGCGATCTGTCGCGTCATGTAGACGACGCCGGCTTTCGAGGTGCCATAGGCGATGTCCTCCGGGCAGGCGATCATGCCGTGCTGCGACGAGATGTTGACGATGCGGCCGCGCGTCTCGTTCCGCACCTCCTGCGTCAGCATCTGCCGCGCGGCGGCGCGCGACATCAGGAACACGCCGGTGAGGTTGACCGCCATCGTGCGCTCCCATTCCTGGAGGCTGGTGTCGGTCAGCCGCTTGCCGGTGCCGATCGCGGCATCATTGACCAGCACGTCGAGCCGGCCGAACGCATCGACGGTCTGCCGCACCGCGCGTTCCGTATCGTCCTCGGAGGCGACGTCGATCTGGACGAAGGCGACGTCGTGCCCCTCGGCGCGCAGCAGCTCCAGCGTCGGTATCCCACCCTCGCGCACCTCGGGCGTCAGATCGGCGAGCATCAGCCGTGCGCCCTCGGCGGCGAAGCGGCGCGCGATGGCACGGCCGATGCCGGACGAGGCGCCGGTGATGAGGATGGATTTATTAGCCAGGCGTCCGGTCATTGGTGTTCTCCGCTGCCGGTGAATAGGGCGGTCATGCTATCTGACCTTCAGGGCTTGTCGCTCCAGCCGTGCCACCCAGCGCGCGAACGGGTACAGCATGACAAAGAAGATCACCGCGGCGGCCATCAGCGGCGTCGGATTATAGGTCTGCTCCTGCGCCACCCGCGCCGAGCGAAGCAGTTCGGGCAGCGCGACCAGAGCTGCGATCGGCGTCGTCTTCACCAGCTCCAGCGAATTGCTGGCGAGCGGCGCCAGCACGTTGCGGATCGCCTGCGGCAGAATGATGTGAAGCGCCACATGCAGTGGCTTGAAGCCGAGCGCGCGCGCGGCGTCGGTCTGGCCGGCCGGCACCGACAGGATGCCGGCGCGAAAGATCTCGCCATAATAGCCGGAATTGTTCAGCACGATCGCCAGCACCGCCGCGGTGAAGCCATTGAGGGTAAGCCCCAGAAACGGCATGCCGTAGAAGATCAGGATCAGCAGCACCACCACCGGAAACGACCGGAACAGGTCGATATAGACCAGCAGCGCGATGTTCACCCAGCGGTTCCGGAAGCTGTAGATCACGGCGATGGCGAGGCCGAGCCCGATGCCGAGCGGCAGGGCCACGGCCGACAGCCAGATCGTATAGATCAGCCCCTGCAGCAGCAGCGGGTAGATCCGCAGCAGCGAATCCCAGTTGGCGAAATTCTCGAGCAGCAATTCCATGATGCTCAGCGACCCCGGCTATAGCGGAATTCAATCCACCGGCTGGCCAGCACCAGCGGCAGGAAGAAGGTGAGATAGAACGCCGCCGCCAGCGTCAGCGGCGAGGGGTTGGCGACCAGCGCCATCACGCTCTGCGCCTGGCCGAGCGTTTCCGGCAGCGACACCGCGGTGCCGAGCGCGGTGCCCTTGCTGATCGAGATCGCGCGGTTGGTCAGCAGCGGGATCGCCAGCCGGATCGCCTGCGGCAGGATGATGGTCAGCAGGGTGCGGGCGCGGCTGAAGCCGAGCGCGGCGGCGGCGTCCCATTGTCCGCGCGGCAGCGCCATGATCGCGGACCAGAAGATCTCGGTCGAGAACGCCGACAGCACCAGGCCGAGCGCCAGCACGGTGGTGACGAAGGGCGACATCGTGAAGTCGAGATAGGGCAGGCCGAAATAGATGAAGATGATGACGACGAGCTGAGGCAGCGTGCGGAAGATGTCGACATAGATGGTGATGAAGAAATTGACGACGCGGATGCTGGCGGCGCGCAGCAGTGCCAGCGCCAGTCCGAACAGCGTGCCGCAGGCAATCACCAGCAGCGAAACGATCACGGTGGTGCGAAATCCCGCGAGCACCTGCGGAAAGGCGAGCGCGAGCACCTCGGCGTTGAAGTAATATTCGACGATCCGGTCCATCGGGTCTCCGCTAGCCGGGGCAAGCCCCGCCAGGATAAATGTTGGCTGCGCCGGACACCACAGCCGTCATTGCGAGGAGCCCTTGCGACGAAGCAATCCAGTCTTGCCGAGCTTGTGGCTCTCCGGATTGCCGCGTCGCTTCGCTCCTCGC
>NZ_JANXTC010000107.1:0-8497 GCF_025356345.1 Tardiphaga sp.
GCCATTGTTAGCTCCAGATCGATCGAATTTAGCGCGGACGCTGGGTACGGTTCGGTGTGGTGTTCGGGCGGCTTTCGCGATGCAGGAAGGCAACGCCCTGCACCCCTTCTTTAGTAGTAGATGCGGCCTGAGTGGCCGGACGCGTGGCCGGCTCGTGCCGGGTATTCTCGTGTCGCGACTCGTCGCGATTCGATTGCGGTGCACTCCCGTTGCCGCTGGTGGGGCGACGGCGGTTGCGTGCGCTGTTGCTCGGCGCACCGTCACGCGACGGGGCCGGGCGGGCGTTGCGGTTGCCGCCACGATTCTGGGAGGGCGGCGGGCCGACATCGTTACGGCCGGGGGTGCGTCGGTCTTCCTTGGGAAGCGTAATGCGGATCAGCTTCTCGATATCGCGCAGATACGCCATTTCCTCGCCGGAGCAAAGCGAGATCGCGATGCCCTCATTGCCGGCGCGCGCGGTTCGGCCGATGCGGTGGACATAGGTCTCGGGGATATTCGGCAGGTCGAAATTGACTACATGGGTGATGCCGTCGACGTCGATGCCGCGGGCGGCGATATCGGTGGCCACCAGCGTCTTGATCTCACCGGTGCGGAAGTTCGCCAGCGTGCGCTCGCGGTGGTTCTGCGATTTGTTGCCATGGATCGCGTCGGCGCGGATGCCGGCACGTTCTAGCCCCTTCACGACCTTGTCGGCGCCGTGCTTGGTGCGGGTGAAGATCAACGCCCGGTTGACGGTCTCCGACTTCAGGATCTGGGCGAGAATCGCCGGCTTGGCGGAGTGATCGACATGGATCACGCGCTGAGCGATCCGCTCCACGGTGGAGGCGACAGGGGTAACGGCGACGCGGGCCGGATCTTTCAGCATGGATTCGGCGAGCTCGGCGATATCCTTCGGCATGGTGGCCGAGAAGAACAGCGTCTGGCGCTTGATCGGCAGCTTGGCGACGATTTTGCGGATGTCGTTGATGAAGCCCATGTCGAGCATGCGATCGGCTTCGTCGAGCACCAGGAACTCGACAGCGCCGAGTTTCAGGCCGTTGCTCTGCACCAGGTCGATCAGCCGGCCGGGGGTGGCGACGAGAACGTCGACGCCCGGCATCAACGAGCGCACCTGGCGGCCCATCGGAACGCCGCCGATCGCCAGCGTCGAGGTCAGCTGCATGTGGCGGCCATAGGCGTTGAAGCTCTCGAGAATCTGGCCGGACAGCTCGCGGGTCGGGCTCAGTACCAGCACGCGGCAATGCTTGGGCCGCGGCTTGATGCGGTTCTCGAGCAGGCGGTGAAGGATTGGCAGCGCGAAGGAAGCGGTCTTGCCGGTGCCGGTCTGGGCGATGCCGATCACGTCACGGCCGGTGATGGCGATCGGGATGGTCTGCGCCTGGATCGGCGTCGGTGTGGTGTAGTTTTCTTCCTTGAGCGCGCGGGTAATCGGATCGGCGAGGCCGAATTCCTGAAAGGAGGTCAAAAGATGTATCTTTCCATGATGACAGCAGGCGCCCGGCCATTATGCCAGGAGCGCGCGAGGGGTGTCTGAGACACCCGCGTGTCTGGGGCGTCGGTTTTGGTTAGCTGAAGGGGCAAGCCAGAAACCGTTGGGCGGGATCAGAACACGCGGCTCGCATAGACCTGATGGTTCTCAAGGTCGTTTCGGTCATATGGGACACGAACGCGGCATTTTCAAGGTAAATCGTCGGAATGATCGCGCCGCGACCAAATACCGCTGCGCGAAATTTAGTCAAAAGTCGATTTTTGCATATTTATTGGGCTGAGTGCCAGGCGCATGGTCAAAGCTTGTGCCTACTGAATAAACAATCGATTTCGGCCGGGGGCGGCGAAACCCGTAAATCATCAACGATCCCAGGGGCATGACGTGCGGTGTGGTGGTGGCACACTTCTTGCGATTACGTGTTCGCGCCGGCCGTGGGGCCGATCCGCGATATTTTACGTCTGCGTCAGGGAGATGAACGCACATGATTAGCAATTTGACTCACGCGATAGCCCAACCGATGACCCGGCGTCGCTGGATGGCCGCCACCGCGGGCCTCGTGATGGGGCTTTCGGCATTCTCTTCGGCGCAAGCCGCGGATGACACCATCAAGGTCGGCGTCCTGCACTCATTGTCGGGCACTATGGCGATCTCCGAGACGACGCTGAAAGATACCGTGCTGTTCATGATCGATGAGCAGAACAAAAAAGGCGGCATTCTCGGCAAGAAGCTGGAAGCCGTGGTCGTCGATCCCGCCTCGAACTGGCCGCTGTTCGCCGAAAAGGCGCGCGAGCTGATCACCAAGGACAAGGTTTCCGTCGTGTTCGGCTGCTGGACCTCGGTGTCCCGCAAGTCGGTGTTGCCGGTGTTCAAGGAGTTGAACTCGGTGCTGTTCTACCCGGTGCAGTACGAGGGCGAAGAGTCCGAGCGCAACGTGTTCTACACCGGCGCCGCCCCCAACCAGCAGGCGATCCCGGCGGTCGACTATCTGATGAAGGACGAGAAGGTGAAGCGCTGGGTGCTGGCCGGCACCGATTACGTCTATCCGCGCACCACCAACAAGATCCTGGAAGCCTATTTGAAGTCGAAGGGCGTCAAGCAGGAAGACATCATGATCAACTACACGCCGTTCGGTCATTCCGACTGGCAGACGATCGTCGCCGACATCAAGAAGTTCGGCTCGGCCGGCAAGAAGACCGCGGTGGTTTCCACCATCAATGGCGACGCCAACGTGCCATTCTACAAGGAACTCGGCAATCAGGGCATCAAGGCGACCGACATTCCGGTGGTGGCGTTCTCGGTGGGTGAGGAAGAACTCGCCGGCATCGACACCAAGCCGCTGCTCGGCCATCTCGCCGCCTGGAACTATTTCGAGTCGATCAAGACCCCCGCCAACACCAAATTCATCAAGGACTGGCAGGCCTATACCAAGAACCCGAAGCGCACCACCAATGACCCGATGGAAGCCACTTATATCGGCTTCAACATGTGGGTGAAGGCGGTCGAGAAGGCGAAGTCCGTCGAAGCCGACAAGGTAATCGACGCGCTGCCCGGCATCGAAGCCGCCAATCTGACCGGCGGTACCTCCAAGATGCTGCCGAACCACCACATCACCAAGCCGGTGTTCATCGGCGAGATCAAGCCGAACGGTCAGTTCGACGTGGTCTGGAAGACCCCCGGCCTCGTCGCCGGCGATGCCTGGTCGAAGGAGCTGCCGGATTCCAAGGATCTGGTCGGCGACTGGGTCGGCAAGAAGTGCGGCAACTACAACACCAAGACCAACAAGTGCGGCGGTCAGGGTTCCTGATCTCGTCGTGATGGTCTGAGCAACATGGGACCATCTCTCCCCGTCATTGCGAGGAGCTCTTGCGACGAAGCAATCCAGCCTTTCTTCGTGGTTCCTGGATTGCTTCGCTTCGCTCGCAATGACGGCTGATAGGTCCGTCGTTGATCATTTCTCCCGAGCAACTGGAGAAGGCGGCAGTCTCGTCGCCTTCTCTTTCCTTCCGCAGGGGTCATCAGTGCTGATCAGTTTTTTCGTTCGTTTTCGCGCCCTTGCCTTTGCCGTCCTGCTGATTGCCGCCTCGGCCATCCCGGCGCTGGCCGGTCCCTTCGAGGACGCCGTCGCCAAATTCGCCAATGACGATTTCTCCGATACCGACGCCGCCGTCGGCGAGATTGCGACGTCCGGCAATGCGCAGGCCTTCGCCATCATTAGCGCGCTTCAGGAAGGCCGGCTGCTGGCCGACCCCGACAGCAAAAAAATTTTTGTCACCAGCGCCGACGGCAACAGCCTCGACGCTGCTACCGGGGCGCCGGCCGCGACCGTGCCGGACAGCGCCGTCGCCGTGCGGCTGAACAACCGCCTGCGCCGGACCATCGAAGCCGCATTGGGCGGGCTGACGCTGATGTCACCGGATCCCGCCAGGCGGATCCAGGCCGCGCAGTCAGTCTTCAAGACCCATGACGCCGCGATGCTGCCGGTGGTCGACGCCGCGCTGGAGAAGGAAACCAGCAAGGCCGCCAGGCAGGCCTTTGTCGAGGCCCGCGCCGCCATCCTGCTGTTCAAGGAAGACGCCACCGACGCCGAGAAGATCGAATCCATCGCCGTCATCAAGGCGCGCGGCGACCAGGAGGCGCTGGCGCTGCTGACTGGCCTGTCCGGCGCCGAACAATCGATCGGGGTCGCGCGCAGCGCCGCCAGCGCCAGCACCGCGATCAAGAGCCGGCAGACGCTGTGGTCGATCGCCCAGAATGCCTGGTACGGCCTGTCGCTGGGATCGGTGCTGCTGCTCGCGGCGATCGGCCTCGCCATCACCTTCGGCGTGATGGGCGTCATCAACATGGCGCATGGCGAGATGGTCATGATCGGCGCCTATGTCACCTTCGCCGTGCAGGAGATCATCCGCACCTCCTATCCGGCGCTGTTCGACTACTCGCTGCTGATGGCGGTGCCGCTGGCGTTCCTGATCGCCGGCATCATCGGCATCGTGATCGAGCGCACCATCATCCGCTTCCTCTATGGCCGCCCGCTGGAAACCCTGCTGGCGACCTGGGGTCTCTCTTTGGTGCTGCAGCAGGCGGTGCGCACCATGTTCGGCCCCACCAACCGCGAGGTCGGCAATCCCTCCTGGATGTCCGGCGCCTTCGAACTCGGCCAGATCACCATCACCTATAACCGGCTGTGGATCCTGTGCTTCACGCTCGCGGTGTTCGCGATCTTGCTGGCGATGCTGCGTTATTCCAGCATCGGGCTGGAGATGCGCGCGGTGACGCAGAACCGCAAGATGGCAGCCTCGATGGGCATCGCCACCTCGCGCGTTGACGCGCTGACCTTCGGCCTCGGCTCCGGCATTGCCGGCATCGCCGGCGTGGCGCTGTCGCAGATCGACAATGTGTCGCCCAATCTCGGCCAGAGCTACATCATCGATAGCTTCATGGTGGTGGTGTTCGGCGGCGTCGGCAATCTGTGGGGCACGCTGGTCGGCGCCTTCTCGCTCGGCATCGCCAACAAGTTCCTCGAGCCGGTGGCCGGCGCGGTGCTCGGCAAGATCGCCATCCTGGTGCTGATCATCCTGTTCATCCAGAAACGCCCGCGCGGTCTGTTCGCGCTCAAGGGCCGGGCGATCGAGGCATGATAATGGATATTTCGATTTTGGCTCCGACCTATCAGCCTGTCATTGCGAGGAGCCCTTGCGACGAGGCAATCCAGTCTTCGCTTGTGGTTTCTGGATTGCCGCGTCGCTTCGCTCCTCACAATGACGACCGAGCCATCGGAGCTCTGTCATGACCCCGCATATCCTCACCCGTTCGCTGGACCGCGGTGCCACCGTCTTCTTGCTGGTCGTCGCCACCGTCGGCGTGCTGATCCCGCTGTCGAATTTGCTGCTGCCGGCCGACTCCCTGTTCCAGGTGCCGACCTATCTGATGGCGCTGTTCGGCAAATATGTCTGTTACGCCATCCTGGCGCTGTCGATCGACCTGATCTGGGGCTATTGCGGGATTCTCTCGCTCGGCCACGGCGCGTTCTTCGCGCTCGGCGGCTACGCGATGGGCATGTATCTGATGCGCCAGATCGGCCCGCGCGGCGTCTACGGCAATCCAGTACTGCCGGACTTCATGGTGTTCCTGAATTACAAGGAGCTTCCCTGGTACTGGTACGGCTTCGACATGTTCTGGTTCGCCGCCGCGATGGTGCTGATCGCGCCGGGACTGCTCGCCTTCGGCTTCGGCTGGCTCACCTTCCGCTCCCGGGTCAGCGGCGTCTATCTGTCGATTATCACGCAAGCGATGACCTACGCCCTGCTGCTGGGCTTTTTCCGCAATGATTTTGGCTTTGGCGGCAATAACGGCCTGACCGACTTCAAGGACATTCTCGGCTTCAGCGTGCAGGCCGAAGGCACCCGCGCGGCTTTGTTCGCGCTGAGTTGCCTGGCGCTGGGGCTCGGCTTCCTGATGTGCCGCGCCGTCGTCACCTCCAAACTCGGCAAGGTACTGATCGCGATCCGCGACTCCGAGTCCCGCACCCGGTTTCTGGGGTACCGCGTTGAATCCTACAAGCTGTTCGTATTCACGCTGTCGGCCTGCATGGCCGGCGTCGCCGGCGCGCTCTACGTGCCGCAGGTCGGCATCATCAACCCCGGCGAATTCGCGCCCGCCAATTCGATCGAGGCGGTGATCTGGGTCGCGGTCGGCGGTCGCGGCACGCTGATCGGCGCGGCCCTCGGCGCCGTGGTCGTCAACTACGCCAAGACGGTGTTCACCTCGGGGGCTCTTGCGCCGTACTGGCTGTTCATGCTGGGCGCGCTGTTCATCCTGGTGACGCTGCTGCTGCCGAAAGGTATCGTGGGCACCTTCAACGCCTGGTGGGAGCCGTGGAAGGCCCGGCGCGACACCGCCAATGCCGACAGCGCCGCCGCCGAAGATGGCGTCAGCAAACCCCATCTGGCGGAGTAGGGCGCATGACCAGTATCGAACCTCCGGTGATGGAAAAGACCGTCGCCCACGCGCCGGGCTTTATCGACCCGCAGCTTGCGGCACGCCAGGCCGAGGCCCGCCAGAAGCGCATGACCTCGGCGCTGCTGTATCTTGACGGTGTCCACGTCTCGTTCGACGGCTTTCACGCCATCAACAACCTGTCGCTGGTCCTGGGGCAGGGCGAGATGCGCGCCATCATCGGCCCCAACGGCGCCGGCAAGACCACGATGATGGACATCATCACCGGCAAGACCAAGCCGGACGAGGGCGACGTCTATTTCGACGGCACCCACGACCTCACTTTGCTGGACGAGACCAGGATCGCCGAGCTCGGTATCGGCCGCAAATTCCAGAAGCCGACGGTGTTCGAAAGCCAGACCATCGAGGACAATCTGCTGCTGGCGCTGAATGTCGATCACCGCGTCCGCGGCACGCTGTTCTGGCGCAGGAGCCGGGAGGAGACGCAACGGATCGAAAAGGTGCTGGAAACCATCCGCCTGACCGATTCCCGCGACCGCCTCGCTGGCAACTTGTCGCACGGCCAGAAGCAGTGGCTTGAGATCGGCATGCTGCTGGCGCAGGACCCGAAGCTGCTGCTGGTCGACGAGCCGGTCGCCGGCATGACTGACGTCGAGACCCACCAGACCGCCGAATTGCTGAAAGAGATCAACCGCGACAACAAGACCGTGGTGGTGGTCGAGCATGACATGACCTTCGTGCGCGAACTCGGCGTCAAGGTGACGTGCCTGCATGAAGGCAGCGTGCTGGCGGAAGGCACCATCGACCAGGTGTCGCAGAACGACCGCGTCGTCGAAGTGTATTTGGGAAGATGAACTCCGTGTCGTCCCTGCGAAGGCGGGGACCCATAACCTCCGGTCCTCTTGGTGAAGACACCGGCGCCGGGGGCCAACAGAACGACAGCGTGTATGGGTCCCCGCCTTCGCGGGGACGACGCGGAGAGCGCGGCAAAGGACTTCGATCACCATGCTGAAAGTCGACAATATCAGTCTGCATTATGGCGCGGCGCAGGCGCTGCGCGGCGTCACCGTCAGCGCGGAGCCCGGCAAGGTGACCTGCGTGCTCGGTCGCAACGGCGTCGGCAAGACCAGCCTGTTGCGCGCGATGGTCGGCCAGCAGGCCATCTCCGGCGGCACGATCACCTTCGATGGCGTCGATATTTCCACCCTGAAACCATATGAGCGGGCGCGCCGCGGCATTTCCTTCGTGCCGCAGGGCCGCGAGATCTTTCCGCTGCTCACCGTGGAAGAGAACCTCAAGACCGGCTACGCGCCGCTGAAGCGCGCCGACCGCAATATCCCAGCCGACGTGTTCGCGCTGTTTCCGGTGCTCAAATCGATGCTCGGCCGCCGCGGCGGCGATCTCTCCGGCGGCCAGCAGCAACAGCTGGCGATCGGCCGTGCACTGGTGATGCGGCCAAAACTGCTGTTGCTGGACGAACCCACCGAAGGCATCCAGCCTTCCATCATCAAGGACATCGGCCGCGCCATCTCCTATCTGCGCAGCCTGGGCACCATCTCGATCGTACTGGTCGAACAATATCTCGACTTTGCCTGCGAGCTCGGCGACAACTTCGCCGTGATGGACCGCGGCGTTGTCAAATTCGCCTGCGATCGCTCCACGCTTGATCCTGCCGAGATCAGCCGCCAGATGGCGCTGTAATCGCCGCCACCAGGAAATGCATGCCGACCAGTCCGACCAGCGTCGCTTCGGCGATCTTTGCCGCCAACCGCGCCCGGGGATCGGTGACCTTCGACGTACAGATGGTGGACGGCAAGACTCGGCGCCGCCAGTTGCATGAATCCGGCTCGCTCCGCGTCCGGTTTCCGTCCCCGGAGGATCACGGCCTTTCCGCGATGTTCGTCAACACCGCCGGCGGCGCGGCCGGCGGCGACCTCTTCGACATCGACGTTACGGCCGGCGAAGGCACCTGCCTGACCGTGACCACCGCCGCGGCCGAAAAGGTCTATCGCTCCCATGGTCCTTCGGCCGCGATCAACATCGCGTTGAAGGTCG
>NZ_JANXTC010000148.1:0-2392 GCF_025356345.1 Tardiphaga sp.
CGTCGCGACGGAAGGTTTTCAGGCGCGCGCGCATTGCCTCGCCGATCGGCTCGGTGGCGCGGATCTCCGCAACGCTCGGCTGCACCGGATGCGCACCCTTGCGCGCGGCATAGACGCGGATCGAGCCGCCATGGGTCGGGATCTTGGTGACGTGGAACACTTCCAGCCCGTGCATGCCGAGCAGGTGAGCGAGGCTGCCCACCGTGTAGTGCCGCAAATGCTCGTGATAGACGGTGTCGTATTGCAAATCGTCGAGCAGGCCGATCAGATAATGCGATTCAGAGATGAACACGCCGTCGGGCGCCAGCATTTCGACGATGCCCTCGACGATGGCGTGGACGTCCTCGATGTGGGCAAAACAGTTTGCCGCCGTCACCACCCTGGCGGCGCCGTGCTCGGCTTTCACTTGGCTGGCGACCTCTTGGCCGAAATACGCCTGCAAGGTCGGGATGCCGCGCGCGTTGGCGATTTTCGAGACATCGGTCGGCTCGATGCCGAGGATGCGGTGGCCGCCATTCTGGAAATTCGAGATCAGCGTGCCGTCATTGGAGCCGATGTCGACCACCAGATCGTCCTCGGTCAGGCCGAGCATGTTTGACGACTCGGCATAGAGATCGACAAAATTCTCGCGCAGGATCCGCGTCATGCCGGACGTGTAGGGATATTCCGGCGGGAAGATGATGACAGGGTCGACGGCCACGCCGAGCTGCACTAGCTCGCAGCTCGAGCAATACATCAAATTGGTCGGAAACCAGGTCTGCTGCGTCTGCACGGCCCCGATCGGTACCATCTGGTTGACCGGCGGCATGTAGCCCAGCGAGAGCACGGTCTCCAGCGGTTCATGGCCACAAATCTGGCAGCACTCGACAGGAACGCTTCCGCCGCTTCCGGCGCCACGGGCAATCTTGGTTGGGAACACGGCCATCTCTCCTGCGGGCAGCGCCCGAACAATGAATGTAAGTAAGGAAGCTCAGTGTTGGGGCGGCGCGAGGTGTTCGTTGGCCCAGTACCAGTCGACGGTGGGGCCCAGACCCTGCGCCAGCGTAACCTTTGGCTCGTAGCCGAGCCTGGCGAGCTTACCGATGTCCGGGCAGCGGCGTTCGGTGCCGCCGGCAGGGGCGGGCTTCTCGATTAGCTCGATCTCGCGCCCGCCATGGGCGGCGATTCGGGTGGCGAGCTCGGCGATGGTGATCTCCTCGCGCGTGCCGACATGATAGATGCCGAGATGTTCGCCATGGTCGCGCATCACCAGCACGCCGGCGACGAGATCATCGACATGGCAGAAGCTGCGGGTCTGCAGGCCGTTGCCCTGCATCTCGAACGGCAGCGTTCCTGCGGGATGTTGGTCCGCGACATCTTTCACCCGTCGGGCGAATTGCGGCACCACATGTTCCCAACCCATGTCGGGGCCATAGACATTGTGCGGGCGGAAGATCAGCACGCGTTCGAAGAATTTGCGGCCGTAGTTCAGCGCCATCAGCTCGCTGATGATCTTGCCGCCGCCATAGGAATAGCGCGGATTGGTCGGGTCGGGTACCAGCAGCGGCGCGCTCTCGTCGGTCGGGACAACAGGCGGGGTCTGATACACCTCCGAGCTCGACGCCAGGATCAGTCTGCCCACGCCTTCGCTACGGCAGGTATCGATCACATTGATCATGCCCTTGACGCCGACATCCAGCACCAGCTCCGGCGCGCTGTAAAAATATTCAGTGCCATTGACGAAAGCCAGATGGTGCACCTCGTCGACGCCCTTCATGGCCTTGGTGACCGCCTCGGCATCGCGGATGTCGCCCGAGATGAATTCGATGTGGTCCGCGACCTCCGCGAGCCGGCGCGGTGCGCCGCGCGAATTATCATCGAGCACGCGGACCTTGTGGCCCTCGCGGACCAGTGCCTTGACGAGCGCGGAACCGATAAAGCCGCTGCCGCCGGTGACCAAAATATGACTCACGCGCATGGCTCCAGGGGAACAGGGGCGATTTCGACCCAGCCGCGGCGGTCGGCCCGACGGGCCGCATCCAGCAAGGCCTGCACCCGCAGGCCCTCGGGAAAGCCGGGCATCGCGGGTCGCCTGGCCTCGATGGCATCGAGGAATTCGGAAGCGAGACGCGATACCGGCGCGATCCGGCCATCGGCGGGAAACAGGCGGTCGACGGGGTCATCGACCTCGACCCGTTCGAGGGCGCTGGCCGGACGCCGCGCCAGTTTGAGCTCGAACCCCCGCATATAGTCCGGCGTCGGATTGATCAGGGTCATGGTGCCGTCCTCGCCGTAAAATTCGAGCCGGTGCCCGGAGCCGAGCCAGGAGGCGCAGCTCATCGCTAGCTGGCCTGCGGCACCAGACTGAAAGCCCAGGCTGATGGCGGCGTTGGTCTCCATCGCCGGTGCGTCG
>NZ_JANXTC010000170.1:0-16148 GCF_025356345.1 Tardiphaga sp.
GGGCGCCGGGGCGTGCCCACGTTTTCATTGTTCAGATACGATGGAACGCGAGCGTGCTGCGCAAGGGCGCATTTGCGCATCCTGCGTAGAGTTCAGGCCCCACCCATTCCGCTGCGGATTTCGGCGCGCAATTCGTCGATCAGCCGGAGGCCCTTCTTGGTTTCGACGTGCCAGAATGTCCAGCCGTTGCAGGCGGCGGAACCTTGCGCGACCGCGCCCATGCGGTGGATCGAACCGACCTTGTCGCCGAGCATGATGGCGCCGTCGGCGCGCACCAGCGCACCATGGCGTTTCTTCACATCGACAAGCTTGGTGCCGGGCAGGATCATGCCGCGCTCGAGCAATTCGGAGAAAGCCACGCGCGGCGCGGATCGGGCGGTCATGAACGGGGCGAGGGTGGCTTCCGGCAGCGGCTCGATGGCTGCGATCCGGGCTTCGGCGGCGGCGGCGTAGTCGCGGTCACGTTCGAAGCCGATATAATTGCGGCCGAGCCGCTTGGCGACGGCGCCGGTGGTGCCGGTACCATTGAACGGATCGATTACCAGATCGCCGGGCTTCGACGATGACAGCAGCACGCGGGCCAGCAGGCCTTCGGGCTTCTGGGTTGGATGCACCTTTTTGCCGTCGGCGCCCTTCAGGCGCTCGTCGCCGGTGCACAAGGGAATCAGCCAGTCGGAACGCGCCTGGACGTCTTCATTCGCGGCCTTGAGGGCCTCGTAGTTGAAGGTATAGCCCTTGGCATTCTCGTCGCGCGCAGCCCAGATCATGGTCTCGTGCGCATTGGTGAAGCGGCGGCCGCGGAAATTCGGCATCGGGTTGGATTTACGCCACACGATATCGTTCAGCACCCAGAAGCCGAGGTCCTGCATGATCGAGCCAACACGAAAAATGTTGTGGTAGGATCCGATCACCCACAGGGTCGCCGACGGCTTCATGATGCGGCGGGCGGCAAGCAGCCAGGCGCGCGTGAAATCGTCATAGGCGGCGAATGACGAGAACTTGTCCCAGTCATCGGTGACCGCGTCGACGTGCGATTCGTCGGGGCGTTTGAGGTCGCCCTTCAGTTGCAGGTTGTACGGTGGATCTGCGAACACCAGATCGACCGAATGGGCCGGCAACTTTGACATCTCGGCGACGCAATCCCCGATGACGATACGGGAGCTCGGGCCGGATTTTATTTCTATGCGGGGCGCCCTTGCAGACGCCCCGCGAAGCGAAACAACCATGACTCAACTACTCTGACTCAGGCGACGCTGTCGGCGACGCGGGACTAACAAACCGACTATCCACACTGTGACGCCGCAAAGTAAAAATCGACTTAATTGCAATCTTGTTGTTGGGTGTTCGTGCTAGGCAATATTTGCCGGGCCGTTTAATGCTAAATGCCATGGAAATTATCGGGCGCAGCCGCGTTAGGGTCGGCGCCCGATCCGAGACGAATGAAATGAAGGAAAGCCGCCATGCGTTACGATGACTTCCGTCGCAGCGACAATATCGACGACCGTCGTGACGACGAAGGTGGCGGTGGCGGCGGTGGTTTCGGCCTGCCGATGGGCGGCGGCGGTCTCGGTATCGGCACCGTGATCGTGCTCGGCCTGGTCGGCTGGGCGTTCGGCATCGATCCGCGCATCCTGATCGGCGGCGCGGAGATTCTCACCGGCGGCCAGCAACAGGCGCCGACCTACCAGACTGACCGTCGCTCGGCGCCGTCCAAGGGTGGCGCGCCGACCGATGAAATGGGCAGCATGATTTCAGGCGTGCTCGGCGAGATCGATGATCGCTGGAGCGAAATATTCAATGAAAGCGGGCAGCGTTATTCCGGCCCGCGCATCGTGTTGTTCAAGAACGCCACCAATGGCGGCCGTTGCGGTCAGGCGCAGGCGGCGATGGGGCCATTTTATTGCCCGCCCGAGAAACAAATCTTTCTCGACACCGGCTTTTTCCGCCAGGTCGAGACGCGCTTTCACGGCTGCTCCGGCAATGCCTGCAAATTCACAGCGGCCTATATCATTGCGCATGAGGCTGGTCACCACATCCAGAACCTGCTGGGCATCCTGCCGCGCGTACAGCGGCTGCAGGAGCAGGCCGGCAGCAAGGCGGCGGCCAATGCGCTGCAGGTCAAGGTCGAGCTGCAGGCCGATTGCCTGTCCGGCGTCTGGGTCAATCGCGAATCGAAAAAGCGCCCGGGCTTCCTCGAAGCGGGCGACATCGATGCCGCGCTGCAGACCGCGACCGCGATCGGCGACGATACCCTGCAGCGTCAGGCGCAGGGCCGCGTGGTGCCCGATTCTTTCACCCACGGCTCAGCCGAGCAGCGCAAGCGCTGGTTCATGACCGGCTATCAGCAGGGCACCGTGGCGTCCTGCAACACTTTTGGCGCGCAGCAGCTTTAGGCGTCATTGCGAGCGAAGCAAAGCAATCCAGGAGCCGCGGGCAAAGGCTGGATTGCTTCGTCGCAAATGCTCCTCGCAACGACGAATGGGGAATGAGATCCATGTCACTTATTGATACTGTAAAATCCTTCGTGCCGCTCAACATCGCGGTGCTGACGATCTCCGACACGCGCTCGATCGCCGATGACAAGTCGGGCGCGACGCTGGCGGATCGGCTGACGGCGGCCGGTCATCATCTCGCGGCCAGGGACATCGTCACCGACGACGTCGAGGTGATCCGCGCCATCGTCAGAGCATGGATCGCGGATGTCGGCATAGATGCGATCATCACTACCGGCGGCACCGGGTTCACGGGCCGCGACGTGACGCCGGAAGCGATTGAACCGCTGTTCGAAAAGCGCATGGATGGTTTTTCCATCGCCTTTCACATGATGAGCCATGGCAAGATCGGCACCTCGACGATCCAGAGCCGTGCTACCGCGGGCACCGCTGGCGCGACCTTCATCTTCTGCCTGCCGGGGTCGCCGGGCGCCTGCCGCGACGGCTGGGACGGCATTCTGGCGCCGCAGTTGGATTACCGCACCAAGCCGTGCAATTTCGTCGAGATCATGCCGCGGCTGGATGAGCATTTGCGACGCGGCAAGGCGAAGTAGCGCCGCATACTGTCATTCCGGGATGCGGCTAACGGCGAAGCCGGATGGCGCAGGCCCGGAATCCCGGGATGTTCTGCGCTGAAGCATCTCGGGATTCCGGGGTCGCGGGCGGCTGGCGCCGCCCACTCCCCGGAATGACAGCTACAATTTCATCTCCCAGGTCTCGCCGACCAGCTCGACGCCAAAACTGTGGTGCGGTTCGCTGGCGATCAATTCAAAGCCGGCGTGCTGATAAATGCCGCGCGCGGCCAGCAGGTTGCTCTGCGTCCACAATGTGATCGAGGAATAGCCGGCCTGGCGCGCGAAGCGGATGCATTGCTGCACCAGCGCGCGGCCGATGCCGAGCCCGCGCGCTGCTCGCTCAACCAGCAGAAGCCGAATCCTGGCGATATCGTCCGAAGCCTTCACCAGGAAGATCGATCCGGCTGGCAGACCATCAACCTCGGCAATCCAGCAGGCTTCGCGCGATGCGTCGTAGCCGCGGATAAATTGCGCTGCGATCTCGGCGACCAGGGCCTCGAAACCGATGTCCCAGCCATATTCCTCTGCGTAAAGCGCGCCGTGCCGCGAGATCACCCAGCCGATGTCTCCGGGCCGATGCGGCCGCAGCGTCGCGGCGCGGGCTCTGCTCACCTGGGGGGCCAGCAAGTTCTCGATGGTCGCCATCGCTTGCACCACGCGGTCATCGTCACCGGGGGGAAGTTCGCCCAGCAGCGCGGCGACATGGTCGTGCGAACTGCGGTTGAGCCTGCCAGAGGCCAGCCGGCCCTTGGCCGTCAGCCCGAGCTGGAATTGCCTGCGGTCCGAAGGCAGCGGCTTGCGGCTGATCAGCCCCTTGTCGAGAAAGACCTGGAGAATGCGGCTGAGGTAGCCGGCATCGAGGCTGAGGTCGGCCGCGATCTGCTTGGCGGAGAGGTCATCGCGATGCGCCAGCTCATACAGCACCCGCGCTTCGGTCAGCGAATAGGGGCTGTCGAGCAGGTTCTGCTCCAGCACGCCCAGCTTGCGGGTGTAGAAGCGATTGAAGCCGCGCACGGCGGCGATCCGGTTTTCGGCAGCGGTCTCGGACATGGCCAACCTCGATGGTTGCCACAGTCAATCAATTGGTTGATTTTGGCAAGTAGTTTGCCGACCGGGTCAGGCGACGATGATCCGGCTGCGTAGCAGCGTGCGCGACGAGCGGCCAAGCCGGCGCAGCAACCGCGCTTCGGAGCGGCGCGCGTCGGCATGACCGCCGAGCTGGTCGTAATGGTCGCGGGCGATCAGCAGGCCCTGATCGGCCGACGGGCCGGCGATCATCCGCGCCAGGAATTTCAGGCCGTCACGAAAACCGCTGTCGCTATACGGGGAGCGGGCATAGCGGAAGATGCCGGCGCGCGGCCGGTTACTCCCTGAAACCCGCTGGATGAATTGTGAGGTTTCATCGATCCAGCCGGCATCCAGCACGGCGCCGGCCTGCAAAAACATCAGCCAAGGCGAGCGCGCCTGGCGGGCGCCGGCCGCCAGCGCCGCCGCGCGTGAACCCTGAAAGTTCAGGAAGCCGCAGCCGGCCACGTCGGCGACATGCTCGATCACGCCATTCTCGACCCGATCCACCAGCAGCACCTCCTTGATCACGCCGGCGGCGGCGCCCGGCACCAACGCCGCCAAGGTGGCAACGGCCGGCTGCTCGACGCCTTCTGTGGGAATGATCACGCTCAGCATGGCAGGCACATATTACCTTTGATGATTGGCTTCGACAGAGTTACACCACCTTGTGGTTACATATCCGTACGACTTCCGCAGAATTGAACCCGCAAGCATTGGTGCGAGATTGCACACCACGTCCGAGTGACGCTAATTAATTTATGTTCTTGATTTGTTCCTTCGTGCCGCTATCCTGGTGGCATGAGTCGCAAAAATGCTGCCGCCATCAAGCACCCGCCGGTCACGGCGCCCTCCGAACCGGCGGGTGTGCCTTCGCCTTTTCCCGAGATCGCGGTAGCGATCGAGAAGCAACGACGGCGCGGCCGCGGCGCTCAGTCCAATGACAGCGGCCGCTTCGAGGCCGAAGCCCGGGTCGCCTTCGATGACGGCTGGCAGAGCCTCGACGACCTGCCGGCCTTCAAGACCACCGTCGCGGTGGACACCGCGCGAAAGGTCATCACCCGTAACGAGTCGCCAGATATCGGCTTCGATCGCTCGATCAATCCCTATCGCGGCTGCGAGCATGGTTGCGTCTATTGCTTCGCGCGGCCGAGCCACGCCTTTCTCGGCCTGTCGCCCGGCCTCGATTTTGAATCCAAGCTGTTCGTGAAGCCGGACGCGCCGGGGCTCCTGGAGAAGGAGCTGGCGGCGCCGGACTACGAGCCGAAGATGATCGCGATCGGCACCAACACCGATCCGTACCAGCCGATCGAGCGCGAGCATAAAGTGATGCGCGGCATGCTCGAAGTGCTGGAGCGCGCTTCGCACCCGGTCGGCATTGTTACCAAATCGGCCCTGGTCACCCGCGATATCGATATTCTGGCGCGGATGGCCAAGCGCAACCTCGTCAAGGTGGCGATCTCCGTCACCTCGCTGGATCCGCAACTGTCGCGCACCATGGAGCCACGGGCGTCGTCGCCTGCGAGGCGGCTGGAAGCGTTAAGGCAATTGTCCGAGGCCGGCATTCCGACCACGGTGATGGTGGCGCCAGTGATCCCGGCGCTCAACGATGCCGAGATCGAGCGCATCCTTGACGCGGCCGCGCATGCTGGCGTCAAGGAGGCCAGCTATGTGCTGCTGCGGCTGCCGCTCGAGGTCCGCGACCTGTTCCGGGAATGGCTGATGGCCAATTATCCGGACCGCTACCGCCACGTTTTCACGCTGATCCGCGACATGCGCGGCGGCCGCGACTACGACTCGCAATGGGGTACTAGGATGAAGGGTACCGGCCCGATGGCCTGGATGATCGGCCGCCGCTTCGAGATCGCCGCGGCCAGGCTCGGCCTCAACAAACGCCGTTCGAAGCTGACGACAGATCATTTCATCCGGCTGAGCAAGCCGGCCCAGCAATTGAGCCTGTTCTAGGAATTTGAAGGACGGAGCGAAAATCCCACTCGACGCCAGCGTGGGGCAGGGATGAGATGAAATTCGCTGCCAGGACTTGGCCCCTCGTCGCTTCCGAGGGTGCCTGCGCAGCGCATGCGGGTGGAGGGGAGTTCGTGAGCCACGCGGGCTCCCCTCGCCCGATCGCCGGTGAAGAATGGGTACGGCCGCAGGTTCCCGGTTGCGCGGGTCGACGCCGTTCAGCACGATCGCGGCATGATTCGCCCCCCAGCTCCCGACCAGCCCAAGCCGCGCAAGCCGGCGATCGCTTTCAAACCGCCGAGCTTCACCCGTGAACGCGCGCTGCTGAAAAGCGGCGTCTGGCCGGTGGCAGGTTGCGACGAGGCCGGCAGAGGTCCGCTGGCAGGACCGGTGGTCGCTGCTGCCGTGATTCTCGATCCGAAGCGCATTCCGAAAGGCCTCGATGATTCCAAGCGGCTCACCGCTGCCAGGCGCGAGGAATTGTTCGAGGAGATCTGCGCCACCGCGTCCTTCGCCGTGGCCTATGCCTCGCCGGCCCGGATCGATCGGGACAATATCCTTCGCGCCTCGCTGTGGGCGCTGGCGCGCGCGGTACATGCGCTGCCGGAGGCGCCGAAGCACGTCTTCGTCGATGGACGCGACAGGATCGATATCGGTTGCGGCTGCGAGCCGGTGATCGGCGGCGACGGCCTCATTCTGTCGATTGCCGCGGCCTCGATCCTGGCCAAAGTGTCGCGCGACCGGCTGATGTGCCGACTGGCGGAGGATTGCCCCGGCTACGGTTTCGAAGTCCACAAGGGCTATGGGGTGCCGCAGCACCTGGCGGCATTGACCGAACTAGGCCCCAGCGTCCATCATCGTCGCCTGTTCGCGCCGGTGGCCGCGGCCCGCGCCAGGCATCAGGACATTGCGCTGGATGCCCAGCTGCCGCGGGAGACCGCGGTTGTGATCGAGGCGTCGGCCTAGCGCGCTGCTCGGTTGCCTCGTCCGTCGGCGCGCTTTATCACACAAGCACGCCCGAACTCCCGTTGGCTGGCCCACGCTTGATGCGTTTCACCTCCCTGATCGTCGAACTGATCCGCGCCCGGCCGCGCCTGGTGTTCTGGATCGTCGTGCTGTGCCAGGCCGCGATCTGGCTGGTGGTGCCGTTGCTGCTGTACCGCGGCCCGCCCGGCGATCTCGCCACCGTGCTGGCCTATGGCCGCGAATATCAGGTCGGTACCGACCTTGGCCCGCCGCTCGCCTTCTGGCTCGCCGATATCGCCTTCCGCGCCGCCGGCAATCATATTTTCGGCGTCTATCTTCTGGCGCAGCTGTGTTTCATCGCGACCTGTCGCGCGCTGTTCTATCTGGCGCGCAACATGGTCGGCGGCCCGCAGGCGGTGCTTGTGGTGCTGCTGACCATGACGGTCACGGCGTTCAGTTCGCCGGGTGTCGAATTCGGACCGCTGGTGCTGGCGCGACCGCTGTGGTCGATGTTGTTGCTGCATGCCTGGCTGGCGATCGGTGAGGGCCGGCGCAACGCCTGGTTTGCGCTGTCGATCGAGGCTGGGCTGCTGCTGCTCACGACGTCCAGCGCGATGTGGCTGCTGTGGCTCCCGGTCGCCTTTGGCCTGGCCACCGCGCGGGGCCGCCGCAATCTGACGTCGTTCGATCCGCTGTTCGCACTGCTGGTGATTGTGGTGCTGGCATTGCCTTATCTGATGTGGGTGATCCGCGCCGATGCCATCGTGGTGCCGGCGTTGCCCGCGGCGATTGACCTCGCGGGCAGGGCACAGCATGGCGGCCTGCTGCTCGGCGGGCTGCTGGCGATGCTGGCCGGGGTGATCGTGCTGACCGCGATGAACTGGGGCTGGCTGGTACGCCGGCCCGAGGATGCGCAGGTGATCTTCCGCCCGCCGGTCGATCCGCTGGCGCGGCGCTACGTGTATTTCTTCGCGCTGGCGCCGGGCCTGCTCGGCGGCCTGTTGGCGGTCCTGTACGGCTTCGATCGGGTCGCCGGCGGCGCCGGCATCGCGCTGATGATGGCGGGGCTGGCGGTGGTGGTGGCATCGGGCGACCTGATCCTGCTGCGGCGTCAGCAGGTGCTGCGCAAGGTCTGGGCCTTCGCCATTGTCGCGCCGGCGCTGGCAGCCTTTGCCAGCCTGCTGATCCAGCCCTGGATCAGCAACCGCGAGGTTGACACCGCGCTGCCGGCAAACGAGATCGGCCGCTTCTTTGGTGAAAGCTTCGAGCGCCGCACCGGCCAGAAACTGCAGGCCGCTGCCGGCGACCCTCAATTGGCCTCGCTGATCGGCATGGGGCCGGCGCGACCGCACGTGCTGCTCGATGCCACGCCGTCCCGCACGCCATGGATCACCCCGCAAAGCTTTGCCGAGACCGGCGGTGTCGTGGTGTGGCGCGCGGCGGATACGGTCGGCACGCCGCCGGAAGATATCGCCGTGCGCTTCCCGGGCCTCGCCCCGGAAGTGCCGCGCGCGTTCGATCGTCTGGTCAACGGCCGGCAGCCGGCGCTGCGGATCGGCTGGGCCATCGTGCGGCCGAAGGCGCCATAGTCAGGCGCCGCAAGCGGGCAATGCCTGCAGCGCCTTGGCGATCAAGCGCAGATCGACCCAGGCCATTCGCTTGTAGCCCGGTGAGCGCAGCAGATATTCCGGGTGGAAGCTGGCAATGGCGCGGATTTTTCGCGTGCCGGTGTCGTAATCGACCCAGCGCCCGCGCGATTTCATGATGCCGTCCTTCGTCCGCAGCAGGGTCTGGGTCGCAGGGTTGCCCAGCGTCACCAGGATGTCCGGATTGACCAGTTCGATCTGGCGCTGGATGAACGGCAGGCAGATCTGCGTCTCCTGTGGCGTCGGCGTGCGGTTGCCCGGCGGTCGCCATGGAATAACATTGGCGATATAGACGGTACTGCGGTCGAGCCCGATGGCGGCCATCATCCGATCGAGCAGCTTGCCCGGCGCGCCGACAAACGGCAGACCCTCGATGTCCTCGTCGCGGCCGGGCGTCTCGCCGACAAACATGATGCGCGCCTGCGGATTGCCGGCGGCGAATACCAGCTGCGTGGCGGTCGATTTCAGGGCGCAGCCCTCGAAATTCTTCAGCGTGGCGTGCAGGGCCTCCAGCGTCGGCGCCGCACCCGCCACCTCGCGGGCGGCGGCGATCGCCACTTCGGGGGCGACTTCGACCTTGGCTGGCGGTCGCGCCGGCGTGGTCGGCTTCATCGACGCCAGTACCGGACGTTTTGACGTGGCTTCAGCAGCCGGTAGGGCGGGGGCCACGTCGATATCGGCGAGCCGGTTGACCGGCTCATCCATCAGGGCGCAATCAACCCCGGCTTCGAGGTAAAAGGCCAGCAATTGCGCAATGCTCGGCGCGGGTTCAGGCGACAGGGTGGGCATTCCGACAATCTAGGGCATTTTGCCCGCCGGCGAAACGGTGCCCGGCGGCATTCGATGGTTGTTCTTCCCGAAAAAATCGGAAACAACATCTCCTAGAAGCGTTCTGAACGGGTCAAAGAGATTAAATTATGAGCAGCGAAGAACTTCCGCCGCGCGAGTCCATGGAATTCGACGTCGTCATCATTGGCGCCGGCCCATCGGGTCTGGCTGCCGCGATCCGGCTGAAACAACTCAACGCGGAACTCTCGGTCGTGGTGGTCGAGAAGGGGTCGGAAGTCGGAGCACACATCCTGTCCGGCGCGGTGATCGATCCGGCGTCGCTCGACCAATTGATCCCGGACTGGCGCGAGGACGCCGATTGCCCGCTGAAGACCCAGGTCAAGGACGACCAGTTCTTCTTCATGACCAAGACCGGCGGCTTCAAGCTGCCGGGTTTCCTGCTGCCGCCGCTGATGCACAACGATCATTGCTACATCACCTCGCTGGGCATGGTGACGCGCTGGCTCGGTGCGAAAGCCGAGGCGCTTGGCGTCGAGATCTATCCCGGCTTTGCCGCCGCTGAAACGCTGTACGACGAGAAAGGCGCGGTACGCGGTATCGCCACCGGCGACATGGGCGTCGGCCGAGACGGCAAGCCGAAGGATTCGTTCACCCGCGGCATGGAACTGCTCGGCAAGTACACGCTGTTCGCCGAAGGCGCGCGCGGCAGCCTGACCAAGCAGCTGATCGCCAAATTCGCGCTCGACAAGGATTGCGAGCCCGGCAAGTTCGGCATCGGTCTCAAGGAAATCTGGCAGATCGATCCGGCCAAGCACAAGAAAGGTACGGTGCAGCACTCGTTTGGCTGGCCGCTCGACAATGGCACCGGCGGCGGCTCGTTCCTCTATCACTACGACGACAATCTGGTCGCCGTCGGCTTCGTGCTTCACCTGAACTACGAAAATCCGTACCTCTATCCGTTCGAGGAATTCCAGCGTTTCAAGACCCACCCGCTAATCCGCGACACTTTTGCCGGCGCCAAGCGCCTGGCTTACGGCTCACGCGCCATCACCGAAGGCGGCTATCAGTCAGTGCCGCGCCTGACCTTCCCCGGCGGCGCGTTGATCGGCTGCGCCGCGGGCTTCGTCAACGTGCCGCGCATCAAGGGCGTGCATAATGCGATGGCCAGCGGCATGCAGGCGGCGGAGCACATCTCTGTCGCACTGCAGGCCGGCCGCGCCAATGATGAGCTGGTCGACTATGAAAACGGCTGGCGGTCTTCTTCGATTGGCAAGGATCTGTTCCCGGTCCGCAATGCAAAGCCGTTATGGTCGAAGTTCGGTACCCTGTTCGGCAATGCGCTCGGCGGCTTCGACATGTGGTGCAACACCTTCGGCTTCTCGCTGTTCGGCACCCAGTCCCATGCCAAGCCGGATCGCAAGACGTTGAAGCCGGCGAAGGACTATCAGCCGATCGCCTATCCGAAGCCGGACGGCAAGCTGACCTTCGACAGGCTGTCCTCGGTGTTTCTGTCGAATACCAATCATGAGGAAGATCAGCCGATCCATCTCAAGGTCGCCGACCTGGAACTGCAGAAGACCTCGGAGCACGACGTGTTCGCCGGTCCGTCGAACCGGTACTGCCCGGCAGGCGTTTATGAATGGGTCGAGGAAAGCACCGGACCGCGCTTCCAGATCAATGCGCAGAATTGCGTTCACTGCAAAACCTGCGACGTGAAGGACCCCAACGGCAACATCACCTGGGTTCCCCCGGAAGGTGGTGGCGGCCCGAATTACGAGGCGATGTAGCGCCGCCGCGACCACGATTGCGTGAGCGGCGGCCTCGTCCCGGGCGTGCCGCCGGTCACGATACCGCCACACTGAAAGGGTTTTCAGGAAAGATGGCGCGGTTCGATAGCCGGGAAGCTGTTTTACAGGGCCTTCCGGGATGGCCGCCGATCCTTGCGATTGAACGCCAAACCCGGCATTGTCAGTTGGCTTGATGCTGCCGGGACAGATGCGCATTCTAGCCCGTCTCGTATTTCTGCCCACAAATCCTGGAGCTAGGCGAACCCTATGGTTTCCAATCGTTTCAATCGCCTGGCGCTTGCCGTTGCGACCTTTGCCGCGCTCGCGGCGTCCGGCCCGCTGCTCGCGCAGACTCCCGATCATGCAGGCGACAGCGCCGCCCAGTTTCCCAACAAGACCGATCTGAAATCACTGACAACGGCGGGCAGTTACCTCGCCGCGCGGCACGCCAGCGTCGAGCGCGACGCGACCTCCGCCGCTGCGTTTTACCGCTCGGCGCTGCGCACCGATCCGAAGAACAACGAGTTGCTCGACCGCGCCTTCATCTCGTCGCTCGCCGATGGCGACATCGACGAGGCCGTGAAGCTCGCGGATCGTATTCTGACCATCGACAAGTCGAACCGCGTGGCCCGTCTGGTGGTCGGCGTCCGCGATCTCAAGGCGAAAAAATACGCCGCTGCGCAGCAGAATATCAGCCAGTCGGTTCGCGGCCCGATCACCGATCTCGTCGCGGTCCTGTTGTCGGGCTGGGCCAGCTACGGTGCCGGCGACAGCAAGACCGCCATTTCCAACATCGACAAGCTGGCCGGACCGGAGTGGTATCCGATCTTCAAGGATCTGCATGCCGGCATGCTGCTCGATCTCGCGGGCAAGCAGAAGGACGCTGGCGCGCGGTTTGAACGCGCTTACAAGCTAGACGATTCCGCCTTGCGTGTTGCCGACGCCTATGCGCGATGGACGTCTCGCAACAAGGATGATGCATCGGCGCAGGCCATTTACGAGAATTTCAACAAGAAGCTGGCGCGCCATCCGCTGATTCTTGAAGGTATTCGCGACACCAAGGCCGGCAAGAAGCTGGTGCCGCTGGTTGACAGCGCGCAGGCTGGCGCCGCGGAAGCCCTGTATGGCATCGGCGCCTCGCTGACCCGCCGCGGCGGCGAGGATCTCGCCCTGGTCTACCTCCAGCTCGCGCTGTATCTGAAGCCGGACCATTCGCTGGCGTTGTTGTCGCTGGCCGATCTCTACGAATCGGTGAAGAAGCCGCAGATGGCGATCAAGGTCTACGAGCGGATGCCGGCCAGTTCTCCGCTGAAGCGCAATGCGCAGATCCAGCAGGCTACCGATCTGGACTCCGCCGACCGCAGCGATGAGGCAATCGCCATTCTCAAGGGCGTGGTGAAGGAAGATCCGAAGGATCTCGAGGCTATCATGGCGCTCGGCAACATCGAGCGCGGCCGCAAGAAATTCGCCGAATGCGCCGAGACCTATACGCTCGGCATCGAGGCTCAGGCCGCGCAGTCCGACAAGCCGAACTGGGTATCTTACTACTTCCGTGGCATCTGCCAGGAGAGGTCCAAGCAGTGGGCCAAGGCCGAGGCTGACATGCGCAAGGCGCTGGAGCTGCAGCCCGAGCAGCCGCATGTGCTGAACTACCTCGGCTATTCCTGGATCGACCAGGGTATCAACCTCGACGACGCCATGAAGATGATCAAGCGCGCCGTCGATCAGCGTCCCGATGATGGCTATATCGTCGACTCGCTCGGCTGGGCCTATTTTCGCATCGGCAATTACGAGGATGCGGTGAAGAACCTCGAGCGTGCCATCGACCTGAAGCCGGAAGATCCGACCATCAACGACCATCTCGGCGATGCCTATTGGCGCGTCGGCCGCACCCTGGAAGCCAAATTCCAGTGGCAGCATGCGCGTGATCTGAAGCCGGAAGCAGAAGAACTGCCGAAGATCGACGCCAAGATGGAAAACGGATTGCCGGATGACGCTACGCCGTCGGCGGCCTCCGCCGACAAGAAAAAAGAAGACGGCAAGGGCGGCTGATCGAATGGATGGTTTGTCGATGCCGGCGCTGGAAGAAGACGCGCGCGCCAAGGTCAATCTCACCCTCCGGGTAGTTGGCCGCCGGGTCGACGGCTATCATGACCTCGAAAGCGTGGTGGCGTTTGCCGACTGCGCGGACCGCCTGACGCTGCGGTCCGGTGTCGAGCTGACGCTGACGACAAGCGGACCTCGCGCGGAGGAATGCGGCGAACACGCCGACAACCTCGTCACCAAGGCTGCGCGACTGCTCGGCGAGCGCTGCGATGGCCTGACCTTCGGCGCCTTCGCACTCGACAAGCATCTGCCGGTCGCCGCTGGCATTGGTGGTGGTTCGGCCGATGCCGCGGCCGCCTTGCGGCTGCTGGCGCGCACCAACAAGCTTGAACTCGATGATGCCCGCGTGATCGAGGTCGCGCGGCTGACCGGTGCCGACGTTCCTGTCTGCCTCAAGTCACAGTCCTGCGTGATGACCGGCGTTGGTGAAACGCTGTTGCCGCTGCGCCTGCCACGGCTGCCTTGCGTGATGGTGAATCCGCGGGTGCCGGTGGCGACCAAGGATGTCTTCAAGGAGCTCGGCCTGAAGAACGGCGAATTGCGCGTCGGGGTGACCGACGTGCTGAAGGCGCCGAAATGGCCAGGCGAGGGCGCGTCGATCGATGTCTGGATCGCGGCGCTCTGTGCAGGAACCAACGATCTCGAAGCACCGGCGCTGAAGGTCGAGCCGATAATCGGCGAGGTACTTGCCGCGCTGAACGCAGCCGAAGGCACGCGCTTGGCGCGGATGTCGGGCTCCGGCGCGACCTGCTTTGCCATCTTCGCCAATGATGCCGACGCGCAGCGGGCAGCGCATGCGATCCAGCTTGCGCACCCGCTGTGGTGGGTGCATGCCGGCGCGCTGAGCTGACGTGATCGCTATGCGGGATGCCCTTGCGTCTCGCCGTCGATGTCGCTTCGCCGCAACAGATAATCCAGTCCGCCGACGCGGTACCAGCGATAGGCATAGGCTTCCAGCATCAGATGATGCCTGCCCTTATCGTCGGCGTGGCTGTGGTCCTCGGCGAGCAGATTGATCAGGTGTCCGTCCTGCTCGGTCCTGAGGCCGACCGCGAATGATACTTCGCACGGCTTCTCATCAAGATTATGCACGAACAGCACCGAATTGTTGCGCCAGTCATAGCGGATCGCCAGCACCGCCGGGTTGCGGGTCGGGACGATCACAAAATCGCCCCAGCCGATCTCCGGAACCTCCTTGCGCATCCGGATCATGCGCTCGGTCCAGTTCAGCATGGAATTGGGATCGCGGCGCTGCATGGCGACATTGACGTGCGTATAGCCAAACGGGCCCTTGTCGATCACCGGGTTCTTCGGCCTGTCGTGCTTGGTAAAGCCGGCTTGCGGCTCGCTCGACCATTGCATCGGCGTACGCGCGCAGTTGCGCTCCGACAGGCTGAGATCGTCCCCCATCGCGATCTCGTCGCCATAGCGCAGCACCGGCGTGCCCGGTAGCGAATACATCAGGCTGTAGGCCAGTTCGAGCCGGCGGCGGTCGCCGCCCAGCATTGGCGCGAGGCGGCGCCGGATGCCGCGGTCATAGAGCTGCATCGATTTGTCGGAGCCGAATTTCTCGAACACGGTCGCGCGCTGTTGCTCGCTGAGGCGGCCAAGGTCGAGCTCGTCATGGTTGCGCAGGAACAGGCCCCATTGCGCCGTCGCTGGGCGCTGCCTGGTCACCTTCAGCGCAGCGGCCAATGGGCGGGAGTCGCCGGACGCCAGCGCGTAGAACAGGTTCTGGTTGACGTGGAAGTTGAACATCATCTGCATGCGATCGCCGTCATCGCCAAAATACTCCATGTCGGTTTCCGGCTCGACATTGGCTTCGGCGAGGATGATGGCGTCACCCTTGCGCCACTGCAGGTATTCCCGGAAGCCGCGCAGCATGTCGTATTGTTCGTCGGGCTTGTTGACCTTCGGTCCCTTGGTGGCGATCACGAACGGCACCGCATCCATGCGAAAACCGGACACGCCGAGCTGTAGCCAGAACCCCATGATCTTCAAGATCTCGGCCTGTACGTGCGGGTTCGAGGTGTTGAGGTCGGGCTGGAAATCATAGAAGCGGTGAAAGAACCAGGACGCCGCGTCCTTCTCGCGCGTCCAGGTGGATTTCTGCACGCCGGGAAACACCATGCCCTTGTTGGCGTTGGCAGGCTTCTTGTCGGACCACACGTACCAGTCACGATACTTCGAGTCGGGCGACCTCTTCGCATCCTTGAACCAGCCGTGTTGGTCCGAGGTGTGGTTGACCACGAGATCGATGATGACGCGGATGCCGCGCTGGTGACAGCCATGGGTAAACTCGACGAAATCGCCGAGCGAGCCGTACTTCGGATCGACGCCGTAATAATCGGAGATATCGTAGCCGTCGTCGCGGCCGGGCGAGGGTTGAAAGGGCATCAGCCAGATCGCGGTGACGCCGAGCCCGTCGAGATAATCCAGCCGCCGCGTCAGTCCCTTGAAGTCACCGACGCCGTCGCCGTCGGCATCCATGAAACTGCCTACCGAGAGACAATAGAATACGGCGTTCTTGTACCAGAGGTCGTCGATCATGCGGCGCACCGATTGGCGTGGAAGATGCGGTTCAAGTCATCGGCCGGGCAGTGGTTCCGATTCTTTCCTCCCTCTCCCCTTGTGGGAGAGGGTGGATCGACGCGCGTAGCGTGTCGAGACGGGTGAGGGGTGCAGAGGAGCTCCGTCGCTCCCCTCATCCGACGCCGAATTCGCCGGCGCCACCTTCTCCCACAAGGGGAGAAGGAA
>NZ_JANXTC010000207.1:0-3390 GCF_025356345.1 Tardiphaga sp.
CTGCACGCCCCAGGGCGAGAAGTCGAGCCGCACCGACAATTTGTCCTGAGCCGCGGCGGGCGAGGCACCCGCGGCCGCAACACCTAGAAGCATCAGGGTCGAAAGAAAGAACCTTCTCATATCCCGGTCTCCGGCTGAATGGTCATGTGTCGGTGGCATCCGCTTGCGCTGGCGAATTCTGGGTCAAGTAGCTCAACACCATCTCGACGACGTGCTGGCGCCTTTTCAGCACGAGCCGGCGCGCCGCCAGATCGCGGCCGAGCAGCCAGGACAACGTGTGCTGGTTGGACAGAAAGAAATAGGCGAGGCCCGAGATTGACATATAGAGGTCGACCGCATCGACATTGGCGCGAAACACGCCTTCCGCCTGGCCGCGCTCGAGCAGGATGCGGATGGTATCGAGCAGGCCGCGATACAGCGGCTTGATGGTGTCCGATCTCTTCAGGTTCTGCCCATAGTGAATGTTCTCGATGCTCATCAGCCTGATCAGGTCTGGCGTGTCGACGAAGTGGTCGAAAGTGCTGCTGACCAGCCGCTTCATGCCCTCGACCGGCGGCAGGTCGCGCAAATGGTCGTCCTGCTGCCGTGCCCGCAGGTCGCTGTAGATGCCTTCCAGCACGGACAGATACAGCGCGTCCTTGGAGCCGAAATAGTGATAGATCAGGTTCTTGTTGACGCCCGACTGCTCGGCGATGCGATCAACGCGCGCGCCGTTGAGCCCGTTCGACACGAATTCGAGGCGCGCAGCAGCCAGGATCTTGGCGCGGCTGGCTTCGGGATTGCGAGTGATCTTCGACGACGCAGCCAAACTAAGCTCCATGAGTCCCTGCCGAGGACGCCGCGACAGTGCGCGCGGATCGTAACTGCGACGTCGCCTCGACGTCCAGCACGCCATGCGTGTCGAACGTGACAGCGTAGTGCCTGTGGGCAAATGCTGCGGTAATCTTGCCGTCGAGCACGTCCTCGCGCACCTGCACGGGATCGCGCAGCAGCGGATTGCCGTAGCCGCCGGCGCCGGCCTGCTCGTGGATGATCAGCGTTCCCTGGGCCACGGTCCGGGTGATCTTGCCTGGCAGCGCACTGCGTTCGTTGCCGATCTCGATGAAGTTGCGCGACGATCCGCCGGGCTCGCCGCCAGCAAGGCCGTATGGCTGGAACGTAACGCGATCGGTGCGCAATTGCAGCAGCGCCTCGTCGGCGAGGATCCGGTAAGAGCGGCGAATGCCGACGCCGCCGCGATATTGCCCGGCGCCGCAACTGTCCGGCACGAAGGAATAGTCCTCCACACGCACCGGATGTTCGGCTTCCATCACCTCGACCGGCAGATTGGAGAGATTTTGCGAGGCGTTGGTGACCGCCTCCAGCCCGTCCTTGTCGGGACGGCCGCCCCAGGCGCCGCAGATCATGTCGACGATGATGAAGGGCTGCCGGTTAGGGCGCAGACCGCTGATGCAGATCACGCTGTTGCCGCCCTCGCCCGCCGCCGGCACCTTGTCCGGGACGATCTTCGCCAGCGCGCCAAGCATGGTATCGAACACACGGTAGCCGGTCAGCGCGCGAGCTGCGCATGGCGCGGGCATTACCGGATTCAATATCGAGGCTTCTGGCGCCTTCACTTTGATACAGCGAAACAGGCCGACGTTGTTCGGCACGTCCTTGGCAAGCACGCAGCGCACGCTGAGATAGGTCAGCGAGTGGGTGAAGCTGAGGGTCGAGTTCAGCGCACCCTTCACCTGCGGCGACGAACCGGTATAGTCGACGAACAGCGTGCCGTCGTCATTGACAGTGATCGCCACTTTGATCGGAATCGGCTTCTCGGAAAATCCGTCGTTGTCGATAAAGTCGATAAAGTCGTAGGTGCCCTTCGGCCAGGTCTTGATTTCCTGCCGGGTCAGGCGCTCGGCGTAGTCGAGCAGTTCCTGCATGTAGGCATCGACGTCGTCGGCGCCGTAGCGCACCATGAGCTTTTCCAACCCACGCTTGGCAACCTGCGACGCTGCGAACTGTGCCGAAAGATCGCCCCAGACCCGATCCGGCACCCGGACGTTGATCTTGATCAGTGCTTCCAGCGTGGTGTTCAGCACGCCGCGATCATACAGCTTGAGCGGCGGAATCCGCAGCCCTTCCTGGTAAATCTCGGTGGAGTCGGAGGCGTTCGAGCCTGGAACGCGGCCGCCGACATCCGTGTGATGGCAGATCACCACCGAGAAGGCGCGGCGCTTGCCATCGTGGAAGATCGGCATGAACATGAAGATGTCTGGCAGGTGCATGCCGCCGTGATATGGATCGTTCATGATGATGACGTCGCCGTCGTGCAGGTCGCCCTCGAACCTGCTCAGCACCGAGGCCATCGCTTCGGGAATGGCGCCGAGATGCTGCGCGATGGTCTTGGCCTGCGCCACCATCTGGCCGTCGCCGGCGCAAATCGCGGCGGAGAAATCCATCACGTCCTTGACGATTTCCGAGCGCGCGATGCGCACGACCGTATAGGCCATGTCGTCGGCGATGGAATCCAGGCCGCTCTTGATGACGGCGAATGTGATCGGGTCGACCTTCATGCCTCGAACTCCAAAACGATGCAGCCAATTGCGTCCTTGTGTACCCTGGCATCGGGCGGCACGATAATGGTGGCGTCAAACTCCTCAATAATCAGCGGCCCCTGCATCGGGGACGCCCCCACTGCGCTGCGATCGACGATGGCGACGGCGATCGCGGCCTCGCCACGCGCGAACGAGATGTCGCGGGCGCCGGAACGAGAGGAGCCGTGCCGCGCAGCGATTTGCATTGCCGCAAAATCGAGCCTGTTCTCACGCAGGCCGCGGCCGGCGACACGCACCTTGACGAGCTCGATCGGCGTGGAGTCGCGATAGCCATATGTCTTGAAATATTCGGCGATGAAGCGCTCGCGGATCTGCGCGATGTCCTCGCCCTCGAACGGAACGGTGAGTTCGGTCGCCTGGCTTTCGTGACGCAGGTCGGCTTCCCAGAGGAACGCGGTGCGCTCGGCCTGGTAGCCGTCGCCGGCGAGTTGGGCGGCCACCAGGTGCTGCAGATCGGCCTTGATCGCCTGCAAATCGCTGACCGGAATTTGGTCCAGGAACCTGCTGACAGTCTTGAGCGCGGTGTGCTCGATGTCGGAGGCGAGCATACCGATGGCGCTGAAGATGCCCGACATCGGCGGGATCACGACGCGGGGAATGCCGAGTTGGCGCGCGAGGTCTGGCGCATGGACGCCGCCATTGCCGCCGAACGCCATCAGCGTGAGGTCGCGCGGATCGCGGCCGCGCTCCACGGTGACGGCGCGCACGGCTCGGGCCATCGCGGCATTGGCGACCGCGCGGATGCCGTGCGCGGCATCCTGCAGCGGCGAGCCGCTCGGCCTGCCGCTGC
>NZ_JANXTC010000258.1:0-3630 GCF_025356345.1 Tardiphaga sp.
GTCGGGCCCGGCGGCACCGGTGCCGATTATATCAACTGCCCGATGACCAGGAACCAGTACGAGGCGTTCATCGACGCGCTGCTGTCCGGCGAAAAGACCGACTTCAAGGAGTGGGAGCAGAACACCCCCTACTTCGATGGCTGCCTGCCCATCGAAGTGATGGCCGAGCGTGGCCGCGAGACCTTGCGTCACGGCCCGATGAAGCCGGTCGGCCTGACCAATCCGCGCGACCCCACGGTGAAGGCCTACGCCATCGTGCAGCTGCGCCAGGACAACAAGCTCGGCACGCTCTACAACATCGTCGGTTTCCAGACCAAGCTCAAATATGGCGCGCAGATGGGCGTGCTGCGGATGATTCCAGGGTTGCAGAATGCCGAATTCGCGCGGCTCGGCGGCCTGCATCGCAACACGTTCCTCAACTCGCCAAAACTGCTCGACGAGCAGCTGCGGCTGCGCGCGCAGCCGCGGCTACGTTTCGCCGGCCAGATGACCGGCTGCGAAGGCTATGTCGAATCCGCCAGCGTCGGGCTGATGGCCGGGCTCTACGCCGCCGCCGACGCCAAAGGCGAGCATTTGGCGCCGCCGCCGGTGACCACGGCGCTGGGCTCGCTGCTCGGCCACATCACCGGTGGCCATATCGAGACAATCGACGCCGGCCCGCGCTCGTTTCAGCCGATGAACATCAATTTCGGACTGTTTCCGCCGCTGGCGCAGGCGCCGACCAAGAACGCCGAAGGCGGCCGGCTGCGCGGCAACGAAAAGACCGTCGCCAAGAAGCAGGCGATGAGCGCCCGCGCGCTGGCGGACATGGATGGCTGGATCGCCGCCCACCTGCCCGCCGCCGCTGTTGCCGCGTGATATTAGCGGCGTTGTATTTCAGGAAACCGTCATGAGTTTGCCGAAACAGGACACAGCCATGCTGTCCGCCCAATGGACCGAAGGCGTGCTGCTGAAACGCGACGTGTTCTCGACCGTCGAGCGCGGCCGCTTTCGCAATCAGGGCGGCGAGGTCGATGCCGTGCTGCGCCGGCTCGACCAGGTGCCGTGGTGGTCCTATGTCGTCGCGCAACATCTCTTCACCCGCGAACGCCGTGCTTTGACGCTGGCGCGTGATCTTCATGTCGGGCCGGAATTGCTGTGGGCCGGCGAGCAGGCACTGGTGCGCGGCTTCATCGACGGCGTGGCATTGCATCTCGCCAAGCCATTCAATGACCGCAGCTACTTTTATTCCGCCAAACTCGCATTGCGCAAACTGCATCGCATGGGCGTCTGCCACAATGATCTGGCGAAAGAACAGAACTGGCTACGCGGCACCGATGGCCTCGCTTATGTCACCGATTTCCAGCTCGCCGTCTGCTTCAAGAGCCGCAGCCGGCTGTTTCGCATCGCGGCTTACGAAGACCTCCGCCATCTCCTGAAGCACAAGCGCTCCTACGCACCGGAACTGCTGACGCCGAAGGAGAAGCAGATCCTTGCCAAGAAGTCGCTGTTCGCGCGGATCTGGCTGATGACCGGCAAGAAGGTCTATCGCGGCATCACCCGCGGCATCTTCAATTTCACCGACCGCGAAGGTGGCGGCCGTCGCCTCGTCAATGATGCGCCGCCGCTGACCGAAATGATCCGGCTAAATCCGGCTGTGCGCGACGTCGCTATCGTCGCCTTCGCCGACCGCCGCAGCGGTGTCGGCCTGTACGCCTTTGTCGAGGCCGACGACGTCGCGCTTGAGCCTAAGCTGCAGGCCACACTCGCCGCCGCCCGGGGGCCGAAGCCGCCGGAGCATCTGCAGGTGATCCCGGCGCTGCCGCGCGACGCGGCCGGACAAATCCGCACCGAGATCCTGCAACTGGTGGCGATGAACCAGCTCGATCTGATCGAGCCGCTGATGAGCAGCGAGGCGGATCGGGTGTTCCTGAAGGGCATTCTGGAATCGCGGAAGAATTTACGCGACCGGTTCAATTTCGAGACGCCGGCGGCGTAACAACTGAAACCCGTACCCGTCAGCCGTCATCGCGAGGAGCCAACGGGTCCGGCTTCGCCGGCCCGATGATAAACTCCGCGACGCGGCGATCCAGAGCCACAAGCGAAGACTGGATTGCTTCGTCGCAACGGCTCCTCGCAATGACGGCTGATAGGCGGGTGGGCAATTCTGAGCTACGAGAACGCCTTCGAACTCGACGCCCGCCACAGTCCCCACAGCGTCTGCAAGCGCGACGGCACCTGCCGCGCGAACGGATCGTGCTCCGCCCCCGTCAGCCGTTCCAGATCGCGCTTCACCAGCGCCAGCGGCAGGAAGGCGCGACGCGTCTCCGCCGGCAGTTGCGGCAACAGCGCTTCCGCCAGCGCGAGCTGGGCGCGGGCGCCTGATATCAATTGATCGAGCGTCGCGCGGATCGCCGGCGTCAGCCGGCCGGCAAAGACTTCTTCGGAGCTGCCGTCATTCTGGATCAGCATGTCCCGCGGCAGATACATCTGCCGTCGCGCGGAATCCTGCGGCAGCGTCGCGATGATCCGAACCACGCCCTGCGCCAGACCGCCATGGTCGGCGGCCTGCTCGGTCGCTTCCGAGGTCGCGCCCAGAATTTTCGCCGACAGCGCCAGCAGCGTCGAGAACGTATCGCCGAAATGACTCTCGAGCACGCCCAGATCCGGCATCGGATCATGGTAGAGATCGAACACATGCGCATCGATCAGCTTCGTCAATCGGTCGAGCGGCAGATCGTGGGTCCGGACCGCGAGCAGCAGTTCGGCGGCCACCGGATTGTTCTCGACATCGCCGTGGCCGATACCGGCCAGCGTGTCGGTCCACCATTGCAGGCGGATCTCGCCGGGCAGCGGCTGGCTGACCTGGTCGCGAATCCGGCAAATCTCCGCGTTGAAGGCATAGAGCGCGAGCAGCGCGCGGCGCCTGTCGTTCGGCACGAACAGCGTCGTCGCGTAACGTCCGAAATCATGGCTTCGCACCAGTTCGGCGCAAAACGCCGCGGCATCGGTGCCGGCGCTCATGCGACCGCGATCAACGCCGCCGCGACGCGGCGACGCTCGCCGAACATCACATTATACGTACGGATCGCGGGGCCGGTCTGCATCGCATCGATCACGACATGGACGTTGCGCAGGGCCTCGCGCAGGTCGCGCGGCACGATCCAGACCTCATTGCCGGTGCCGATAATCAGGGTGTCGATACCCGCGGCATTCTCGAACACGCGCTTCAGCGCGTGACGGTCGATATCGGCTGGTTTCGTGACCGCCCAGGCCCAGATCGCATCGGGCAGGCACAATAGCGAGCCCTGATGCGACATGGTGTCGAAATGGAAGCCGCCCTTGCCATAGGCCTCGATGCCCGCGGAGCGCGGCAGATGCGGTGCCTCGGGAGGTACCGGCATGTTCAGCCCTTCTTCGAATGGTCCGGCGCGGTGTCGCGCTTTTCGCCAACGCCGAGATAGATCAGGATCGGTGCCGCGATGAAGATCGAGGTATAGGTGCCGACCAGAACCACGCCGAACATCATGACCGCGGTGAAGGAGTGGATCGCGTTGCCGCCGAACAGCAGCAGCGCCAGCAACGCCAGCGTCACCGTGACGTGGGTGATGATCGAGCGCGACAGCGTCGAATTGATCGACTCGTTGAGCA
>NZ_JANXTC010000264.1:0-5549 GCF_025356345.1 Tardiphaga sp.
TTCCGGATGCGGCATCATGCCGAGCACATTGCCGTGGTCGCTGACAATGCCGGCAATGCCACGCGCCGCGCCGTTGATGTTGCTGTGATCGCCGATCGAACCATCGGCCGCGCAATAGCGATAGAGCACGCGGCCATCACCTTCGAGCCGCTTGATGGTCTCCTCGTCGGCGGCGTAGTTGCCCTCGCCATGCGCGATCGGCACCCGGATCACCTGCCCGGCATTGTAGCCGCGGGTGAAGGCCGTGTCGGAGCGCTCGACGCGCAGATGCACATCGTGGCAGATAAATTTCAGTTTCGCGTTGCGCATCAAGATGCCGGGCAGCAATCCGCTCTCGCACAGGATCTGGAAGCCGTTGCAGACGCCGAGCACCAGCCCGCCATCGGCGGCGAAGGCCCGCACCGCGTCCATCACCGGCGAGCGCGCCGCGATCGCGCCGCAGCGCAGATAGTCGCCATAGGAGAAGCCGCCGGGCACGACCACGAGGTCGGTCCCCTTGGGCAGCGCCGTGTCGGCATGCCAGACCATCGTCGCGTCCTGCCCGGACGCGAGTTTCAAGGCGCGGGCCATGTCGCGCTCGCGGTTGATGCCGGGGAAGACGAGGACGGCGGATTTCATGTCAGACTCGGGGCTTCATTGATTTCAAGACGGCGCTCGATGCGATCGAGGCGGTGTTCGTGGCATATCAGCGTGGCGTGCATGCTGCCGAGCTCCGAGTGGATTCCCAGAAGATCGTGATGGATGGCGGCGATCTGATACTTCAGAGAGAGCATGTTGCTGTTGTTCTCGTCGAGCTTGCCGTCCATCTGCGCCTGGCGCGTCTGAATGGCCTTGAGAACCTCATAAATCAATTCATTGCTGATCTCAGCCATGACCCGATCTCCGAAACCCTACCCCTGCACCTCGATAGCATAATTCTCGATCACGGTGTTGGCCAGCAGCCGGTCGGCGGCGGCTTTCAGGGCGGCTTCCGCGGTGGCCTTGTCGCCGCCGGGGATCTCGATGTCGAACACCTTGCCCTGACGCACAGAAGCAATGCCCTCGACGCCGAGCGACTTCAGCGCGCCCTCGATGGCCTTGCCCTGCGGGTCCAGGATGCCGTTCTTCAGTGTAACCGTAACACGCGCTTTCATGGTGTCCTCGTCATTCCGGGGCGGGCGCGCTTTTGCGCGGCCGAACCTCAGCCACTCCGATTGGAGTGGCGCGGAATCTGGATATGATCATCTCGGGCTTCCGGGTTCGCGAGCGGCTGCGCCGCTCACGCCCCGGAATGACATTCAGCTTTTGACCAGCACCGGGCCGGTGCCCATCGGGCGCTCATTCTCGGCGAGAATGCCGAGCCGTTTGGCCACTTCCGTGTAGGCCTCGAGCACGCCGCCGAGATCCCGGCGAAAGCGGTCCTTGTCGAGCTTCTCGTTCGACTTGATGTCCCACAGCCGGCACGAATCCGGCGAGATCTCGTCGGCGACGATGATCCGCATCATGTCGTTCTCGAACAGCCGGCCGCATTCCATCTTGAAATCGACCAGACGAATGCCGATGCCGAGAAACAGCCCGGTGAGGAAGTCGTTGACGCGGATGGCGAGCGCCATGATGTCGTCGATTTCCTGCGGCGTGGCCCAGCCGAACGCGGTGATGTGCTCTTCCGAGACCATCGGGTCGTTGAGCTGGTCGTTCTTGTAATAGAACTCGATGATCGAGCGCGGCAACTGGGTGCCCTCCTCGATGCCCAAACGCTGCGACAGCGAGCCCGCCGCCACGTTCCGCACCACCACTTCCAGCGGCACGATCTCGACTTCGCGAATCAATTGCTCGCGCATGTTGAGGCGGCGGATGAAATGGGTGGGAACGCCGATGTCGTTGAGATGCTGGAACAGGTATTCCGAGATCCGGTTGTTGAGGACGCCCTTGCCCTCGATCACCTGATGCTTCTTGGCATTGAACGCGGTGGCATCGTCCTTGAAGTGCTGAATCAGCGTGCCCGGCTCCGGACCTTCATACAGGACCTTGCCTTTGCCTTCGTAGATGCGACGTCGACGGCTCATGGGGATGTACCCGGTGTTGTTGAAATCCATGGGATGGGTATGCTCCGAGTGACGGGATCGACCCACGACGGAGCTGCCGTGAAGGCCAGGAACGGGTAACACGAACAACGGAAACAGAACAGGAACCGGGCCTGCCGGCAACCTAGCCGATCGGTCCCGCCAGCACAATCGACCCAGCCGGGTTATCGCGGGTTTTACCGCCCGGGATGTTGGCGCCCTGCGACCTTGCGCCCGTTGTTCCGGCTTCCCGTCCCCCCTATCTAGGGTCGATAACGGCATTCGCAACGCGCAGGCCATCGGCTTGCAGCATTCAACGGGATTTAACCATGTCATCATTCGACAAGCGCGAAGACGGTTTTGAGAAGAAATACGCGCTCGACGAGGAGCAGAAATTCAAGGCGGAGGCCCGCCGCAACAAGCTGCTCGGCCTGTGGGTCGCCCCGCAGCTCGGCCTCGAGGGCGACGCCGCCGCCGCCTATGCCAAGGAAGTGGTCGCCGCCGATTTCGAGGAAGCCGGCGACGCCGACGTCGTCCGCAAGGTGATCGGCGACCTCACCGCCAAGGGCATCTCGGTCACCGAACCGGCGATTCGCGCCAAGATGGACGAGCTGATGGCGCAGGCGGTACTGCAGATCAAGAGCGGGTCGTAACACGCGCGAAGCGTTTCCCGGGCGCGATGCAACACGCCGTGTTGCTTCGCGGAGCCGGGGCCCCGGTCTGTTGACCGTGACCGGGATCCCGGCTCCGCGGAGCGGCATAGCGGCGATGCAAGGGCATCGCCTGAGACTGCCGCAGCGCGTCCGGGACACGAGACCTCGTCCGGGAGCGCCTACCGCCAGCCCAGGCCTGGCGCGACGTGTCGCAGGATCGCCTCGATGACATGGGCGTTGTAATCGACGCCGAGCTGGTTCGGCACGGTCAGCAGCAGCGTATCGGCTTCGGCGATCGCCTCGTCGCCGCGCAGCTGTTCGATCAGCAGATCGGGCTCCGCCGCGTAACTCCGGCCGAAGATGGCGCGCTCGGCGCCGCCGAGATAGCCGACCTTGTCGCTGCCCTGGCCGTC
The DNA here is from genome assembly GCF_025356345.1 of Tardiphaga sp. Classification (GTDB taxonomy): domain Bacteria; phylum Pseudomonadota; class Alphaproteobacteria; order Rhizobiales; family Xanthobacteraceae; genus Tardiphaga. Next base: position 3,109 of record NZ_JANXTC010000264.1, read on the forward strand.
ACGGCCGAAATACATCCGGTCCTGGTCGTTGGTCAGCGCGAAGATGCTGCGCGATACGGACACGCGCGGTGTGCGGGTGTGGCCGGCCGCCTTCCAGGCGTCGCGGAACAGCCGGATCTGCTCGGCCTGCTGGACGTGAAACGGTTTTCCGGATTCATCGATCTTCAGCGTCGAGCTCTGCAGGTTCATGCCGAGCGTCGCCGCCCATTGCGCCGTCGCATTGGTCGAGGCGCCCCACCAGATCCGCTCGCGCAGGCCTTCGGAGTACGGCTCGAGCCGCAGCAGGCCCGGCGGATTGGGAAACATCGGGTTCGGGTTCGGCGCGGCAAAGCCGCGGCCCTCCAGCACGTCGAGCAACACTTCCGTATGGCGCCGCGCCATGTCGGCCTCGGTCGTGCCTTGCGGCGGCGCGTAGCCGAAATGGCGAAAGCCGTCGATCACCTGCTCCGGCGAACCTCTGGAGATGCCGAGCTGCAGCCGGCCGCCGGCAATCAGGTCGGCGGCACCGGCATCCTCCGCCATGTAGAGCGGGTTCTCGTAGCGCATGTCTATCACGCCGGTGCCGATCTCGATCTTCGAGGTCTTGGCACCGATCGCCGCCAGCAAGGGAAACGGCGAGGCGAGCTGGCGAGCGAAATGATGCACGCGAAAATACGCGCCATCGGCACCGAGCTGCTCGGCCGCGACCGCCAGATCGATCGATTGCAGCAGCGCATCGGAGGCCGAGCGCACGAGCGAGGAGGACGACGGCGACCAGTGGCCGAAGGAGAGAAAGCCGATGTTCTTCATGGGGATGGGTGCTCGGAGGAAACGGGTGAACCCTATCTAGGTCGGCATCGGCGCGGCAACAGGGAAACGCTGGAAACTCATCGTTTCCGAATTGGCGATCAACGCCGAAGATGCTGCCCGCCGTCGCGTCGCGCCGATGGCCAGCCTTGCATCCCGCAGAAATTAGGTATATATACCTCGGTATGCCCTATAGCCTGTTCCCCGTCATCACCCGCCTCCGCGTCACGCCCGACGAACCGGTCGCGCCCGACGCGATCGTCAATGAACGGCCGCGCGGCTCGCGGCGGCCGCATACCGATCTGCGGGTCGCGATGGTGCGCCGGCTGATCGAGCAGACCAATTTGACCTATTCCGAGATCGCGACGAAGACCGGCGTCGGCCGCGCCAGCATCAGCCGCTGGAGCCGCGACGGCGGCTGGCGGCGCCCGCCCTTCGCGCCGGTGGCCACCGACACCGTGCCCTCGGCGCGCGCCTCGCAGAAACTGAAATTGCGCAAACTGGCCGAGCGGCTGCGCGACCTCGCCGAGCGCCATCTGCGCGCGCTGGAGGCGGATCCGGCGATCGATACCGAGCGGCTGCTGCGGGCGCTGCAGGTGGTGAAGCTGGCGCGGCTGGAGGCGCAGGGCCGCCGGCGGCAGCGCAAGCCGCTGTGGGGCGGCCGAGCCGAGACCGGCGCCTAGACCCTGTCGCGCGACGAGGCGATCCGCGCCGCGCTGAAGGAAATGCGCCGCGGCGGCGTCGACCTCGACCACGTGCCGCCGGAGGCGATGGAGCTGCTGATCGACGCCAGAATGCCGTATGAGGATTCCCCGGCGCTGCGGCCACGGGGCAGAAGGTGATGACTAGGGTGGGTCAGGCGCCCTTGCGCCGTGTCCCACCACGGCAACGGACGATGGCCGGCGAGTGACGCGCCTTTGGCGCCAACCCGCCCTGCGGGTTCACTGGGAATGGCCAAAACATCTGGGGATTCCGGGCTTGTCCGCAGCTCGCGCTGCTCACGCTGCTCACGCCCCGGAATGACGGCGTTCAATTCGGATGAGATCAAGCGCAATCATGCACGTTGCCGCCTGCATGGCGGCGCAATGCGCTGTGCTATGGCGCCCTACGAACTATTATTTCCACAGCCCGTAGCCCGGCCATTTGGCTTCCGGGATCAGCGCGCCGATCGTCGAGCTGAAGGACAGCACCCGGGTGCGGTCCGGCGAGGCCTTGCAGGTGAACGCGACCTGGTACCAGTGGCCGCCGCTGCGGAACGCGGCGCCGTCCGCGACCAGCGTGTCGCCCTGATGCCGCGGCGGCGACACGACGTCGGATTTGGCGCGGTCGGAATGAAACGCATTGGCGGCGTCACCGATCCGCCGCATCGCCTCGTAATCGCAGATCTGCTCCAGCCGGGTCCGCGGATCGAGTCGGCCGAGGCTGGCAATGAAGCGCGCATCGGCGGCGCAGGCGGGAGTGGCGATCAACAACAGCAACGCGACGATGATTCTCATCGCGCTGCTGTAGCCGCTGCGACCGCGGGTGGCCAGCCACGACGACGTGACGATGCGGCACGCGCCGCGCTTGCGGTTGGTACACCGCTGGTCTGATCTTGTTGAAGGCGTCACCGGGATCCCGGTTCTGCGATGCGGCACGGCGATGCTGCGCATCGC
>NZ_JANXTC010000282.1:0-3103 GCF_025356345.1 Tardiphaga sp.
GCTATCGCCCGCTCGCGCAAATCCATCGACAGGGGTCGTGCCATCCCTGCTGGCCTCCAATTCCAGCATCAAGCTTGAATCAGAAACCGCCTGATTTGGGAATCCCCCAATCGATTCAGCCAAACATCATCCCGCTCTAGAAGGGACGTTTCGTCATGCTAGCCAGCCTGTCCATCCGTGCCAAGATCACGATCGTGGTCTCGTTCCTGTTGATTGTCTTGACCGTGATCGGATTGTCCGCGGTCAATCAGATGCGGGCCATCAACGCCAACGCTACCGATATCCAGACCAACTGGCTGCCGAGCGTGCGTTCGCTGAGCGCGCTGAAGACCGGGGTGTACTCCTACCGCAGCGCTATTCGGGCCCACCTGCTGCTGAAGACGGCGGAAGGCAAGTCGGCCGCGGAGAAGCGGATTGCATTGATCCTGGATGACAACAACAAGATCCGACGGATCTACGAAAAATACATTACCTCGACTGAGGAGCGCGAGCTTTACGAATCCTGGATCAAGCAGTGGGACCTGTATCAGATCGCATCCCAGAAGGTATTGACGCTGTCGCGCAGGGATATCGGCCGTAACGCGGATGAGGCCATCGATCTGAACGAAAACGAGGCTCACCCGTTCGGACAGCAGGGCGACGCTATTCTGAACAGGGACATCGCGCTCAATGATAGCGGCGCCGATACGGCCGGAAAGGCTGCTACGGATACTTACAACGCCGCGTTCATGCTGATGGCCGTGGCTCTCGCGCTCTCCATCGTGATCGGAACCGGCCTCGCGATCTTTCTGGTGCGCGATGTCTCCCGGGGAATCGCCTCGATCGTGACGCCGATGCAGACGCTGGGCGCCGGCGATCTGACCGCCATGGTGCCGCATCAGGGCATGAAGACCGAGATCGGGGTGATGGCCGATACGTTGCAGATTTTCAAGCAGGCATTGATCGACAAGAAAGCGGCAGATGCCGCCGCGATTATCGATGCCGATGCCAAGATCGAACGCGGCCGTCGCGTCGATGGCATCACCCGCGATTTCGAAGCCATGATCGGCGAGATTGTCGAGACGGTTTCGTCGGCTTCCACCCAGCTCGAAGAGTCCGCCAACACCCTGTCCGCCACGGCCGAGCGCGCGCAGCAGCTCGCCACCGTGGTCGCGGCGGCGTCGGAAGAAGCGTCCACCAACGTTCAGTCGGTGGCCTCGGCGACCGAAGAGATGGCCTCGTCGGTCAACGAGATCAGCCGGCAGGTTCAGGACTCCTCGACCATCGCCGATCAGGCCGTCGAGCAGGCGCGCAGGACCAATGAACGCGTGGGTGAGCTCGCCAAGGCGGCCGCGCGCATCGGCGATGTGGTTGAACTGATCAACAAGATCGCAAGCCAGACCAATCTACTGGCGCTCAACGCGACCATCGAGGCTGCGCGCGCGGGAGAAGCCGGCCGCGGCTTTGCCGTGGTGGCGTCGGAAGTGAAGGCGCTGGCCGAACAGACCGCCCGGGCAACCGGCGAGATTTCGGCACAGATCTCCGACATCCAGGCCGCGACCCGGGATTCGGTCGGTGCCATCAAGGACATTGGCGACACCATCGGCCGGATGTCTGAGATCGCCTCGACCATCGCCGCGGCGGTCGAAGAGCAGGGCGCGGCGACCCAGGAAATTTCGCGCAACGTTCAGCAGGCCGCCCAGGGCACGATGCAGGTCTCCTCGAATATCAGCGACGTGCAGCGCGGCGCATCGGAAACCGGCTCGGCCTCCTCGCAGGTTCTATCCGCCGCGCAATCGCTGTCGAGCGACAGCAGCCGCCTCAAGGTCGAAGTCAGCAGGTTCCTCGACGCGGTGCGCGCCGCGTAGTCCTGGCCGCTGACGTCTCCGGCGGAGGTCCGTTGGGAACGGCGGCACCTCAACTGGCTATACCGGACGCACCACACGCGCATTACAAATAGTTCATGTCGTTGCGATTGTTACTTTCGGCGGAAATTGTTGTTTGTCGGTCACGGTACCCGTCCATCCAGATAAAATATCGCGGAAGTGAACCGCCGTGAGCCGTCGGTCATTGGCTATTTGACGCAGGTCAGGTAGTTGTTGCACCGCAAGAAGCTTGTCGCCTGTGAGCAACCGAATTTTAACACCGCCACCGTTGAACGGATTAGGTTCCGGGGTGGATGCGGGCTGGTTGGCGTTCAGGTCGTTTGCGGCCGCGAGGTCCGGTTGATCGGATCGCGGTTGAAGTGTTCGCCTTGCCACATTTCGTTAACGCATCGAGGGCTGCCTGTTCATGATCGCACTAGTACGCATTGCCCTGAGCCGGCCCTACACCTTTGTCGTGCTCGCTTTGCTGCTACTGATCGTCGGCCCCTTGGCCGCGCTACGGACTCCGACCGACATCTTCCCCGAGATCCGCATCCCGGTGATCGGCGTGATCTGGGGCTATACCGGCCTGCCGCCGGACCAGATGGCCGGCCGTATCACGACCCCGTTCCAGCGCGCGCTGACCACCACGGTCAACGACATCGAGCACATCGCCGCCAATTCCTATGCCGGCTTCGGCATCGTGAAGATCTTCTTCCAGCCCGGTGTCGACGTGGCAACCGCGAACGCGCAGGTCAGCGCGGTAGCGCAGACCGTGGTCAAGCAGATGCCGGGTGGCACGACGCCGCCGCTGATCATCAACTACAACGCGTCGACGGTGCCGATCCTGCAGCTCGCGCTGTCAGGCAAGGGCCTGTCCGAGCAGAACCTCGCCGATCTCGGCCTGAACACGGTGCGTACGCGCCTGGTGACGGTGCCCGGCGCGGCGATTCCGTACCCGTTCGGCGGCAAGTCGCGCCAGGTGCAGATCGACCTCGATTCGTCCGCGTTGCAGGCGCGCGGCTTGTCCGCGCAGGACGTGGCGAACGCACTGGCGGCGCAGAACCTGATCACGCCCGTGGGCACGCAGAAAATCGGTGCGTTCGAATACACCCTGCAACTCAACAATGCGCCATCGGCGATCGCCGACCTGGGCGACCTGCCGATCAAGGTGGTGAACGGAACCACGATCTATATTCGCGATGTCGCCAACGTTCACGACGGCAACGCGCCGCAGACCAATATCGTGCGCGCCATTG
>NZ_JANXTC010000070.1:0-9052 GCF_025356345.1 Tardiphaga sp.
CCGGTACCGGCGGCAGGTCGGCGTACAGTTCGGGGCGCTCCTTCATCACCTTCAGATTGTATTTCGGCTCGATGTGCTTGTTGACATCGAAGGTCGATTTGAGAATTCCGAGCCGGTTCAGCCGGTCTTGCGCGCTCCACAACGCGCGATAGTTGTTCGCCGACAGCCGCCGATCGGCCTGCTGGATATTGAACTGCATCGCCGCTTCGGCGACATCCGCCTTGAGACCTGGAATCCACCGCGTGGCAATTTGCGACGCCTGCTTTGGATTCTTGCGCATCCATTGGTCAGCCTCCGCTACCGCAGCGAGGAATTTTTCCGTGGTCTCGCCGTTCTTCTCGACCCAGGAGCGCAGCGCCACGTTGAAGCCGAGATAAGAAATCACGTCACCGCCGCGGATCACCTCAAACGCGCCGGGGACGTCCTTCAGGGCAACGATCGGCCACGGATCCCAGTTGGCGAAGGCATCAATGCCCTTGGCGAGCAGCGCTACCGTCATATCCGGCGGCGGCGTGTTGACCAGGGTGACGACGTCGGGCTTGAGCCCGGCTTTTTCCAGCACCGCCAGTATGTAGAGATGGTTGACCGTTCCGAACGACGCCGCGATCTTCTTGCCCCTGAGGCTTGCAAGATCGCCCTTGACGATACCGGAGCCTTCGCGAGCGATAATGGCCACGGTGGCATCCGCGCCAGCCTTGGTGGCGCTGCCGCTGTAATTGCCGAGCGCCACCAGATCCATGCCGCGCAAGACGGCGCCGATCATCGGCACGCCGACCTGGACGATATCGCTCTCCCCGGCCTGCAGGGCATTGAGCGCGTCGACGCCGGTGGCGTAGGGGCGCGCGATGGTGACATCGAGGCCCTGTTTTTCGAAGAAACCGCGCTCCAGCGCGATCGGCAATCCGATCTGGTCGATGCCGCTGACCATGCCGGCCTTCAGCTTGGTCAGGGTCTCGGCCTGCGCAGGCGCCAGGGCAAGCACCAGCGCCGCCCCGAGCAATAGTATCCTTCTCATTTCAACCTCCCTCTTTTAGCGGCCCAACGCTCGTCACCCAGTAAGGCCGGGCCACCGCGTTAAGGTCCGTTCGCTTGACGCCACGAAGTTCTATCGAATGGTCATCCGCGCCGGAGACCCTTCCATATTGCTGAAACGCCAGGACATGAAAGCGCTCCGGCGTGAAGGGCAATTCGATCTGGACGTTGACCTTCGGCGACGTCCCCCCGAGATCCCCGGATACTTTCCACGGCGCCGCCAGCGTCAGCCAGAGCTGGAACAGCAGCCACAGCACCACCACGCCGATGACGAAGCGGCCGTTCGAGGATCGCCCGATGTCACTTGCGAGGCTCATGCCGAACGCACCATGTGCAAAACCTCAGCGGATAGCCGCTTGAAGGTCTCGTCCTCGATGAGGTCGTCCCAGACCCGCGGACGCGGCAGGTCGACCGTGATCTGCTCAAGCACCCGGCCCTTCGACAGCACCACGACACGGTTGGCCAGGAATACGGCCTCCGGCACGTCATGGGTGATGAAGAGCACCGTGGGCCGCCGTTCTTGCCAGATCCGCGTCAACTCCTCCTGCAGGGTCATCCGGGTCTGTGCGTCGACGCTGGCGAACGGCTCGTCCATCAGCAACACCGCCGGATTGTTGGCAAGCGCGCGAACCACCCCGACGCGCTGCTGCATGCCGCCCGAGAGTTCGTTCGGATAGCGGTTCGCGGCATGCGACAGGCCGGCAAGGGCCAGATATTCGTGCGCGATCTTGTCGCGCTCCGCCTTGCCGACGCCGCGCATTTTCGGACCGAAGCCGACATTGTCCAGCACGGTCTTCCACGGGAACAGTGCGAAGGACTGGAACACCACGCCGCGCTCCGGACCAGGCCCGCAGATCGGCTTGCCGTTCAGCAGGATCTCACCGCCCGAATAGGGGATGAACCCGGCGATCATGTTCAGGATGGTGGTCTTGCCGCAGCCGGAGGGACCGACGACCGATATGAATTCGCCCTGCTCTACCTCGAGCGACACGTCATGCACCGCGTTCACATGCGAGCCGGCATAGGGATCGAAATAGGTCTTGGCGAGGTTTCGCAGTTCAAGCGTTTTCATGACGTCACCAGCCCCCAGCGCCGACCGGTCGCGCGCTCGATCGGCGCGAGGATCCAGGCGTCCACGATGTACCAAAGCAATCCGAGAATGATCATGCCGACCAGGATTTCGACGACCGAACCGGCACGGCGCGCGTCGAACATCATGAAGCCGATTCCGCTGGTGCCGACGATCATCTCGACGGCAATCAACGCGCGCCAGCCATAGCCGAGCCCGTTCCGAAGCCCGGTGATGATGTTCGGCAAGGCGCCTGGCATCGTCACCTCCCACAGCACCCGCGCATGTGAGGCGCCGAGGCTTCGGGCCGCGCGTGCAAAATCGCGCGGGACGGATTCGACGCCGAGCACGGTATTGAGCACCACCGGAAAAAGCACGGTGTAGACGATGACGAAGGTCATGGTCGTCAACCCGAAGCCGAACCAGATCAGCAGGATCGGCAACCAGGCAATATCGCCAATCGCCTGGAAGAACAGCAGGATCGGCCAGCTGATACGATGCGCCCACTTGCTGGTTCCGATCAGGATCCCGAGCGGAATGCCGAGCGCCATACCGACGGCCGCGCCGGTGAACAACCGCACCAGACTGTCCTGCAAATAGTCCGGAAGGATGCCCTTGTAGGTCAACGTGATGAAGGATTGCACGACCTCGACCGGACCGGGCAAAAACGCCCTTGGAAACATGCCGGACTGTGTCACCGCGATCCACAGCAGGATGACGGGAATAAACGGAATCACCGCCGCCAGGCCCGGCCACCGCTGGGTCATGCGCGTGTAGGCGCTCCAGCTTCGCAGAAGAACACTCATGCGCGCCTCACCATGCCCCAGCGCTCGATGGTCGAGCGTTCCAGCGGAACCAGCAGCAACCGGTCGATCAGCAGCCACAGCACGCCAATCACGATCATGCCGAGAATGATGACCTCGGTGCGATAGAAATCCCGCGCGACGAACAGCATGTAGCCAAGACCGACATTGGTCGCGATCATCTCGGCGGCGATCAGGCCCCGCCAGGCGAAGCCGAGACCGGTGCGAACGCCGGTGACGATGTTCGGCAGCGCGCCCGGAAGCAGCACCTGCGTCAGCATCGCCCACCGCCCCGCCCCCAGCGACGCGGCGGCGTTGCGCAAGGCGGGAGGAATGGTCGAGACACCGAGCAGCGTGTTGTAGGCGACAACGAAAAAGACGGCGTTGAAGATCACGAAGATGATCGCGCCAAACCCGTAGCCGAACCATAGAGTGGCGATCGGGATCCAGGCGATGCCGGCGAGTACGGAGAAGAAGCGGAACAGCGGCGTGAGAAACGTGGAGACCGCCGGACTGACCCCCATGGCGATTCCCAGCGGCACCGCGGTGACGACACCGATCAACGTGCCAAGCGCCACCCGCAACAGGCTGGCGCCGACATGCCGGATCAACGTGCCATCATGGATCGATTCCATCGCGGCGGCAGCGACCGCTTGCACCGACGGGAACACGCGCGGGCTGACATCGAACAGCGGAACGACGATGGCCCAAATCAGAACGAGCGCGGCCAGCGGCGCGATAAACATCGCGGTCGATACGATCGACGCCATGGCTCTGATCAGCCATCGCGGCTGTCGACTATGCGTCGGAGCGAGCAGCACGAAACCTCCCTGTCAGGCCGATGAACGGCCATTCCCCATTTCGCTCGCGGCGCTTCGCGGCCGCTTTGAGCAATCAATACAACCAATCATCCAGCGCGAAGGCGTGACCATAGATCGCGCTTGCCGTCTCAGCTGATGGCATAGCCTCCATCGATAACCAGTATGGTACCGGTCACAAAGGAAGCCGCCGGCGAGCAGAGATACAGCACGCCACCCAGCAGATCGGAGGGCCGGCCCCAGCGCTTGAGCGGCGTGCGATCGAGGATCACCCGGCTGCGATCTTCGCTGTTCTGCAGATCCGTCGTCAGTGGCGTGGCGATCCAGCCCGGGGCGATCGCATTGACGCGAATGCCATCCGCGGCATAGGCGATCGCGAGGGATTTTGTCAGCTGCGCGATGCCGCCTTTGCTGGCGGCATAGGCCGGCACCAATCCGCCGCCAAAGAACGACAGCATCGACGCCAGATTGACGATCGCCCCACCCGAACAAGCGAGCAACGGACGGGCAGCGGCGCAGACACGCATCGCGCCATTGAGATTGATGTCGACCACCGACTGGAATACGTCCGGCTCAAGTTCTTCGCCGCGGCGGATCACGCCCGCGCAGTTCACCACCACATCGAGCTGGTCGCGGCCCTCGACCAGGCTCCGCACCGCCGCGCCGTCGCGCACATCGAGAATGCGCGCATCGGCCTTCTTCAAGACGGGATCGGCGGCGGCGGCGGTGATCTCCGCCTCGTTGACGCCGGCGATGGTCACGATCGCGCCGGCCTCGAGGAAGCCACGCGCCAGCCCGGCGCCGATTCCCGACGTCCCGCCGGTCACCAGCACATGCTTGCCGGCATACCACATCGACGCCCAGGCGCCCGACACCTCCTGCATTTCGGCTGCGACGGTCACCATCAGCGCACGAACTGATCGACATAGTCGGCACCAAGGCCGACGGACTCGTAATGGGCGCGGCACATGTCGACCTTGGTGAAGACGTCCTCATAGCCGATGTGCTTGTTCTGCTCGTCGAGATAGACCATCGAGCCCTGGATATTGAAGAAGGTGATCATCTCCGGCGTATCCTCCGGCACCACCAGGGTATGGATTTCGCCGGGCGGCTCGAACACATAGGAGCCCTCGGTCGCAACCCAGTCATGCTCGCGATAGAACCATTTGCCGCGCAACACGAAGCCGTGGACCGGATTTGGATGAAGATGCCGCGACAACACCCCGGCGCGCCGCACCCGCAGCAGGTTGCACCACTGCCCCTGGCGGGTGTTGAGCATCAAGGGCCTGAACCAGACGTCGGGCGCCTGCGGTACCCAGACGCGTTCATCTTCCGGCATCGCGACGACGGCGATTTCGGGCGATGCGAGCACATGTGTCGAGCCCTTCATGTCGCGATACATTCTATTTCCTTCTGCGCTTGACCGCCGGTTTTTGCGCGGCTGCCACGTTCCGTTTGGAGAGCTTGGTCTGCGTATAGGCGAGCACCTGCTCCATCGCGGCACGCGCCTGCTTGACATTGCCGGCATCAATGGCGCGCGCCGCGGCGGCGTGATTGGGCAAATTATCATCGAACCAGCCGGGGCTGCCGACGGCGACGAAGAACACCGCGCCAAGGATCGTATCGATCGCACCGCGAAATCCCTGCAGCACGGGATTATGCGCAGCATCGAGAATGGCGAGATGAAAGGCCTTGTCGGCGGCGGTGGCGCTGGCCGGATCGTGCGACGTTTCCATCGCGGCCAGCGCGGCATTGATACGCTGCTTGTCCTTGGCGGTGGCGCGCTCGGCCGCGAGGGCAGCCGCGGCGGGTTCGATGATCGAGCGAACCTCCTGGATGGCCAGCAGAAGCTCACGGTCGGGCACGTCGTTGCCGACCAACCAGGTGAGCACGTCGCGATCGAGCAGGCTCCAGTCGTGGCGTGGCCGCACATGCGTGCCGTTTCGCGGCTGCACGCTGACCAGGCCCTTTGCCGCCAATATCTTGATGACCTCGCGGATCACGCCGCGGCCGACACCGAAGCGGATTTCGAGGTCATGCTCGGGCGGCAGCGCCGCGCCGACCGCGATCAGATCCTGAACAATCTCGCTACCAAGCGTGTTCAGAACCGCATGAATGCGCCCGGGCTTGCTGCGCCGATCGACCGCCTTGGTGCGCGCTACAGGCAAGAATTACGACTCCCCATCGTTGCTCATAGGCAACGTTGGCCAGTTGCTAGCACGCGTTCACTAGTATGGCAATCATCGGATGTTTAACATCGGATGATTGTGTTGGGACGGTGCCGTCCCTCCAGATCAGCGATGTCCGGTGAAGCCGCCTGGGCGCGGATACAATTGGTCGCGGCCGACGATTTGGCCCGGCATGCCGTGCCTATACCGCGGCTTCAATCCAGATCTGCCAGCCACGGCATCGAGGCCTGCGCGCCTCGGCTGGTGACGCTGAACGCCGCCGCCCGTTGGGCGAAGGCGATCGCCGCGTCGGTATCGGCGCTCCGGCACCAATGCGCGGCAAAGGCACCGACGAAAGTGTCGCCCGCGCCCGTGGTGTCGACCGCGTCGACCACCGGCGCCGGATGAATTGTAATTCCCGCGCTGTCGATATGCGCCACGCCGTCGCGGCCGAGCGTGACGATCACCGTCTGTACACCACTCGCCAATAACTGTCGGGCAGCGACCTCGATGTCGCCAGGGTGGTTGATCGCGAGTCCCGACAGCGTCGCCAGTTCGTGCCGGTTCGGCACCAGGAAGCGAAGGCCGTCCAGCCAGGAATCGGCGATCGGACGCGCCGGCGCGGGGTTGAGCAGAACCGGCACGCCACGCGACCTCGCCAGCTCAAGCGCCCGCTCGACGGTGGCCATCGGCGACTCGAATTGACAGATCAACAACGAGGCCTGACCGATCAGCGCCGCGAGGACGTCGATATCCTCCGGCATCAGCCGGTCATTGGCGCCGCCGGAAATCGCGATGCTGTTTTCGCCGGACGCCTCCGTCATCACCATCGCGATCCCCGAGGCCACGCCGGCCGCGACCTGGAGATGCGACACATCGACGCCGCTGTCCGACAGCGCCCCGCGCAGACTGCTCCCGAAGGCATCGTCACCGATGCATCCAACGAAGCTCACCTCGCCGCCGAGACGCGCCGCCGCGACCGCCTGATTGGCGCCCTTGCCGCCCGGCGCGACGACGAAGTCACGGCCGCGCACCGTCTCGCCCGGCTTCGGCAGCACCGGGACCGCCAGCATCAGGTCGGCATTGGCACTGCCGATTATCAGAATCTTCGCCATCGATGATCATCGTCCTACGGCGCGTACCGCGCCAGCCTGCGCGCGGTCAGCTCTGTCGACTGACCCAATGCAACAGATTGCTCCATAGCGGCTTGAAGCCGTGCCAGCGCAAAAATTCGTTGGGCAGCCAATGCGGCCCGATGTCGGTCGTCCATGCGGCGCTGCGCCCGGCGCCGACCTGCTGCACCGCGAGCAGCGGATGGCCGCCTTCGCTGGCCGGCAGCGCCAGCAACGTGGTGGCGTCGGGCCGGGCCACGACTTCGTTAATCCCCAGCAGATAGGGGAAATCAGTCGGCACGCCGTTCAGAACCGGATGCCCCGCGGCGCCGGCGCCAAGCTCGGGTACGATGCCCTCGGGCAATTCGAGGCGGTCATCATAGGGATGGATCAGGGTCGGCAGTACCGCTTCGACGGCGGTGTTGCGATAGCGCGCGGCGCCGTTGATGCCCTGGAAGCTGTAATAGCCGCCCACCATGATCAGACCGCCGCCGCGCTCGACATAGCTGCGCAGCAGTTTCAGCCGGTTCGGCGCCCGGCGCGAATGGATCCAGACGTCGGGCGACAGCAGCAAGGTATTGGCGCCGATGTCGCTGAGGATAACGCAGTCATAGGCGTCGAGCGCCGCGTCGGTCGACGGAAAATCCGTGGCCGCCTCGTGACACAGCATATAGGTGATATCGAATTCGGCGCCGGACAGGATCGAGACGAATTCCTCGGCGCCCTTGTGATGCGTGACCGAGGGGAACTGGTCCCAGCCCTTGATGTGGGTCGCGGTCGATGTCCAGCTTTCGCCGGCCAGCAGGATCTTTTTTGCAGTCATGAGGTCGTGGTCCATGGGCGTGTGGAACAGGAAGCCGGATGACACGGCCGCGGCCGTGCCATCCGTGGGCGAAAACAGCGGCCGTTACTGGAATTTGGCGAATTGCAGCCGGAACGCGCCGTCGGGATATTGCAGCCACGACAGCGCTTTGGTCGAGGCCTGCAGCGTTGCCGGGAACGTCAGGAACAGCATCGGCGCGTCAGCTGCGATCTGCGTCTCCGCCTCGCGATAGAGTTTGGCGCGGTCGGCCTGGGCCTGCGCGCTGCGTGCCTTCTCCAGCAGGTCGGTGACCTTGTCGCTCTGATAGCCCATGAAATTGTTCGGGCCGGTCTTGGTCAGGTAGTTGTAGAGGTTACCGTCCGGATCGGACCGTCCCGACCACGGCGACATGCACAGGTCAAAGTCCTTCTGCCGCAGCACGGTGATCAGGCTGGTGGAATCGATCTGCTTGATCTCGACCTTGAAGCCGGCCTGGTTGGCCTGGGCCTGCATCACTTCGGCGGTGCGCACCTGCGCCGGCGAATTGGTCACGGTGATGGTCACCGGCACCGGCGTGGTGACGCCCGCTTCGGTGAGCAGCTTGCGGGCGGCTTCCGCGCTGGCCTTGTAGGGCGTGAAGGCGGGATCGTGCACCCAGCCCATCGACGGCGGAATCGCGCCCTGGGCGACGCTGCCAGTGCCGAAATAAACCACCCGCAGGATCGCCTGCTTGTCGATCGCGGTGGTGAAGGCCTGGCGGACGCGGACATCGTTGAACGGCGGCCGGGTGGTGTTGAAGGAAAACGCGTTGAAGCCGAGGCCCGGGGCCTGCTTCAGGGTGATAGTGGCTTCACGGCCGAGTTGACCGACCGTTTGCGCCGGCACCGCGTCGACCAGTTGCACCGTGCCCGAGCGCAAATTGGTCAGCCGCACGGTCTCGTCGGCGATCGGACGGAACACGATCCGCTCGATCGGCGCGGGCCCGCGCCAGTAGCCGGCAAAGCGCTCCAGTACCAGTTCGGAATTCTTGGTCCAGCTCACGAGCCTGTAGGGACCGGCGCCCACGGCCCTGGTCGCGAAATCCGCTCCGAGCGTTTTCACCGCGGTCGGCGACACCATCATGCCGGCGCGGTTCGACAGCACCTGCAGCAGCGGCGCGTAGGCCATCTTCAGCTTGATGGTGAAAGTCAGCGCGCCAGTCACTTCAACCTGCTCGATCGGGGACAGTTCGCTGCGGCGCGGCGAGGC
>NZ_JANXTC010000369.1:0-12363 GCF_025356345.1 Tardiphaga sp.
CTTCTGGATTGCCGCGTCGCTTCGCTCCTCGCAAGGACGAAGGCTACGACGTCAATTTAGTCTCGATACATTATGCTCTGGTCCGGCATCATCCCGTCACGGTCGGTCAGCGTCCAATCGCGGTACCACGTTGTGAACCGGCCGCTGTCGCGTTCGCCGCCATGCCAGGCGGCGGTGACGGCGCCATCGCTCGCGACCATCAGCACCACGTCGAGGCCCGCGGAGCGGCGCAATGTCTCCATCGCCTGAAGCGGCGTTTGTGCGATCGGGCCGGCGACGTTGAATGAAGTATTCACGGATAGCTCAACGCCGATGTGGCGGCCCAGTGCTTTCAGATAAGCATGCGTGAGCGGATCGTCCTGCGCGCGGACGATCTGGATCCGGCCGGTGCCATCGGCATGAATCACCGCCGGAATCTTGTCACGCGCATGCGGCTTCGACAGCGCCGTCAGCACCATATAGTTATAGGCGTTATAGTCCGCGTCCGATGCTCCCTCCAGCAGATCAAAATAGTTCTGCGCGGCTTCCAGTGTCGCCATCGGCGCCAGCGGGCGTATCGCTTCGCGATATTTGACGCGTTCGTTCAGGCGCTCGCGCGTTGCGGGATCGCAGGGATTGGCCAGGATCGAGCGATGGCCGAGCGCGCGCGGGCCGGTCTCCGCCGCGCCTTGATACAATGCGATGATGCCGCTGCGCGCCACCATGAAGGCCATCAGATCGGCAATGGTGTCACGCCCTGCCGGGGTCGAGATATCACCGATCGGCTGTGACGCGATGTCGTCGGCCTTGAGCGCTTCGACAATATCGGAAAAGGCCGGCGCGTCGCCGCAATAAAACGCATGCGTGATCGGCTTGCCCCGTGGCGCGCCGGCCAGATGCGCGAACATCCAGGCGGCGCCGATGGTGACGCCGGGATCGCCGGGCGTCGGCGGCATCCACAGGTGCAATCTGGCCTGCCGCCCCTGCGCCTGCGCAAACCAGGCCTCGTCGAAATGCCGCAGCAGCCGCATATTGCCGAGCGCGTTCAAGGCGACGCCGCCGGTCAGTACCAGGCGATGCGCGCCGGTGCTGCGCAGCAGATGATCGACGATGTGGATCATGGCGTCCTCGAACACCAGTTGCGTCGCCGCGGCCTTGTCGAGGCGGTCCCTTGTGTCGGGACGGTGCGCGATGTCCTCGACGCGCAATACGGCGTCGGGATTCCACAATTGATCCGGCGTCAGCGGCTGGCCGAGAATGTCGACCAGCGCTTGCTTGTAGGGCTGCTCGAACGGGTCGCAATACCAGTTCGCCATCGCGCGGTTGAGCCGCACCTCGCCACCGGTGCCAAAGTCCAGCACTTCGCGCAGTCGGAGATAATAGGGATTGGTGGCGCGATCCATGTCGCCCCAGGCGGCGGCGCCCATGTAGCGGCCCTCGCTCGACAGCCAGGTCCAGCCGCCCTGCGTCGAGGAGATCACGCTGTAGAACGCGCCCAGCGAGTCGAACACGCTGTCATTGCAGTACAGCCGGCGCAACTCGCCGCTTTCGGCAACGTAGAGCGAGATCGAGCCCTGGTCGCCGGTGCCGTCGAGCACGGCAATGGCGACCGGTTCGTGGCTATCGTCAAAAGGCGACGCTGCGAACGAGAACCAGGCGTGGTTGTCGTGATGCGGCATGCAGATCAGTGGCACGCGCGCGGACAGGCCGAATTGCCGGCGCAGCAGTCTTGGCATCCGCGTCATCTGCTCGAAGCTGCGCGCATCGAAGCTGACGGAGTTTTTGGTTCGCAGCAGTTTCAGGCCATCAGGAAGCTCTTCCACGACGCTTCGCACCAGCGTGCCGAGCAGATCGGGATAATCCCAACTGGTTAGCCACGCATCGATGTCGACGATATCGCGGCCCATCGCCTGCAGGGTGACGCGCAGCGCGTCGAGCGCGCCACGCGGATATCGCGTGGTGTGCTTGTCGCCGGAAAAACGTTCTTCCTCATTGTTGACGATCAAACGCGGGCCGTGCGCCTGCGTGACTTCGACGAGCGCTACTCCGGAATTATGCGTACCCGGCAGCCCGAGCCCGGCGAGATACACCGTCTCGCCGCGCGCCAGCTTGGCCTGGATCGCGGCGATGCGGCGAATCGTGAAACGGGAGTCGTTGGCGTGAAAGCCCGCCAGGGCCATCAGCCATGTGGCCACGCGCCGCGTCGTCCGGAAGCAGAAGCGGCCGAGGCGGGGATATTTTGCGCCGATACGTCGGGTTGAAGGCAAGAAGAGACCTCGAAGGGGTTCGATGTCGCTTCAATCACACTCGGGGCAGGGCAACAATGCCCTGCTATCTCGCTAACCCGCGCTCAGGCGGACGCCGGCGCGCAAAAACTTCTGCGGATCGATCGCTTCGCCGTCGATCCGGGTTTCGTAATGCAGATGCGAACCGGTCGAGCGACCGGTGGAGCCGACCAGCCCGATCACCTGGCCGATCTTGATGCTGTCGCCAACCTTGACGTGAATTTCCGACATGTGGCCATAGCGGGTGGCGAGGCCGTTGCCATGGTCGATCTCCACCATCTTGCCGTAGCCACCATTATAGGCGGCGGAGGTGACCCGGCCGTTCGCGGTGGCGCGGATCGGATCGCCGGTGGCGGCGCGGAAATCGAGGCCGGTATGCATCGCCGGGCGGCCGAGGAATGGATCGCTGCGGATGCCGAAGCCGGAGGTGAACTCGACCTCGCCGACCACCGGCTTGCGGTAGGGCACCAGCGCCATGGTGCGGTTCAGCTTGTCGACCTGGGCGCGGCTGACATAGACGCGGTATAATTGTCGTTCGAACGGGTCGGCGCTGGCGGAGAGCTTCACCGGCACATACGGGCCGCCCATGGCGACGCGCGGGGTCGCCGCCTCCAGCTGTGCCATGTTGAGGCCGAGGTCGGTGATCGCGCCGCGCATGCGCCGCGCCTTGGAATCCATGGTCTCCTCGACCGCGCTCAGCGTCGCCAGTTGTCGGCTTTCGACCTGATCGAGCGAGGACTGCAGGCGGCCAATCACGGTGTCGACGCCGCCATTCCGCGCATATTGCTTCGGCGCCGGTGCCGACATGGCGGGGCCGCGCGATTCCAGCCGTGCTTCGCGATCGGGTGGCGCGACAAAGGTGACCGTGTCGCTGATCGGCGACGGTTTCAGCGTGCCAGGCGCTGTGGTTTCACGGGCCGCGGGCTTGCCGATCGAGCCGGTAATGGCAGTGTCCGGCATGCCGCTCAACGCGGTGGCGCGGGATTCCAGCGTGCTCTGCCGGCGCATCACCTGGTCGAGCTTCTGGTCGAACTGTTCCTGGTCCAGCATCTGCCGGCTGGTGGTGCGGTCCACCTTGGCGCGCAGCTCGGAGATGCGGTCCTCATAAGCGTATTGCATTTCGGCCTGACGCGCGATCAGCTTGGTCAGCACGTCGTCACGAAACGCAAAATAGGTCGCGGTGGCGGCCGACCAGGCGCCCATCACGGTTACCGTGCCGACGACGATCCAGAACAGCACCGGGCCGATGCGGACCTGACGGCCGGCATGGCCGATGGTGTAGTCGCTCGGCGCCGCGGTGAGGACCGGTGGCTTTACCGGGCTGACCCGGCGGGCCACCGGCCGGCCGTGATCATGGGCGTGGTGCTGCGGATATTCGGCATGCTGGCTTGAACGGTGCGACATCAATACTCCCGCGCCAACCGGGCAAACGCCCCGGCCAGCTCAATTCACGGGCTGATTTGAACCGCTCATGGTTAATTTTGAGCGAACGGATTGGCTCAGATGCGACGGGCTTCCGCAAGCACCGCCTCGGCATGGCCATCGACCTTGACGCCACGCCAGATGGTGCGGACGATACCGCTCGCGTCGATCAGAACCGTTGTCCGAAAGACTCCCTGGAAGGCTTTGCCGTACATCGATTTTTCGCCCCAAGCTCCATATGAATCGAGCATGCCGTGGGTCTCGTCGGAGAGCAGCGGCGTGGTCAGATCGTGCTTGTCGCGAAACGATTCCTGGGCCTTCAGGGGGTCGGCCGAAACGCCCAGTACGGCGGTGCCGGCGGCGGCAAAGTCGGCGGCGAGGCGGGTGAAATCGATTGCTTCCTTGGTACAGCCCGGGGTGTTGGCGCGTGGATAAAAGAAAATCACCAGCTTCTGGTCGGCATAATCGGCCAGCGATACCGTTGCTCCGCCGTCGCGCGGCAGGTTGAAAGCGGGCGCCCTCGCGCCTTCCTCGGCGATCGCCGGTGCGGCAACGGGCACGATCTTCGGCTTGGCCGGTTTGGCGAGAGCAGGCTTCTTGGTCGCGGTCTTCACCGTCGGCGGCTTCACCGCGACGGCCGGTTTTGCAGATTGTTTGGCCGCGACCGCTGGTTTTGCCGGTTTGGCGGCGGCCTTGGCCGGAGCCTTCACGGAGGGGCTAGCGCTGATTTTTTTTGGAGCCGGCGGCGCGGTCTTCTTCACCACCTTCTTTGTGGTTTTCCTGACGGGCGATTTGGTCGCAGGCTGGGCCGTCTTGCCGGCGAGCTTTTTCACCGCGGCTTTGGAACCGCGGGCCGCTTTGGTGACCGCGGCCTTGGATGGATTCTCGCGCAATTTCTTGGACATACGCCTTCCTTTCGTCGCTTTCAGCGGGTCAGTGATGGTGTTGAGGACGCGGACCGGCGGGCCTGGCTGGAACAGCAGTCGCGGTGCAAATTCGCTGACCCCGGAGTATGGTCGCAAAAGATTCGACGCAATACACGACACGCTCCTTGCGCCCTATGGTGCCGCAACGGCAGGACGACGAGCTACTATTTCAACAGAGGATTGGCCGTAATGCCGGCAGAGGAGCGCCCGTCCACCGTTGATGCGCGCAACTCCGGCCGCAGCCGATCCAGCAAAGAGCGCCAGCACCCAGAGGCTATGGCAAGAAATAAGCCGCCCCAAGCGACACGTCCGCGTGCCAACGACCAGCCTTCGCAATGGGATGATGCCGGTTGGGATCACGATCATGACGAGATGGCTCATCGTCGCGCTCGCCGGCTGCTGTCCAAACCACCGACGCGATGGCACCGTTTTGGGGAGAGCCTAGCGGCCATACTGGGTTGGTTCGGCGGCGGGCGCTGGCTGAAGCGCATCGCGGTCAGCCTTGCCGTGCTGGTCCTGATCTTCGCCGGATGCTTCGGGGCCCTGTGGTGGCGACTTGGCGCCGGCCCGATCAATTTCGACATGGCGACGCCGTGGCTCGCCGAGGCCATCCAGGACAATATCGGCCAGGGCAACAGCGTCGAGGTGGGCGGCACGCAGATCGAACGCGCCGGCCGGGTCCGCGTCGCCGTCCGCATCCGTGACATCGTGGTGCGGGATCGCGATCACGCCATCGTGGCCAGCGCGCCGAAGGCCGAGGTGAAGCTCTCGGTTCCCGCGATGCTGATGGGGCGGCTGCGCGCCGAAAGCCTCAACCTGGTGGACGCCGTCCTCTCGGTGCGGATCACGCCGGACGGTCAGGTCACGGTGTCCACCGGAGACAATGCGCGTCCGCTCGCAACCGGCGTGGCATCGACGCGGCTGCCGGCGACCTTGCCGGCGCCGGTCCCGACCGGGCCGTCGCTTTCGCTGCCGCCCGGGCAGGTGGCGCCGCTGGTCCAGGTAGCACCGACACCGCCCACCGCCGACAAGCCGGAACCCGCCGGCGGATTGCTGGCCGGGCTGGACTGGCTCGACAGTCTTAGCCTGACCGGCCTCGACGGCCAGAATCTCAACGAGATCGGGCTGAAGAACGGCAGATTGATCGTGGATGACCAGCAGCGCGGCAATACGTCGAACTTCGACAATATCACGCTGATCCTTCGTCGGCCGCATGGCGGCGGCGTCGCCATGAGCGTCGGCGAGGCGGGCTTGCATCCGTGGTCGCTGGGCGTGACCGTCGGCGCGCCGGCGAACGGCGTGCGCTCGGTCGAGATCCGCGCCGATAAGGTTTCGACCACCAACATCCTGCTGGCGCTGCGCCTGAAGGACCTGACCTACAGCGCGGATCTGCCACTGACCGGAGTGCTCAACGGCGAACTCGGTCGCGACGGTCTGCCGACCTATTTCCGTGGCAAGATCAATGCCGGTGCCGGCCATATCATCGACAATGATACGCCGGATTATCCGATGCCGATCGATCAGGCCGAGATCAATGTCGAATGGGATGCCGGCCGCCGCGTGCTGCTGGCGCCGTTCAAGGTGATCTCCGGCGCCAATCGCGTCACCTCGATGGTGCATATCGAGCCGCCGAACGACGTGGTGTCGAACTGGCAGGCGGGTCTGAGTGGCGGCACCATCGTGCTGGCGGGCGCCGAGGGCGAGCAGCCGCTGATTTTCAATCGCATCTCTGTCGGCTTCCGGTTTGACACCGACAATAAGCGCGTCTTGCTGACCCAGGCCGATATCAGCAATGGCGAGATCGGTCTCGCGGGCAGCGGCAGTATTGATTATGCCGGCGAGCCGCGTCTGACGCTGGGTCTTGCCGGCACGCCGATGTCGGCCTCCGCGCTGAAGCGGATGTGGCCTGTCCTGGTGGTGCCGGAGGTCCGGGAATGGGTCATTGAGCGCATCGAACGAGGCTCGTTGCAGCGGCTGGAAATTGCCGTCAACTCGCCGGTGCGAAACCTGTCGCGCCGCGGCCCGCCGATTCCCGATGACGGCCTGAACGTTACCATTGTCGCCAATGGTGTCGCGCTGCGGCCGGTGGATGACCTGCCGCTGATCCGGGATGCCGACCTGCGGGCCCGGGTTACCGGACGCACCGCGACCGTGACGATCGGTCAGGCCGGTATCGACACTCCAGGCGGCCGCAAGCTGGCCCTCAGCGACATCGTGTTCGAAGTCCCGGACATGGTGCCGAAACCGTCGCCGGCCAAGGTCCGCTTCAAGATCGATGGCCCGGTGCCGGCGGTGGCGGAGATCCTGGCATCGGACCGCCTCAATGAATTCACCGGCAATCTGATCGATCCGAATTCCAGCAAGGGAAATGTCTCGGCACTGGTGGCACTGGGTCTGCCGATCAAGCGGGAGCTCACCAAGACCGATACCAGCTACAGCATCAACGCCGACCTCGCCGGCTTCTCCGGCGACAAGATGGTGATGGGCCAGAAACTCGAGGCCAGCGCGCTCAAAGTGATCGCCAATAACCAGGGCTATCAGGTCAAGGGCGACGTCAAGATCAACGGGCAAACGGCGTCGCTCGACTACCGCAAGCCGTCGGATGGCGACGCCGACGTCCGTTTGCAGGCGACGCTCGACGACGCCAGCCGGGCCAGGCTGGGCTTCGACCTTGGTCCATCGGTCAGCGGCGCGCTTCCGATCAAGCTGGTCGGCAAGATCGGCAGCGGCGATCGCGATAGCAAGATGGGGATCGAAGCCGATCTGACGGCGATGAAGCTCGACAATGTTCTGCCGGGCTGGGTCAAGCTGCCCGGCAAGACTGGCCGCGCGGTATTCAACGTGGTGCAGAAGGGACCGTCGACGCGGTTCGAGGATATCATGATCGAAGGCAGTGGCGCGCAGATCAAGGGCGCGGTGGAGATCGATCAGTCCGGCGATCTGGTCAGCGCCAATTTCCCGACCTATTCGCCCTCGGACGGCGACAAGACCTCGCTTCGCGCCGACCGCGGAACCGACGGCGTGCTCAAGGTCACGATGCGCGGCGATGTGTTCGATGGTCGCGGCTTCTTGAAGTCGGCCATTTCAGGCAAGGAAGCCGATCCCAAGAGCAAGTCCAAGAGCATCGACTTCGATGTCGACGTGAAGCTCGGCGCCGTCGCCGGCTATTATGGCGAGGCGGTACGCAGTGTCGATGCCAAGATTTCGCGGCGCGGTGGCACGATCAAGAGCTTCACGCTGTCCGGCAAGCTCGGCCGTGACACGCCGCTGACCGGCGACATGCGCGGTCGCGCGCAGGGGGCCGCCCGCGACGTCATCGTTGTCGAGACGGGGGATGCGGGTTCGCTGCTGAGATTCACCGACACCTATGCCAAGGTGAATGGTGGCCAGTTGTCGCTGGCGATGGATGCTCCGACCACGGATTCGCGCCCGAAAGAGGGGCTGATCAATGTGACCAACTTCGCCGTCAAGGGCGAAGCGCAGTTGGCCAGCGTTACCGGGGGCGGTGCGTCGGGCGCCCAGAACAGCATCGGCTTCACCCGCCTGCGCGCCGAATTCACCCGGCAGAACGGCCAGCTCGCGATCCGGGAAGGCGTGGTCAAGGGACCGGTGATCGGTGCCACGATCGAAGGCAGCATCGACTATCCCGCCAGTGAGGTTCACATGCGCGGCACCATCGTTCCGCTGTTCGGCTTGAACAACATGTTCAATCAGATCCCGATCGTCGGGCTGTTCCTCGGCGGCAGCAATGAGGGCCTGTTCGGCATCACCTATGAGGTCGTCGGTACCCCCGGCGCGCCGGTGCTGCGCGTCAACCCGATCTCCGCTATCCTGCCCGGCGTCACGCGAAAAATCATGGAATTTCCGACCGGCAAGCCGAACAACCCGGCGGAATTCCCGGGATCTCCGAACTGATCTCAACCGCGACGTAAGCAGATGCGGTGCCCGCGACGCTGTGATCTGCCGCAATCGTCGCCACGCCTGTGATGCCTGCGGATCGCGCCCGTTGGTCGTGGCGTAGCCTATGCCGCGCGAACACCGGCGAGAAAGGTGCTCACCTCACCCGATAGCTGCCGGGCCTGCTTTGACAGGCCGGAAGCGGCACTGAGGACCATGCCGGCGGCGGTGCCGGTTTCCTGCGCGGCCGCGCTGACACCACCGATATTGGTCGTCACGTCCTGCGTCGCCTGCGCCGTCTGGGTGACGTTGCGGGCGATCTCGGCGGTGGCCGCGCCCTGCTCTTCGATAGCGGAGCCGATCGTGGTGGCGATGGCGCTGACCTCTTCGATGGTCGCGGTGATGCCCTGAATCGCCTCGACAGCCTCCTTGGTCGCCGCCTGGATCTGGGCGATCCGCAGCCCGATTTCCTTGGTGGCGTCGGCGGTCTGGCCCGCCAGACTTTTCACTTCCGAAGCCACGACCGCGAAACCGCGGCCGGCGTCGCCGGCGCGGGCGGCTTCGATGGTGGCATTCAGCGCCAGCAGGTTGGTCTGGCCGGCGATGCTGGAGATCAACTCGACGACATGCTCGATCTGCTGCGCGCCATCGGCCAGAGCGCGGACGATGGTGTCGGTGCGGCGGGCGCTATCGACGGCATGGGTGGTGATCCTGGCGGACTGTGCCATCTGGCGGCTGATCTCGATGATCGAGGACGACAGTTCCTCGGCGGCCGAAGCGACCGTCTGGACGCGGGTGCTGGCTTCGGAGGCGGCGGTGCTGACCAGCGTAGCCTGCTGGTTGGTGCGGTCGGCGGTGCCCGTCATGGATTGCGCGGTGGACTCGAGCTGCGTCGACCCGGTGGCCATCAGGCCGACCAACTGTCCGACCGACGCGTCGAAGCGGTTGGCGAGACCGATCAGCGCGTCGCGCTTTTCGGTTTCGCCTGATTGCTTCAACCGGGACTGCTCGGATTCGAGCGAGCGAGCGCTCAGAGATGTCTGGCGCAGCATCTCCAGCGTCTCGGCCATTCGACCGATCTCGTCGCCACGTTCGGTTTCAGCGACGGCGCCGTCGAGGGCGCCGCCAGCGATACGCCGCATCCGAAGCTGAAGCCGCTTCAGCGCGCCAAGTACGTCGTGGGCGATCAGCCAGGACATGAACGCCATCAAAATCAGGACGCCGACGCCGATCGCGCCGAGTTTCAGCAGCAGCGTGTTGACGTCGGAGTCAAGGTCGTCGGTGTAGAGGCCGACGCCGAAGGTCGCATTCCAAGGCGCGAAGGTCTTGGCGAATACTAGCTTTTGCACCGGCACCGTCTGACCGGGGCGCGGATAAAGATAGGATGCTGTATTTCCTTCAGGCTTCAGGCGCGCGGCGTCGACAATGGCTTTGGCGATCAATACGCCATTGGAATCGGTCGCACCCGTGATCTTGCCCTCAAGCTTTGGGTTTGCGGCGTTAAGCAGGATCGACTGGTCAGCGCGGTAGACCACGGCGTAACCTTGTCCACCATTGAACATCATGCCCTTGCCGCGCTGGCGGAACTGCGCCTGTGCGTCGGGCAGCGTCATCGTGCCAGCCGTGACTTCGTCCTGCAGCGTCTGTGCCATGCCGATCATCATGTCGACCGCGGTATGTAGCTGATCGATCCGGTCCTCGAGCATCCGCTTCTGGCTGAGCGCCGCCGAAACCGCGATGACCACGCAAACGGCTATCGCCGAAACGGCGACCATGCTGGCAAGCTTCGAGCGGATGGTGAGACGGCTAAGCATTGTCATAAATCGACCTTGGTGTCTGATAAATACCACCAGAGAATTAGCAGGAACCTGCTTAACATTCGTAAAAGGCCGTATACGGTATTCAGGTGCGGGAAATTATGTGCAATGCAAGCCGTGCCGCGAGTCCGACGAGCCACCCAACGGCATGAACTGCAACGCAAGTGCGCGTGGCGAACTAACGCCTGAGCGCTGGCACCACGAGAAATGGAATCATGCCGAGCAGCACGCTGATTAGCGCGAAAGCGATCAGCGGATTATAGCTCTGCGTCCAGTCGTGCAGCAGCCCGCCGCTCCATGAGCCGAACGCCGAACCCAGCCCGCTGCCGATGGTGATGGCGCCGTAGATGGTGCCGACACGCTCGCCGCGAAAAATCTTCATCGCGGTCGCCGTCAGCAGCGGCCCGCGCGAGCCGATCATGCTGCCGAAGCAGACCACGAATCCGGTGAGCATCCAGTAGTTAGGGTACCATTGCAGCAGCCATAACATCACGATGCCGATGATCGACAGGGTGTAACTGAACAGGATCGAGGGCCGCCGTCCGATGATGCCATCAAGCCAGCTGACGCCGAGCATGCCGAACAGCAGCACCACGCCGCTGAAGCCCCAGGCCGTCGCCGACGTCAGCGGCGGGAATCCGGCATCAATCAGATAGGCGACGACTTGCGGCGAGATCGCATACATGCCGATGGCGGTGAAAAAAAAGGTCGAGAACAGCGCCCAGAACGCGTGATGCTGCATCGCGGTCCACAGCGTCCAGCTCTGGTCGGCTAACCCCTGGGCGTCCGACTTCTCCAGATGCGTGGAGCCGCCTGCGAAACGTCGCCATGGCAGGATCAGCAGCGGCGGCAGCAAAGCCAGTACCATCCAGCCAAATGCCTGATAGGCGCCACGCCAGCCGAGATGGTCGATCAGGATCTGCGCGATCGGCAGCATCACCAGCACGCCGGCGCCGGTCGCCGAATAGACGACGGCCATCGCCGTCGGCAGGCGCTTGCCGAACCAGCGGCCAAGCAGGATGGAATTGGGGACATTGCCGATGCAGGCGATGCCGAAGCCGAGGCCGACGCCAATGCTGAGCTGAAACTGCCAGAGTTTTTGCGCGTGTCCCGCGGCCAGGAAGGCGCCGCCGAGCAGAGCGACACCGGCGACGAACACCGCTCGCGGTCCGGAGCGATCGAACAGCCGGCCGACCAGTGGCGAGGCCAGGCCGACGCATAACGCGGTCAGCGAGTAGATCGACACCACATCGCCGCGATTCCAGCCAAAGGATTGCGAGATCGGCAGCAGGAAGACCGTAAAACTTTCTTGCAGACCGCGACCTAGCACCGACAGCGTGAAACAGACACCGAGAACGGCGAGCGCCGTATGCTGCGATGTCCGCAGCGCGTGCTGCGGGGCGGGCTTGTGCGTTTCCATCCGGCGACTCGTCCTGGGTGCGATGTCTCCGGCGATGGAGCGCGTTTCGCGCGCCAGGGGCAAGGTGCGCTGGGCGAATGGGCCTATGCGGGACGCAGCAGGATGTGCTTCTTCTTGCCCAGCGAAATCTTGATCACGCCTTCCGGGGTCAACAGCGCCGGCGTCAGCAGCATTTTTTCATCGGTGACCGCGACGTCGTTGACGCGCAACCCGCCGCCCTTGATCTGTCGCCGCGCTTCGCCATTGGAGCCAACAAAGCCGGCGGTAACAAAGATCCCGAGCACGCCGATGCCGGCGGCCAGTTCGTCCTGTGAAATATCGATGGTCGGCAGGCTTTCCGAGATCGAGCCTTCCTCGAAGGTTTTTCGCGCGGTTTCGGTGGCTGCGATCGCGGCCTCCCGGCCGTGCACGATCGCGGTGGCCTCGGTCGCCAGGATCTTCTTGGCCTCGTTGATCTCGGCGCCGCCGAGCCGTTCCAGCCTGGCGATTTCGTCGAGCGGCAGCCGCGTAAAAATCTTCAGGAACTTGCCGACGTCGTCATCCTCGATGTTACGAAAATATTGCCAGAAATCATAGGGGCTGAAGAGGTCCCCATTGAGCCAGACCGCGCCCTTGGC
>NZ_JANXTC010000391.1:0-17233 GCF_025356345.1 Tardiphaga sp.
CGTCAACGGCAAGATCCTGACCTTCACCGCCTCGGGGGCGTCCGGCGCCAACCAGATCGACATCACCTCGGACGTCGCCAGCTTGCTCAGCAAGATCGATGCTCTGAGCGGTGGCACGGGTTCGACGGTGACTGGCGGCAAGGTTGTGCTCAACACCGGCACCGCTTCGGATCTGTCGGTCACGAGCTCGAACGCGGGGGCACTGGCTGCGCTTGGTCTCGGCACTGGCGTCACGCAGGCGCGTACGTCGCCGATCCAGGGGCAGACCCTGACCATCGGCGCGACCGGTGCTGGTGGCGTCGCGACCAACATCACATTCGGTACGGGGGCCAACCAGGTCGATACGCTCGATGAACTCAATACGGCTCTGGCGAGCAACAATCTGCAGGCCAGCCTCGACACCACCGGCAAGCTGAGCATCACCACGACCAACGACTACGCATCGTCGAGCATCGGTACGATCGGTGGAACATCGGTAACCGCGGTTGGCGGCGCCTTCAAAGGTCAGACGGTCGCAACCGCCCAGGCGGATCCGGCTTCTCAGGCCACCCGCGCCAGCCTGATCGCGCAGTACAACCAGGTCATCGACCAGATCACCACCACGGCCGCGGACTCCTCGTTCAACGGCGTCAACCTGCTGAATGGTGACACGCTGAAGCTGACCTTCAACGAAACCGGCACCTCGAAGCTCAGCATCTCCGGCGTCGGCTTTGGCCCTGGCGGCCTCGGCCTCTCCAAGCTGACGGCCGGGACGGACTTCACCGACAACGCGGCGGTCAACAAGACTCTCAGCAGCCTGACTACCGCCGCCACCACGCTGCGCTCGCAGGCCTCATCCTTCGGTTCAAACCTGTCTGTCGTGCAGATCCGTCAGGATTTTTCCAAGAACCTGATCAACGTGCTCACGACCGGTGCGTCGAACCTGACGCTCGCCGACACCAATGAGGAAGCGGCCAACAGCCAGGCGCTGTCGACCCGCCAGTCGATCGGTGTCTCCGCGCTGTCGCTCGCCAACACCGCCCAGCAGGGCGTGTTGCAGCTGCTGCGCTGATTCCGGTTAAATAACGTACCCACTACCGGGCGGCGGGAGAAATCCCGCCGTCTTTTTATCGATCAACGCCTCTCAAAAAGGCCCGGAAAGCTCAATGCTTTCCGGGCCTTTGCCGTTTTGGGACACTTTTTGCCGGGTTTTAAGGGGGTGTTAACCATAAATTAAAGGGTAGCCGCCAATAGTCCAGCTAAGCAGGAAGCAGGCAGGCCGAGAATCGGCCGCGATTGATCCGGTGACACCCGCATGGGTGCGTCGAGATCCCTCTTCCAGAAGGGCGTCAAATATCACCGGCCGCGTCTGGGCGAAGTTTCGCCCGTGATGTGACCATGCGTCGCGCGACTGAAGGTCGGCGTGCCGCGAGGATCAGGAGGGTTAAATCATGTCAGGTGTCGTTCTCTCAGCATCGGTTCGCCAGAATCTGCTTTCGCTGCAGTCGACCGCGGATCTGCTGTCCACCACACAGAACCGGTTGGCCAGCGGCAAGAAGGTCAATTCGGCGCTCGACAATCCGACCAACTTCTTCACCGCCGCGGGGCTAGACAGCCGCGCCAGTGACATCAACAATCTGCTCGACGGCATCGGCAACGGCGTGCAGATCCTGCAGGCGGCCAACACCGGCATCACCTCGCTGCAGAAGCTCGTAGATACCGCGAAATCGATCGCGAACCAGGCGCTGCAGACCACGGTCGGGTATTCGACCAAATCCAATACTTCCACCACCATCGCGGGTGCCACCACCGACGATCTGCGCGGCACCACCAGCTACACCAGCGCCAACGCGATCAGCAAAGTGATCTTCAACGGCACCGCCGGCGGCGCCACCCCGATCACCGGCACCACCACGCTCGGCGCCACATCCACCTCGCTGGTCGGCTCGGCCGCGCCTGACGGCGCCGGTACCGCCGCATCCTTGTCCCTGACTCTCAAGCTCAGCGGTACCGCCGGAGCCGGGACGATCCCCGCAACCGCGATGCCGGTCGACGGCGATACGATGACGGTCAACGGCAAGACCATTACCTTCAGGTCGGGCGCCGTCGCCGCCGCGGTCGTGCCCGCGGGCTCCGGAACATCCGGCAACATTGTCACCGACGGAAATGGCAATTCGACGGTCTATCTCGGCCCGTCGGCCGCTCCGACCGCGACCGTGCAGGATCTGACCAACGCGATCGACCTCGCCAGCGGCGTCAAGTCAACCGTCAACACCAACGGCGTGGCCGCTCTCTCGACCTCGTCGGGGTCTCCTGCCGCCATTGCCGCGGGCGTCCTGACCCTGACCACCGGCACCGGCTCCGACCTCAGCATTTCCGGCAAGGCCGATCTGCTCAAGGGGCTTGGCCTGACCGCGTCGGTCGGTTCAGGTCCGGTCACCGTGACGCAGAGCCGCACCATTACCTCCGGCTCGCTCGGCACCCTGGTGCAGGACGGCTCGACGCTGAACGTCAACGGCAAGACCATCACCTTCCGGAACGCGACGGCGCCGTTGGCGGCCAACGTCGCGGCCGGCTCCGGCGTGCTCGGCGGCGTGGTGACTGATGGCAGCGGCAATTCCACCGTCTATCTGCAGAGCTCAGCGGTGTCCGACGTGCTGACCGCCATCGACGTTGCCACCGGCGCGCAGAAGGCGACCGTCGGCGCCACCGGCGCCTTCACGCTTGGCACCGGCACTGGCGTGGCCTCGTCGGTTGTCAGTGGCGCGCTGAAGATCAGCACCGGTACCACGCAGGACCTTGATATCACCGGCACCGGCAATGCGCTGGCCGCGCTCGGCCTCGCCGGCAATACCAATACCAATACCGAGTTCACCGCCTCGCGCTCGGCCGGCATCGGCGGCGTCAGCGGCACCACGTTGACCTTCTCCTCCTTCAAGGGCGGCACGCCGGTCAACATTACTTTCGGCGATGGCACCAATGGCACCGTCAAGACGCTGGCCCAGCTCAATGTCGCGTTGCTCGCCAACAACATGAATGCCACGCTCGACGCCACCGGCATGCTGCAGATCTCCGCTGGCAACGACTACGCGTCCGCGACCATGGGCTCGGTGGCCGATGGCGGCGTGATGGGCGGAACGGCGACAGCCGCGCTCACCTTCACCACGGCCAAGCCGCCGATCGTGGATATCAACTCGCAGGCCACCCGCGCCAATCTCCTCGCGCAGTACAACAACGTCATTACCCAGATCACCACTACCTCGCAGGACGCCTCGTTCAACGGCGTCAATCTGCTGGCTGGCGATACGCTGAAGCTGGTGTTCAACGAGACCGGCAAGTCGACGCTCAACATCACCGGTACCCAGCTTACCCCGGCGGGCCTCGGCGTTCCGACGCTGATTTCCGGTACCGACTTCATTGACAACGCTTCCGCCAACAAGACGCTGACCGCGCTGAACGCCGCCAGCACCACGCTGCGCTCGCAGGCCTCGACGCTCGGCTCCAATCTGTCGATCGTGCAGATCCGTCAGGATTTTGCCAAGAACCTGATCAACGTGCTGTCGACCGGCTCGTCCAACCTGACGCTCGCCGATACCAATGAGGAAGCCGCCAACAGCCAGGCGCTGTCGACCCGGCAGTCGATCGCGGTGTCCGCGCTGGCGCTGGCCAACCAGTCGCAGCAGAGCGTGCTCAAGCTGCTGCAGTAATCCTGTCGGCATGAAGCAGATACACGCGGCGAGGGAAACCTCGCCGCTTTCGTATTCGCGGACGTGCAAGCGCGTCGGAATTAATGGATTGCTGGTATTATTTGGCGTCGCCGCGTAATTTCAGGTCAACCAGATGGTGTGCTCGCCTATAATGTGGCACGCAATACCGTCGGGTTTAATTCTGGCCCTGTGCGGGCCGGCGCGGCAAGAGGAGACCTGAATGCCTTTGCGAGTCGAACTGAAGCCGGGCGAACGAATCATCATCGGGCAAAGCGTCATCACCAATTCGGATACCCGCACGGCCTTCCTGATCGACGGCGATGCCCCGATCCTGCGCGAGAAGGACATTCTCACATCGGAGACGGCGACCACGCCGGTGAAGCGGATCTATCTCTGCGTACAGATGATGTATCTGGAAAACGATATCCCGGGCTACCAGGAACTCTACCTTGGTTTCATGAAGGATCTGATGGAAGCGGTGCCCAGCTTTCGAGATCAATTGGCCGAGGTAAGTAATCTAATTTTAAGCGGCGCTCTTTACAAAGCACTCAGAGAACTGCGTGTACTTATGAAACGCGAAGACGATCTTCTGAGGTAATGCATGTCGACTGGTGCCCAGGCTTACGCGCGGACCGCACGAACCACGGCAAGCCCCCGCGACATCGAAGCTCAGGCGCTGTTGAAGGCGGCCCGCAAGCTGCAGGACGTGATGCAGAACTGGGCCGCCACGGATGAGGGCCTCGAAGACGCGCTGATGTTCAATCGCAAGCTGTGGTCGATCTTTCTTGGCGATGCGATGGACAATGCCAGCCCGCAGCCGATCGAGATTCGCCAGAACATCGCCAATATCGGCATCTTCGTGCTAACGCAGTGCGCCGCGCTGAAGCTGAAGCCGGAAGTCGAAAAATTGCAGTCGCTGATCGACATCAACCGTAACATCGCGGCGGGTCTCAGCGGTCGCGTCTGAAACGCCGCGGGGGTCGCTTAACCGGGTCTTAAGAACCCGGGCCGCCTACTGCGGCAGCCATATTCGTAGCGATTCCAGTCGTTGCGCAGGCATGAAGGATCCGTCATGGCCGACATCTTGAGCATTCTCTCCAGCGGCTACACCACCAAGGTGCCGACGACCTCGACCAAATACGTCGCCGTCGATCCCGCTCTCTACAAGGGTAACTGGAGTGGCACCTACGCCAACAAGAAGACCTTCGAAATCGATGTTTCGCAGATTTCGGGTTTTCGCGCGCAGGTGAAGTACAGCAGCGCCGGTACGGTCAAGTATCAGCAGGTGCTGATCAAGGATGGGGGATTCCGGATCGGCGATACCAAATTCGCGCTGGCTGGCGCCAACAAGGCGACCATCAAGAACGCGGTGACCGACCCCGTGACCAACAGCACCTTTCTCGACACCGCGCAGGCGCTACGCAAGGCCTGACGTCGTGGGCCTCATCGATCAGGCCCGGCGATCGGTCTCGATCTTCCGGACTTCCAGCTTGGCCGTGTCCTGCGCGCGGAGATAGGCGCGGGCGCGGAGCCGGGACTCTTCCGGAAACTGATTGATGACCTGGTTGGTTTTCTTGTCTACCGAGACATAAACGACCTCGGCGGCATCGCGGTCGACGAGCACTTCCCGCGAGATCCGATCGCTGTCGACCTGCTGATAATTGCTGGCGGAAATGTTGGCGCGCAGCAGCGGCTCGGCCGCGGTTACGCTCTTGTCCGGCGGCAGTTGTGTGGGCACAGCCGCGCGCACCGCGTCGGGCACGGGCCGGAGAATCGGTGTGGCGACCGGTGCCCCCACCGGTTTGATGCTAAAGTCGGTTGCCATGGCAGCCTCCTGGCCTCCATTGGATGGATCCCGACCCCTTCCCAAACCTCAGTATGTCGCAATCGCGTGAAGGCGTTGCTTACCTTCCGGCGACGATTTGATTCAAATAATAGTAACGTATCGGCGCTTCGGCCGCCATTACGTCGATCGGTTGACGACAATCGGTGTCATGTTGCCGCGGCCGGGTTGCGCGCGCTGGCCGGCGGCGGTGTAGGTCTGCGGAATATTGCGCTTCTGGACCTCGGCATTGACGCCGCGAATGATGCCTTCCGACACCGCGTGCGCGGTGGCAAGCACGGTCAGGTTGACCTGCAGCATGGCGCGGAACACGTCGTGGTGACGGCGCAGCGCGGAGAGCAGATCGGGCGTCGCCTGCGCTAGATATTTCTGGCTGTTCTTCATCAACGTGATCATCGCGATATAGCGATGCGACATCTCGTTCTTTTTCGACTCCAGCAGAATCGCCTCGCGCACCTTGCCGGCACGCACCAGCGCGGTTTCCTGCTCGATCACCGCGAGCAAGTTGTTCATCGCATCCATCATGGACTCGGCGAGCTTGCGCGCCTCGACCGGGGTAGCGGCGGGTCGCGGCGGCGCGGCGATCGGCGCGGCGGGTGCGGGCTGGCGTTGCGCTTGATTCATGATGGTGTCCTCGGAGATCAGCTGGCGCGGTTGGCCTGTTGAAGAATGAGCGTGCGAAACACGTCGCTGGAAATACCGATGCCGCCGGCCTTCGCGAACGCCTTGGAATATTGCTCGGTGAGCATCGAGCGCCAGACGCCGGTACCGGTGGTCTCGCCGAAAGGGCCTTCGCCCTTCACGCCGGACGTCATCTGCGAGAACATCGAATTGATGAACATCGCTTCGAAATCCTCCGACTGTACGCGCGACTTTTTCTGCGCTTCCGGCGACACCTTGGCCAGCGCGTCGGTCAGCAGCACATCGGGCCGGCCATTGATGGTCGGGTGCTTGGCCTGGTAGGCCGCAGCGGCGGCGCCATGAACCATCATCACATCACCTCGATGTCGGCCTGGATCGCGCCGGCGGCCTTGATGGCCTGCAGGATGCCGATCAGGTCACGCGGGCCGATGCCCAGGCCGTTGAGGCCATCGACCAGTTGCTGCAGCGAGACGCCGTCCTTGACCAGCGCCAGCTTCTTGCCGTCCTCGGAGACGCCGACCCGCGTGGTGGGGGTGGTCACGGTTCGGCCGTTCGACAAGGCCGCGGGCTGGCTGACATTGGCCCCTTCGGAGATGGTGACGGTCAGGTTGCCCTGTGCCACGGCGACGGTGGCGACGCGGACGTCGCGGCCCATCACGATGATCCCGGAGCGCTCGTCGATGATGATCTTGGCGGCCAGATCCGGCTCGACCTGCAACTGCTCGATCTCGGTGAGCAGGGCCACCACATTGCCCTTGAATTCCGGCGGGATCGCCATCTGCACCGTCGACGGATCGATCGGTTCGGCGGTCTTCGATCCCAGGAAGTCGTTGACCGCCGCGGCGATGCGCTTGGCGGTGGTGAAGTCGGGATTGCGCAGCGCCAGCCGGACGCTGGGCAGCCGGTTGAGGGCGAATTCGATCTCGCGTTCGATGATGGCGCCATTGGCGATGCGGCCGACGGTCGGCACACCGCGGGTGACGGAGGCGGCGGCGCCTTCAGCGGCGAAGCCACCAATGGCCAGCGAGCCCTGCGCCACGGCGTAGACGTTGCCATCGGCGCCGAGCAGGGGAGTGACGAGCAGGGTGCCGCCCATCAGGTTTTTGGAATCACCGAGCGCCGAGACGGTGACGTCCATCCGGGTGCCCTGGGTGCCGAAGGCGGGCAGGTTGCCGGTGACCATCACGGCGGCGACGTTGCCGGTGCGGATGGTGGCGCCGCGGATATTGACGCCCATCCGTTCCAGCATCGCCTGCAGCGACTGCTTGGTGAAAGGAATGTTGTTGAGGGTGTCGCCAGTACCATTGAGGCCGACCACGAGGCCGTAGCCGATCAGCTGATTCTGCCGCACGCCTTCGATATTGGCGAGATCCTTGATCCGCGACGTGGCCTGCGCGGACACCATGGACAGCGCCAGCGCCAGCAGCGCCGTGCAGACCGTCCAGGTGATTCTCGCCGAAGGTAGGCTAGGCATCCTCTGCTCCCCGCTGAGGTAGATCCGGACCCCTTGCCACTGCCATGGCGAGGATCCAGCCTTAACTATGCGAGTGCCGTGCCAGTACGGTTTGGCGATACAAATCGTTGAAA
This sequence comes from Tardiphaga sp., assembly GCF_025356345.1. Classification (GTDB taxonomy): domain Bacteria; phylum Pseudomonadota; class Alphaproteobacteria; order Rhizobiales; family Xanthobacteraceae; genus Tardiphaga. The sequence goes on from NZ_JANXTC010000391.1 coordinate 7,759, forward strand.
TCGTTACGAAATATCGCATTCTGGGAAGTCGGGAGAAGTTCCGGCGTGGTGGCAAAACTGCCGCCCGCGGCAATTTTTGCCGGGCCGTTTACCAATGATTAACCATAAAAGACGACCCTTCTGGATGGGGTTCCGTTTACGCCGTCGTGCTAGCCCTCGACGGGCAAGCCGCCCCGCGGCCAGGCCGGCCGTCCCCCCTCGCTGGATACGTCGATGCGCATTTATGGACCGAACGGCACCACTCTCGGCTCGCCCTCCGCGCCCACGAAGCGGACCAGTTCCACCGGCTTCTCGTTGCCGGATGCGGCGGCGCCCACCGAGACCCGTCCGACGTTGCAGCCGCGGCCAGCCGCCAGCCTCGACGCCCTGATGGCAATGCAGGGGGTGGAGGATCCGATGGAGCGCCGCAAGCGCTCGGTCGCGCGCGGCCGCGGCGCGCTCGATGTGCTCGACGATCTCAAACTAGGCCTGCTGATGGGCTCGTTCAATCCGGCAACGGTGGCGCGGCTGCGCGCCGCGGCGGCGGATCTGAAATCGTCGTCCGGCGATGCCGGGCTCGACGCCGTACTGTCGGAGATCGAGCTCCGGGTCGAGGTTGAACTTGCCAAGGCTGGTCAGGTCTGACCACGGTCCGGCCCTGTTCGGGCGCCGCCCCGGTTCGCCTCTGAGCAAAGTCCAGGCCCGCCACCGCTGCATCGCGCCCGGTCCGGGTTCCCAGCGAAAACCCTGTGGCTGACGGGCTTTTGGCCCAAATGGCGATATTGTCTGTCACATGACGTAGATATATAAGCTGCGGCGCGGCCGGAGTTTCCGGCGCCTTGCATGGACGGATGGATTGGCCTTGGACAAGTTGAAAAGCTATCGACCTTCCGACAAAGAGCCTTTCATGAACGATCGCCAGCGCGATTACTTTCGCGGTAAATTGCTGGCCTGGAAGGAAGAAATTTTACGCGAATCCCGCGTCACGCTGCAGACGCTGCAAGAAGAAAACGTCAACCACCCCGACCTCGCCGACCGCGCGTCTTCGGAAACCGATCGCGCCATAGAACTGCGCGCGCGCGACCGGCAACGCAAGCTGATCTCCAAGATCGACGCCGCGATGCAGCGCATCGACGAGAATACCTACGGCTATTGCGAAGAGACCGGCGAGCCGATCTCGCTGAAGCGCCTTGAGGCCCGCCCGATCGCTACGCTCTCGGTCGAAGCCCAGGAGCGCCACGAGAAGCGCGAGAAAGTCTATCGCGACGAGTAGGTTGCTGAAAATTAAAACGGCCGCCCCGCAAGGCGGCCGTTCTCATTTGTACTGGGACGATGCGTCGACCACGTCCGTGTCTCGCGGGCGCTTGCGCAAACACAACCGCCTGTAGTTCAGTTATTTATTGTTCGAGATGCCCGGAAGCGGCGCGAGCATAATAATGAGTGCCGTTGCAGGTTCACTACCGGCATCCTGTAACGGTATGATTTTAAGTTGGTTCGCAACTTCTGCTCCGTCATTGCGGGCTCAGGGGAAAGCCAATTGGCTTTCCTCTGAGCTCTTGCGATGAAGCAATCCAGTCTTCGCTTGTCGCTTTCTGGATTGCTTTGCTCCGGGATAGTTCGGCATAGCCGACTTATCCCGGGCTCGTAATGACGGAGGAGGAGATGGCGATTCGACCTAAAGAGATCGCGCTTATATGCCGCCGGCCTCGATCCGCTCGTTGAGTTTCTGATCAACGATCTGCACGGTGCGGTCGATGTCGGCGTTGGCCATGTTTAGCCGCAGCGAGATCAGTTTCACCAGCAGGTCCACCCGCTCGATGAAGGGGGCGCCGGCGGCGACCGCGCGGGCTGCCGACGAAGGCTTCAGCAGGCTCTCGGCCGCCTTGGCGTATTTTGCGAACGGTACCTGATCCTGAGGGTCGGCGCCCAGCCGTCGCGCCACCGCGTCGACGTGGTCATAGATCGACTGTGAGACCTTCAGATCGCCATGCACTGCGTCGCGGATCGACTGCGGCTCCTCGGGCGTGATGCAGCGGTAGTTGCCGGTCAGCAGCATTGACCATTTCGCCAGTGGCACGAACAGCGAGTTGAACACTTTCAGCTTCACCGGAACGTCGAGACCATCGAGCCGCACCGCGTCGATGTCTGTCTCCAGCTCGCGCAGCAGCTTGTTGTGGGCGTCGTCGGCAAAGGCTGCTGCCTTGAAATTCGTCGGTAGACCGACATGCAGCACATTGGCGGCCTCTTCCGGCGGGCGGAAGGCCTGCGGATCAGGCGAGCACAGCGTCACCAGCCCCGGTTCGAAGCGTTCCCACACCTGCGCATTGGTGTAGGCCTCGTCGAGGTCCATCTCCGCCAGCGCCGGAATCCGTTTCAGATAGGGCAAGGGCGGCATGTTCATGATCGACAGGCAGGGCAGTTTCGCCGCCGCGATCTTGATCATCAGTACGCGGATGGTGTGGTTGGTGTATTGCGGCTCCTGCATCGCCAGACCGACCAGATCGTAGCGCGACAGCACGACATCGCCGGGCGAGGTCGCATCCAGTTTGCCGGGCTGGTCGCGCGAGAAAATGGCGCGATGGGTCGGCTCGTCGCGCAGCTTGATGCGGACTTCGGTGCCGTCGCGGTTGATGAGTTCGGCGGTCTTGCCGCGGCAAACCAGCGTGACGTTATGACCGGCCATCAGCAGCTTGGTGGCCAGCAGCGAGCCATAGGAGGCCCCGAGAATGAGAATGTTTCGCGCCATATGTTCCGCCCCGGATGTCGATTCTTGATGCCTCGCCCGCGGCGCCGGCACCTGTTTTTATGAACGCGCGGACACTACCCTATCGTCGTACGCCGATCCAGATGGCAGATTTGCATCCGGTTCAGATCATCAACGGTCCAGAACATGGATAGCGGAAACCGGCGGACTATCGGACCTTAAGGCCAAGCTCCGCCAGCAGCTCGCCAGCCTGGCCCCGCGAGATGGTCGCGCCCTTGAATTTTCGCGCATCGTTGAGCCGCAGGCCGCCGAGGTCGGCACCGCGCAGGTCAGCGCTTTCGAACCGCGCGTCGACCAGATTTGCCTCGCGCAGGCTCGACTCCTCAAACACGGTGTCGCGAAAGTCGCATTTGGCGAGATCGGCCATGCTGAAATCGACGCGGATCAGCCGGTGTTTCCGGAACGAAAATCCAGCCAGGATTGCCGCAGACAGCGTCGTTTCGTAAAACGTAATGGCGACGTTTTTGGCGCGGCTGAAATCGGCGCCAGTGAGTTTGCAGCCATTGAAGGACGCCTGAGATAGCGACGCGCCGGTGAACCGCGCATTGTTGAAATCGCTGGACTGGAATTTGGCCTCGCCAAGTTCGGCCGCGGTGAAGTTGGCAAAAGCCCCACGGCAACCGGCGAATTCGGCGCGCTCCAGCGCGACGCCGGTCAGATTGGCGCGCTTCAGCACGCAATGCTCGAACCGCCAGTCTGTCATGTCGATACGGGACAGGTCTGCATCTTCGAGATCGCAATCCACCAGCAGCACAGGCGCTCGATCCGCAGCGATCACCGCGACCTCCGCGCTCGATAGCGATTTGCGCTCGATTCTGGTTCGGGACGTCGGATCGAAAAAAGTGGCGGCCATGCGAGTACCGATCGTTGGATTGTTCAATTCATGCACCGCGCGCCTTGCCGGCCTGTCCGCGAAACCAGCTCCAGACTGGAGCCACTATACCGGTGGCCAGCGGGATCAGCGCGACGCCGAGCAGCAGACCTACCACGCCTGATCCCGCCGCTGTCACGATCCATGTTGTCGCTTGGGCGGCGGCAGGTACCGCGCTGGCCGCCAGCGTTGCCGCGGCTGCGATCAGGTGCTCGATCTGCGACAGTCCGTATTCGGCTAGGCCATGGACGACGATGCCGCCGCCGACCCAGATCATCGCCGCCGTTCCGACGATGCCCAGCAGGCGTAAAAAATGCGGCATGCCCAGCACCAGCGCGCGGCCGAACCCGGCCTTGCCGCGTCCCCACCACGATGCGCGATTATTGTTTGCCAGCGCCAGGCCGATGTCATCCGCTTTCACGATCAGGGCGACACCGCCATAGACAAGCACGGTGATGGCAATGCCGACCATCGCGAGTACGAGTGCACGCGTGGCAAGCGATCCCGCCGGGATCGCCGCGAGCGTGATGGCCATGATTTCCGCCGACAGGATGAAGTCGGTCTTGATCGCGCTGGCGACCTTGTCGTCTTCCATCGTCACTGGATCGATCGCCAACGTTCGCACCGCGCCGGCATCCGGCGCCTCATGCGGCATGACTGCTTCCGTCACCTTCTCGGTGCCTTCGAAACACAGATAGGCGCCGCCGGCCATCAGCAGCGGCGTGATCGCCCACGGCGCGAACAGGCTGAGCAGCAGGGCGGCCGGCAACAGGAACAGCAGCTTATTGCGCAGCGACCCTACCGCAATCTTGCGTACGATCGGCAGTTCGCGCGCGGCATCGAAGCCGACCAGATACCGCGGCGTGACCGCGGCGTCGTCAATCACCACGCCGGCCGCCTTGGCACCGGCCTTGGCGGCTTGCCCAGCGATGTCGTCAACGGAAGCCGCCGCCACCTTCGCCAGCGCAGCGATGTCGTCGAGAAGCGCGATTAGTCCGATGCTCATGAAAGTCTCTGGTTGGAGGTACCGACGATCGGCGTGATCAAGGCCCCGGTGTAATCCGCCAGACCCGCTGGTGTTCAATCCGAAGCGCTGGCCGCCCTGCGCCATCCTGTCGCACAGCGCCGCGAACGACAAAAGCCTTTGTCAGGGGAGCTGACAAAGGCTTTTGCGTAGGACACTTCATGGCGTGGGAGCGCTGGACGAAGTGTGGGAGCTCTTGAAATCCTAGAATGGCAGCAACACGTCCATCACCTGCTGGCCGTAGCGCGGCTGCTGCACATCGGAGATCTGGCCGCGGCCGCCATAGGCGATACGGGCCTGCGCGATCTTGGCGCTGTCGATGGTGTTGTCGCTCTGGATGTCCTCGGGGCGGACGATGCCGGCGACGATCAGCTCGCGGATTTCATAATTGACGCGGATTTCCTGCTTGCCTTCGACGACGAGATTGCCGTTAGGCAGCAGCTGCGTCACCACGGCGGCGACGCTGGTCTGCAGGTTTTCCTGCCGCGCCACCGAGCCCTTGCCGTCGCTCGACGAAGTTCCGTCGGCGGTCAGCAGGCGTCCGGGGAGAACGGACGCGGCGCTACCGGTCAGCAGCTTGCTGCCGGCGAAATCGGTGATACCGGAATCCTCCTTGTTGGTACGGCTGCGCTGGGTCTCGTTGGCGATGTTGGCCTTGTCGGTGAAGTTCACGGTGACGGTCAGAATGTCGCCGACCTGGTGCGCGCGCTGGTCCTTGAAGAAGGCGCGCGAGCCGGATCGCCACAGCGAATTGGCGTTGTAGGATGCGACTTCCGGTTTCGGCATCGGCATCTGCACCGGCTTGTAGCCCGGCTGCGCGACCGGATTTTCGATCGCGGTCAGCGTCGGTTTCTCGCCGATCGCGCTCAGTCGTTCGAGCGACGAGCATCCGCTGGTTGCAAGGCCCGTCGCCAGCAACGCGGCGGTCAGAAGGGGGCGGTTGAACGTGTACATGAACAGGACTCAGCTTTTCGAGAACAGGCGTGCGTTAGTTGATGGCGACGGCCGTGGGAGCGGCGACTTCGGATGTCTTGGCAGGCGCTGGCGCCTCGCTGACCGGTGCTAGGCGTGGGCCGGGCACCGCGACCGCGACTTGGCCACGACCCACCACGACACCGGATACGGTGCGTTTGGACTGCAAATTTAATACGTTGACGACGTCGCCCTCGGTGCCGCCCTCCAGCGCCTTGCCGCGAATGGTCAAATAGAGCCCGGCGGATTCATAGACCAGCGTCACCGCCTGGTCGCGCACCACCAGATCGGGCTTGGCTAGATCGGCGGTCTTCAGGGCCTGGCCGGCGCGCAGCTGGCGGCGCGACTGCATGCCCACGGCGCGGTCGCGGCTGGCCAGATCATTGCCGACCTCGGCCTTCGGGCGACGCTCGATGATGACGTCGGAGGCTTTCAGTACCTCGTTGCGTTCGACACCGCGTGCCAGCACGGCGGCCTCGACGGTCTCGACGGCGGTGCCGGTGAAGCGCAGCCGGGTCGGCGCGGCAGTGCTTTCGCTACCGATCGAGAAGGTGATGTCGAAGCGACCGCTGCGGGCGTCGAAGCGCGTCGTGATCGGCTGCAGCATGCCGCTGCTGGCGGCGTCGAGCTGCAGGCTCTGCACATCGCGGTCGAAGGTGAGGCTGAGACTGGCCGCCGCGCCAAGACCGTTGCGGCCTTCCAGCGCCATCGCCACCTGGTTCTCGATTTCCTTGCTGTCCAGACTGCGCGACAGCCGGGTGATGGTGATGCTGCGCAGGTCCTTGGTGTCGACCCCGATCACCTGATGCGCGCGTAGCGTGGCGATCACCTGCGCGGTCGACAGCGTGCCGACCGTGCCGAGATCGGGGGCGCGGTAGATCGCGATCTGCGCGGTCGGCCCGGCATTGTCGATCACATCGCCGATCCGGACCACATCGCTGGATACGGTGACGTTCGCGCGCAGCACCGGAGCGACGATGATGTCGTCGCGGGTCTGGCCGAGCGCCGTGGCGGTGGCGGCGGCAACCAAAGCGGAGGCGAGGAGGAGGGCGCGCATCGTCATCATCATTCTCCCTAGCGGAACATGCCGGAGGTGGACTGCAGCATCTGGTCGGCGGCGCTGATCACCTTGGCGTTCATCTCGTAGGCGCGCTGCGCGGCGATCAGGTCGGAAATTTCCGTGACCACTTCGACATTGGCCTGTTCGAGGTTGCGCTGCTGCATGTCGCCGAAGCCGTCGGCATTGGCGACGCCGTCCTGCGGCGCGCCGGAGGCCGGGGTGTCGGTGAACAGATTGTCGCCGATCGGCTGCAGGCCGGCCTTGTTGATGAAGCGGGTCAGGCCGATCGTGCCCAGGATCTGCGGGGTGGTCGAGCCGGCGGTCGTCACCGAGACCTGGCCGGCGGCGCTGATGGTCAGGCCGGAGGATGCCGCCGGAAGGGTGATGGTCGGCTGCAGCGGATTGCCCTGCGAGTTGACGATGCGGCCGGTGTTGTCGGTGGTGAAGGTGCCGTCACGGGTGTAGGTGAAGGTGCCGTCGGTCATCTGGATCTTGAAGAAGCCTTCGCCGCGGATCGCGATGTCGAGGTCGCCGCCGGTCGGTGACAGCGTGCCCTGCGTCATCATGCGCGGGGTGCCGACGGTCTTCACGCCGCCGCCGATGTCGACGCCGACCGGGATGATGGTGCCCTGGTCGGAGGCCTGCGCGCCGACCCGGCGGACATGGTCGTAGATCAGATCCTGGAACGCGGCCGCCTGCTTCTTGTAGCCGGTGGTGCGCATGTTCGCGATGTTGTTGGAGATGACCTGAACGTTGAGTTCCTGGGCCGCCATACCGGTCGCCGCGGTGTAAAGAGCGCGCATGGTTTAATCCTTAGGCCGGAACGTCGGCGAGTTTTTCAATCGCGGATTTGCGCAGATCGCCCTGCGACAGCAGCATCGCGGAGATTTGCGTGTAGGCGCGGGTGACATCGATCATGCGGGTCATTTCCATCACGGAATTGACGTTGGATTTTTCGATGAAGCCCTGGTTGACCCTCGCGGTCAGCGAAGGCGTCGGGGTGCTGCCGGGCGGCGCCGAATACAGGTTCGAGCCTTCCTTCACCAGCTTCTGCGAATCCGGGACGCTGACGAGGCGAAGCTTGCCGCGCACCGAGTCGATGCGGTTGACGCCTTCCAGCACGGTGATGTTGCCGTCGGCGGCGATGTTGATGTTCTTGTCGCCCGGCTGGAACACGATCGGTCCAGAGGTGCCGAGCACCGGCGCGCCGGCGGCGTTGACCAGCTGGCCCTGGGCATTGATCTGCATGCTGCCGTCGCGGGTGTAGCGTTCGCCGGCCGGCGTCTGCACCACCAGGAAGGCGTTGCCGTCGATGGCGACGTCGAGCGGGTTTTTGGTCTGCTCGGAGGGGCCGGCGGCGAAGTCGTGTAGCGTGGCGCGGTCCTGCACGAAGCTGACGCGGCGGTCGCGACCGACGAAATTATCCTCGTGGGCGCCCGAGCGCAGATATTCCTCGAACAGCGACTTGTCGGCCTTGAAGCCGGTCGTGTTGATGTTGGCGATGTTGTTCGCGACGACGTCGAGCTGTCGCTCCAGCGTCATTTGCCGCGAAAGTCCGATGAGGCCTGTATTCTCCACCGGTTAATCTCCCCTGGTTTCCCCGACCCGCCCTCCCAGGCGGACCGTGGATCCTGCGAACCGCACAAGCTCTCCCAAGCCGCGGTTCACAGACAGAGTAGCGAAACCCGTGCCAAGCCAAATAGAACAGTTATTTCAGTATGTTGGTATTTTTGCGCCGCCGGGCAGGGGCGGCAGAAAGGTCTTGTTGACCATCTTTGTCCGGCAAAATTTTCCTACCTGTTCAGCAAAAGAAAGGTTCCATTAACCATTGCGACCTAGCGTCACAATTAACAGGGCCTTGGGCGCTGGCAGCATTTGTATCGCGTTTTGAAACTGCTTGGCAGCATCGAGCCCATCCCACAACGGGCTGGCAGGCGATGGCAGATAATGATTCCGAGGGCGTTCCCTCCGCCGGCGATAGCGCGTCGGCAAAGGGCAAGTTCAAGCTAATTGCGATCGCTGTCGGGATCCTGTTGCTGGCCGCCGGCGGCGGCGTCTACTTCTTCATGTTCAGTCATCCCAAGGAAGATCATGTCGAGGTGGCTCCACCGAAGTTGCCGTCCTTCATCGACGTGCCGGAAATCCTGGTCAACTTGGCCGGCCAGCCCGGCGAGCGCGTGCAGTATCTGAAGGCCAAGGTCGTGCTCGAAGTGAAGGATGCCCTGCAGGTGCCGCAGATCACGCCGGCGATGCCGCGGATCACCGACATGTGCCAGACCTATTTGCGCGAGTTGCGCGCCACCGACCTTAACGGCTCGATCGGCATGTTCCGACTCAAGGAGGAGCTGACACGTCGCGTCAACGCCGCGGTCGCGCCAAACCAGGTTAACGCCGTGCTGTTCAAAGAAATCCTGATCCAGTGACGGAACGGAACTAGATCATGGCCAGCCAGGAGCAAATGGACCAGGATGCCATTGCCGCCGAATGGGAAGCTTCTCTGGATTCAGAGGACCCCGTTGAGGCCGCGAAGGCTGCTGCCGAAAACGAACTTACCGGGACCATGGCCGAGCAATGGGCCGCCATGGTCGAGGATGGCGGGCGCGATCTCGGCGGCGGCAAGAACGGCGGCGAGCGCGTTCTGTCGCAGGAAGAAATCGACAATCTGCTGGGCTTCAGCGTTGGTGAAATCAATCTCGACGAAAATTCCGGCATTCGCGCCATCATCGATTCCTCGATGGTGTCCTATGAGCGTCTGCCGATGCTCGAAATCGTGTTCGACCGCCTGGTGCGGCTGATGACGACGAG